>CANJQI010000184.1 GCA_947476215.1 Betaproteobacteria bacterium
CCATCCGGCGCGCTCTGCGTCAGCAGCGCCGCACCGGATTCGTTGTTCTCGCCCTGATGAAATTCGATGTTGAGCGGCTGCCGCAACTCGGCGGCAAGCGCCGGCGCGAACGCGCGCGCCAGTATGGCCGCGGCGCTGCCCGCCGATGCGCCCACGATCAGCCGCAGCGGGTGACTGGGATATGAATCTTTCGTCATGTTATGCCTTATTCGAGTTTAATTCCGGCCGCACGTATGATCTTGCCCCAGCGCGTGTAATCGTCGCGGATAATCTGCGCGAATTGCTCCGGCGTGTTCGATTCCGGATCCAGGCCCTGCTGCGCAAACTGGTCGCGTACCTCGGGCAAATTCATGGCTTTCACTATCGCGCCATTGAGCCTGCCGATGGCTTCCCTGGGCGTACCCGCGGGGGCTACAACACCATACCAAATGAGCATCTCGGCCGCGGGATACCCCGATTCCGCGACCGTCATCATGGCCGGAACGCTGGCCATGCGCCTGGGACCGGTCGTTGCCAGCAAACGAAGCTTGCCTGCCTTCGCGAGCCCCACCAGCGGCGGCGCTCCGCTATAGACCATGCTGACTTGTCCGGTGATCATGCCGGTGATGGACTCGACATTGCCGCGATACGGAACATGAAGCGTGTCTATGCCCGTTGCGAATTTGATCATTTCGCCGGCGATATGTGTCGCGCTGCCTATGCCCCCCGAGCCATAGCTGATCTGTCCCGGCCGTCGTTTTGCAAGCTCCACCAGCTCCTTGAGATTCTTGACGGGTATCGACGGATGCACGGCCATCAATATCGGTCCCGTGGCAACCAGACTGATCGCCGCGAAGTCCCGCACGGGATCGAAAGTGGCACTGGCATAAAGCACTGCGTTCTGCACCAGCGGCCCCAATGCGCCCAGCACTACCGTATAGCCATCAGGCACAGACTTGGCGGCCGCCGCGGTGCCAAGATTTCCGCCAGCGCCGGCACGATTGTCCACAATCATGGGCTGCCCCAGGGAATCAAGCATCCTCGGCGCGAGGATGCGCCCGATAATATCCATCGAACTTCCCGCCGTGTACGGCACTATCAGGCGTATCGGCTTGGCGGGATAACTTTGCGCCAGAACACATGGAATTGCGCACGCAACGATCAAGGCACTGACGAATTGCTTCACGCAGACTCTCCAGCGAACATCAATTTCGGAAGTGTAGTATGACAGAAATGCACATCGCGCGGCAATGCAGGTGCCTGCGTTATCATGGACACCAAGCACCATTCAGGTGCCGATAACCGTAACGGAAATAGCCGATGCATGTAGCAGATCCTCATGAACAACGTGTAGAGAAAACCATCGTGTTGAGCGTCCAGGATGCGACGGCGCTGGGCGAGCAGGCGCTGCAAAACATCGGTTTCAGTCGCGAAGAAGCACGCATCATTGCGGCCAACCTGGTCGACGCGGAACTCTGCGGATACAGGGCATTGGGCTTGCCGCGCATACTGACAATCGCCGAACACCCGCGCATGAAAAAAGCACGCAGTCCGCTCAAAATCGTACATGAAACACCGGTATCGGCACTAATAGACGGCGGCAACCATATAGGGTTTTACGCCGTGCATCGCGGCACCGAAATGGCAATCGAAAAGGCACGCACGAACCGCTTTGCGCTGGTCGGCATACACAACAGCTACATGAGCGGACGCAATGCCTACTACCTCGAAATGATTGCACGCGCCGGTTTTGTCGGCATGCATCTGGCCTGCGGCGGCCCGGTCGTCGTACCGCTGGGCGGCATGACCAACGCATTCGGCACCAATCCGATCGCCTTCGGCCTGCCCGGCGATCCCGACCCGATGATATTCGACATGGCCACATCGGCGCTCAACAGCGGCGACGTGATACTTGCGGAGCGCCTGAAACAGCTGCTGCCTGAAGGGGCAGCGATCGACGCCTCGGGACTGGCCACACGCGACCCGGCAGCGGTGCGTGCGGGCGGCGGCATACTGCCGTTTGGCGGGCACAAAGGTTACGGCCTGTCGTTGACCATACAGGCGCTTTGCCTGCTGGCCGGCGCGGCGCTGCCGCAAGGCCGGGTACAGGAGGCCGCGTTTCTGTTCATGGTATTCGATCCCGGGTTACTGATACCCGCTGAGCAGTTCAAGCAGTATCTTGCAGATCTGCTTGAATGTGTGCGTAGCACGCCCAGGCAGCCGGGCGTGGACGAAATCCGCATCCCCTCGGAACGAGCATTCCGCGATCGCGCCCGCCGACGCGTCGAAGGCATAGCATTCGAGCGCCGCCTCTACGATAGAATCAAGGCGCTCTAACAGACTGTTGAAATTCGATTCGTCACACCGGCGGAGGCCGGTGCACAGAGAGCGCGAGTCAATCGAATCAACACCTTACTGGATGCCAGTTTGCACCGGCATGACGAAATGATTACCACTGTGACAATATTCAACAAACTGCTAACCGTGCCATGAGACGATCGATACGATATTGGGAGGAACGGAAATGTTAGGACTGGCGCAGGACTGGCCATTGCTATGCCACAAGGTGCTGGATCATGCGGCGACCCAGCATGCGCGCCGCAAAATAGTGTCGTGTGCCGATGATCAGCTGATACTCACCAACTATGGCCAATTGCGCGATCGCGCGCTGCGCGTCGCACAGCGCCTGCAGCGCCAGGGCCTGAAACCCGGCGATCGCATCGCGACCCTCGCGGCCAGCACGGTGCGGCATATGGAAGTCTGGTACGGCGCAACCGGCATCGGCGCCGTTTATCACCCCGTCAATCCACGGCTTTTTCACGATCAGATCACCTTCGTCGTCAATCACGCCGCCGATCGCGTGATGTTCACGGATGCGCAGTACGTGCCGTTGCTTGAAAAAATTGCCAGCAAACTTCCCACAATAGAACGATACATAGTCCTGAGCGATGCCGCGCACATGCCGCAGACGAGTCTGCGCAATGCCGTCGACTATGAGAGCTGGCTGGACGAGGTGGATGGCGACTACGCATGGGCCCATTTCGATGAGAACACGGCGGCCGGTCTTTCCTATACATCGGGCACGACCGGCCGGCCCAAAGGCGTGCTGTACAGCCATCGCTCCATCGTTCTGTTGTCATTAACGATCAATGCCAAGGACATGTACGGATTCTCGGCGCGCGACATCGTGATGATGGCCGTGCCCATGTTTCACGCCAACGGCTGGTCGTGGCCGTTCACGGCACCGATGGCAGGCGCGAGTCTGGTACTGCCGGGCGCGCGGCTCGATGGCGCGTCCCTCCATGAACTGATAGAGGCGCATCAGGTCACCATCAGCGGCGGCGTGCCGACCGTGTGGCAGGGCCTGCTCGATCATCTGGACCGCACCGGCCTGCCGCTGAAACACCTCAAACGCCTGTTCATAGGCGGCTCGCCACCGTCGCGCGCGATGCTGGCGGCGTTCCAGGAACGGCATGGCGTCGAGATCATCAATGCATATGGCATGACGGAAATGGGACCCACCGGGACCGCCTGCTCGCTAACGCCCGAAACACAGAATCTGCAAGGCGAAGCACGGTTGGCCCTGCAGCAACGCCAGGGGCGCGCGCCTTTTCTGGTCGAAATGAAAATCGTTGACGACGCAGGAAACAAGCTGCCATGGAACGACGTTGCCACGGGAAACCTGCGAGTGCGCGGCCCGTGCATCGTGCGCCGCTATTACCGGATGGAAGACTCCAACGTGCTCGACGAGCAAGGCTTTTTCGATACCGGCGATGTCGCAAAAATCGACAAGAATGGCTTTATGCGCATTACCGACCGCGCCAAGGACCTGATCAAGTCAGGCGGTGAATGGATATCGTCCATCGATCTCGAGAATACAGCGCAGACGCACCCTGCCGTTGCCGAAGCGGCCGCGATTGCCGCCGTTCATCCGAAATGGGATGAACGCCCTCTACTGTTCATCGTGCGCAAGCCCGACCAGGACCTGTCCAGCGATCAGATGGTGTCGCATCTGAGCACCCGCCTTCCCAAGTGGTGGCTGCCCGACGCCATATTGTTCCTCGACGAGTTGCCGCATACGGCAACCGGTAAGCTGCAGAAAACCGCGCTGCGCGAGCGCTACGGCAATTATCTGGTTTCGCCTGGCAAGACGCCAAAATGAAATTCAGGCACAGCTTTCCTGATGGGGTAACCGACACGTCCGGCATCTGAAACGCAGAGCACAACTCACAGTCGCGTCGGCGAATATTTCGTTGCTATGGCGCCTGCTTCGGCCCCGGGTCCGAGTTGCGCAACCCTGCCTTGCGCACAAGGAAACCGGCGGCGGCCAGGATGATTGAATTTGACGCGAATACCGTTACGAATCCGAATGCCGTGCCGACACTCCCGAAGATGAGCGGGATCAACAGATGCGTGGCGTGATTCACGGTCTTGCGCAACCCCATGGACTCGGCGATACGGCCCGGCGGCGTAAGCACGTAGATAAACGACATCGCAATCGGCGTGGCACAGCCCACCCCCAGCCCGATCAGAAACGCAATCGCCGCCAGTGCATAGGGATTCGAAAGGAATGGAAACAGCGCGAATGCAACCGCCGCGGCAAATATCGAATACGCCAGAATCTCGGCTTCAGTCAGTTTCTTTACGAGGAATGGAATCCCGCCCCGGACTATAAAACTGGCGATGGACACCACCGCAAGTATCGATCCAATCACGGATGCCGACAGCCCGATCGAGTGGCCGTATATGGGAAGATAGAAGTTGAATAAATCCCATGCCGACAGTGCAATGCTTCCGGCAATCAGCGTGGTGCGCAAGCTGCGCAGACGCCACAGGTCGAGCACACTGCCATGCCTGGCTGTGGGACTACGCTGAACCGTTTTGGGCAGGAAGGTCGACCGGATGGCAAGCATCAACAGGGGCATCACCGTTAACGCCGTAAGCACAAGAAAAGCCTGCCGGTGGCCGAGGTAGTCAATCGAGAATCCTGTGACGAGCGGCCCGCTAAAACTGGCAACTGAAAATCCCATCGTAATCAAGGCATAGTTGCGGGCGCGATTTTTCGCGCCGTCGACGACGCCTATGACCGCTTCGAGGGGGATCAGATACAACTGATGGGCCAGGCCCATCAGGAAGGACGCTGCGTACAGTGCGGTGAGGCTGGAAAACAAGGGCGGCAGCAGCAAGGCCGCTGCCATGCCTGCCGTCCCCAGGACCACCGGCAACCGCGGAGAAACACGATCCGCAAATCGTCCGATGGCAATCGACAGCAGCACGGGACAAAGCGCAAAGAGAGCGACCAAAATACCGATCGTGAACTGACTGGCGCCCAATTCCAGGGCGTAGAGCGAAACCGCCACCCTGCTGCCGTGAAATGCACTCTCGTTCAGAATGCTTATGAACAGAATCTGATTCAATTTGACGCAGATTGCTCGGCAGCTGCATTTGTCCCCGCGATGCGGCCCACAGCGAGCGCTTCACTCAGGTTTCCGGCGCCTGGATAGTTGCGGTGCCACAACGAACCCAGTTCACCGGCACTGTAGAGGCGCTTGATGGGCGTTCCTTTGACGTCGATGATCTGGGCGCGCGCATTCCTCCTGGGCCCGCCCTGCGTGTTAAAGAGACACGGCCACATCTCGATGGCATAGTAGGGTGGCCGTGCAATGGGTACCAGGGTATGCGGTGAGCGGCCGAGCGCCGAATCATATCCGCCCACGCACTGCAGATTGTATTGCGCCACGGTTGCCTGCAATTGATCGGGCCGGACGTTAATCCGTGCGGCGAGATCGCCCACGTTGTCGGCCGTCTTGATCCAGCCTTTGCGAACCTCCGCCATGTTGTCCGGGCTCCATTGATAGATGTCGCTGATTTTCCCGTAGCCAGTCTGCGCCACGGCGCCTCTCAGACGGGTGTCTTCATCAAAAATAACATATGCCGGTATGCGGGTTCTCACCAGCGTCCGACTATCGACGTACGAAGTCGGGGACCACATGAAGTGGGCATCGGTGCCGGTCTCGTCGACAAACCTCGCGCCCCCCTGGTCCACGTAGATGAACCCGGCCGAAGGAATGACCTGCTTGATGGCATAGGGCAATTCCGGGAACTTGTAACCGAATGTCGCGGCGACGCCGTTCATGTGCCAAAGATCGGCGCCGATCGCGCTGGCAAGCCGTATGCCGTCACCGGTATTCGCGGGATTGCCCAGGCCGTAGTAGGTCTGCCCGAGGTAATTACGATGCATGTCCTGATCAAATTCGTAGCCGCCGCAAGTCAGGATGACCGCGCGCCGCGCGCGCACGCGTACGTCCCTGCCCTCGCACACCGCGACCACACCGGTGACACCGACCTCCTTCTCGACCAACAATTCAGTTGCCGGCGATGAGCAGCGGATCTCGATGTTGCGCTGTTCCACGTTACGCGCAAGCACTGCCCACAATTCCATGCCACCCGGTCCGCCAGCACCCTTGACCCGCACTCTATGGCCTATACCATCGGCGCCAGGAATGGACGGAAAAGCCTTGAGCTCGCTGACCGGATAGGTGGAATAGGTCGGCTGCTGGATGACCGTCGCACCCAACTGACTCAGCCACTCGGGATTCCGGCTCGCCTCGCCAACGAAAGCGTCTATCACATCGCGACCCGTGGTGCCGTCGCATAACGTCTCCATGAAATCGCCGGACATGGCTGCGTCGGTGAATGCGCGCATCGTGCCTCCCGAATACTTGGTGCTGCCCCCGCCGACCGGATTTTTTTCCAACACGATTACAGTCGCCCCGGCATCAACCGCCGCAATTGCGGCTGCGGCGCCGGCGCCACCGTAACCGGCGATAACAACATCCGCCTCAAGGTCCCACATGGCTATTTTTCTCCAGCATAGGTTCAACTTCTCGTCGTTGGTAATCTCGCGATCGAAGCCTGTACGCGATACCCACACGCGCTGCCAACGGACTATTCTTTGTTCTCGTGACCGCCAGGAATTGACAAGGCCACAGGTGCAGTGTAGTTTGAAATTATCGAAAAAACCATCGTTCACTCATCAGAAAGCGAATCAGCAATGACTTCAGAATATAAAGACATCCTCTATCAGGAAGTTGGCGGCGTTGCCACTATAACCTTCAACCGTCCGGAGGCGATGAACGCATTCCGGGTGGGCATGTACGAAGAAGTCATAGACGCCATTCATACGGCGGGATGGAATCATGAAATCGGCGTCATAGTACTGACTGGTGCGGGTACGCGCGCCTTTGGCGTGGGTGGCGACTCGTCGGACAAGAAATCCGAACGCACGGGGCGCGGTTATATTGGCGTGCCGGTCGAGCAACTACAGGCGGCGATACGCGATGTGCCCAAGCCCGTGATCGCCAAGGTTCGCGGATATGCGATAGGCGGCGGTAACGTGCTGTGCACGCTGTGCGACATGACCATAGCCGCCGAGAACGCAGTGTTTGGCCAGGTCGGACCCAAGGTGGGCTCGGTCGATCCGGGATTCGGCACCGCATACCTCGCGCGCGTTGTCGGCGAAAAGAAGGCGCGCGAAATGTGGTTTCTGTGCCGGCGCTACAGCGCCCAGGAAGCCTTGGCGATGGGACTTGTAAACAAGGTTGTTCCCGATGACCAGCTTGATGCGGAAGTCGAACGCTGGTGCGCCGAGATACTCGATCGCAGCCCGACCGCCATCGCGATCGCAAAGTCGTCATTCAACGCGGACAGCGAAAACATCAAAGGCATCTCGAACATGGGCATGGCGGCGTTAGCACTGTATTACCAGACCGATGAAGCGAAAGAAGCAGGCAACGCCTTCAGAGAAAAGCGCAAACCGGTGTTCCGCAAGAAGAAGTAGACCGACGGGTGGAGACAAACCGCACAATCGCCGATGTGATCGTAATTGGTGGCGGTGGCACAGGCCTGGCGGCTGCAAGCGCCGCCGCTGAATTGGGCCGGCACGTCATCTTGCTGGAGAAGAACCCGCAACTGGGCGGATCGACGGCATTGTCGGTCGGCTCGATTTCCGCGACTTGCACGCCGCACCAGATAGCGCAAGGCATCAAGGACAGTCCGCAGCTCCACTTTGAGGACATGCAGCGCTTCTCGGGCGTACTGATACACCGCGACAACCTGACCTTGACGAGTGTGCTGGCCGAAAACACTCCCGCCATGTTCAGGTGGTTGCTGAGCACGGGACTTGAATTTGTCGGCCCGTTCCCCGAGCCGCCACACCGCCATCTGCGCATGCACAATGTGCTGCCAAATTCGAGGGCATTTCCGTACGTTCTCGGGCGCCATTGCCGTCACCTGGGCGTGGACATACGGCTCAACACCCGCGCTGATCGCCTGATGATGGAGGGAGCCCGCGTGTCAGGCGTTCAGGCGACGCTGCCGGATGGCCGCAAACATGAGTTCATGGCACGCGGCGGTGTGGTTCTCGCAGGCGGAGACTACAGCGCCGGCCGTGAACTGAAAGCAAAATACGCCTCCGAGAGCGTGGCGCGCGTTGATGCGGTCAACCCCACCAGCACGGGCGACGGCATACGCATGGCGGTCGAGTGTGGCGCGGTGGTTGTCAATGGCGACCATATGCGCGGTCCCGGCATGCGCTTCGTGCCACCCGCGCAACTCAAGCTTATTCAGCGCCTGCCGCCGGTGAAAGCGCTCACCAGAACCATGCGCTGGGCCTTCGACCATTTACCTGCCTGGCTGCTGCGCCCGTTCCTGATGAGTTTCCTCACCACCTCACTGGCGCCTTCGCACAACCTGTTCATGCAGGGTGCGATACTGGTGGACTGCGATGGCGTGCGATTCACGAATGAAACGCAGGAACGCGATCCATTGAGCGCAGCAGTCGCCTTGCGTCCGGCATATAAAGCGTATCTGATCTTCGACCAGAACCTTGCCAGCCGCTTTTCATCGTGGCCCAACTTTATCTCTTCGGCGCCTTCGGTGGGATATGCCTACCTGGACGACTATCGGCGCACACGCAGTGATATCGTGCATAGCGCGAATACGCCTGCGGAGCTCGCACAAAAAATCGGTGTACCCAGTCACGTTTTCGCGAAAACGATAGCCGACTACAATGCCGGCAAGGCAACCGGTGGGGCGTCGGTGCGTGGCGAGCGACCTGAGCTCACCGTGCCTCCATACTATGCGCTGGGGCCTGCCATCGCCAACATCATTTACACGGATGGCGGCGTCAAGGTAAACGAACGACTGGAAGTCATCAATGCTCAGGACGAGATTATTCCCGGTCTTTTTGCCGCAGGTTCAAATGGCCAGGGGGGACTGCTGTTGAAGGGCCACGGACACCATCTCGGATGGGCGTTCGTCTCGGGACGCATCGCGGGACGGCACGCCGCCCTGCTCGCCAGTGACGACGTCAAGCCTGCGTGGCAGAGCCCATGATATCGCCCCAATATTTACAATGACTCAAGGAAGACCATGTTGAAAAGCGACAATTTACATCTTCGCCAAATCCGACAACGCAGTAAATCCGTCAAGCGAACGGTGACGAAAATCGTCATGCTGCTGATGCCCCTGGCATGCACCGCCACCGCTCATGCGCAGGGACAAAGCTACCCCTCAAGACCGGTGCAGATCGTGGTGGGTTTCCCGCCCGGCGGCGGCGCGGACATCAATGCTCGTCTGCTGGCGCCCAAGCTGCGCGAACTCCTTGGGCAATCGATCGTCGTCGTAAATCGGCCCGGCGGCGGCAGCAATATCGCGAACGAATATGTCGCGAAAGCCACGCCCGACGGTTACACGCTGCTGGTTACACCCGCAACGGTGACCATCAATATGAGCCTCTATCAAAAACTCAACTACGACACGTTGCGCGATCTCGCCGGCGTATCCATCATGTGCTCGACACCGCTCGTCATGGTAGTCGGATCGGCGATACCGGCGAAGAACGTGCAGGAACTGATTGCACTCGCTCAGTCCAAACCGGGCTCTCTTAACTTTTCTTCGGCGGGCAGCGGCACCGTCTCGCACCTGACCGGCGAGTTGTTCAGAACCGTCACCAAGACCCGCCTCACGCATATTCCGTTTCAGGGCAGCGGCCCGTCCATGACATCGTTGCTGGGTGGTGAAGTCCAGCTCAGTTTTCCCAATATCGCCGCGGTCATACAGCATGTAAGGTCAGGCCGGCTGCGCGCCCTTGCTTCCACCGGACCAACGCGGGCCGACAGCCTGCCCGAGGTAGCGACGATGAAGGAATCGGGCGTCGACATCAAAATGGACATCTGGTACGGCGTGATGGTGCCGTTCGCCACACCACGCGCGATCATCGACAAACTCGCGCAGACCGTGGCGAAAGCCGTACATGCCACTGATATAAAAAAGAAATTTATAGATCAGGGTGCGCAACCCGTGGGCAATACACCGCGCGAATTCGGTAAACAACTGCAAGAAGAGGTCGCATTATGGGCGCAGATTGTGAAGGCGTCAGGAGCGAAAGCTGACTGAGCGCAAAGCTTGCCAATAACTACTCCGCCCGCATTCCCGCATCCTTGATCGCCTTGCCCA
>CANJQI010000185.1 GCA_947476215.1 Betaproteobacteria bacterium
CCAGCGGCGACATCATGATGTGCGTGGTGCCGTCGCGCCAGGCGCTTTTGAGTTGCAGCACGTCGTCACCGGCGCCATCGCGCTTGAGCCGTTCGTTGGCGATCGCGGGGCAGGTGATGTAGCGGCAGAGGCGTGTAGCCCGGATGCAGCGTAGCGCAATCCGGGTTCGTATTCGCGCATCATGTCATCGCAACGATCCCCGATAGGGGTATCCTACGGACTGACGATTCGTCTCCAGTTGCTCTCCACCCCGCTTCACAGCGACCCAGTTACTTTCGACTACAAAGGTCATAACTTTTCTTGACGTGGACTCTCACCACGCCGATTACGCGCCTTCACGGACGCACGGATGCGCTGAGTGAGAATAGGTGAGAATAGGGTCAAGTCTTTCGTTATCGGGTGAGAATAGGGTCAAGTCTTTCGTTATCGTGAGAATAGGGTCAAGTCTTTCGTTATCGTACGATAACGAAAGACTTGACCCCATGCCTTGCAAAAGACTTGACCCCATGCCTTGCAATCACCAAATCTGGCGGCAAAGTGCTCCCTTGCTTTCTAACTAATGTGACGATTTTCCCGCCATAATAGCCCCCGCCATCTCACGCAGTTTGGCCTTTTGTACCTTGGTCTGATTCGGCCCTTCCGTTACCGGAAACTGGTCGAGCCGGTGAAACGCCACCGGCGTCTTGTAAGGCGCCATTTTCTGCCGGCAATAAGCCGTAAGCTGACTTTCATCAAAGCCATGCCCGGTCTTTATGCGCACGAAAGCAAATGGCCGCAAGTTGCCGGTCACCTCGATGCCGACAATCTGGCACGCTTCGATCGACGGATACTCCTCGATCACACGCTCAATCTGGATGGGGCTCACCAGAAATCCTGAAAGGCGCAGCACATCACCGATGCGCGAAATAAAAACGAATCGGCCGTCGGACAAGGTGTGGCCGAGGTCACCCGTGCGAACAAATCGATCTTCGGTAAAGGCACGCCGGTTGGCCTCCGCGTTGCCGAGGTATTGCGCAATCATGCTCGGCGCCTTGATTTCAAGTTCGCCGTCTTCGCCATGGGGCAGTATCCGGCCACTGTCCAGGCTGCGCGCACGCACCACCGCCTCATCGGAAAGGGGGCGACCGCCGGCCACACCGCGCTCGTGCAACGGCAGGGCTTCGGCCTGGCGTGAGAATCGTGCCTGCACTTCGGTGGAACCATAAATGCCCACCACGCATATGCCGCGCTTGTTCGCCATTTCCACCATCGCCGGCGCACCGCTGCCGCAATTGACCAGTCGCAGCGTACTCAGCGTGTTGTTATTCTCTGGAACCGCGGCAAACAGGCGGCGCAGAATATGATGCGTGGCATGCATATGAGTCACACGCTGCTCGCTGATGAGGCGGGCCGTCTCAACCTCATCAAACAACGGCGCCACGATCTGCGGCCGCCCCGCGGCAAGACCTGCCACCCCCATGCCAAATCCGGATGTGCCGCACATCGGTGTCGCGACCATGATAGCCGCGTCGGCAGCGTCGTATCCAAACGAATTCACGGTATCTATTGCGTGGCGGCAAATGGACTGCTGCGTATGCACACCGAGCTTGGGCGCGCTGGTTGTGCCGGAGGTGCTGAATATCACGCAACCCGATTCGGGCGTGCTGTCGTCTTGATCCCGCTCGCTCTGTGCGATCACCTGCTGCCAGCTGTAAGCGGGTTTTCCTCTAACCTTGTCGGGACATACACCGCCTTCGGAATAACATAGGTAGGTCTTGATGCTGTCGAGCGCCGCCTTGTCGCACTCTTCCAAGACTGGAACAAAATCGATGCCGCGAAAATCCGGCCATAAAACCAGTATCTTTGCGTCCGCCCGGCCGAGTATCTCCGCCAGCTCGGCGCTACGAAAACGGGTGTTGAGCGCAACCACCGCCGCGCCGAGTCGCGAGCACGCGAGCAGGCATATATGCCATGCAGGAATATTCGGCAGCCACACGGCAACCCTGTCGCCGCGCCGCACACCCAGGTCGGCAAAAGACCTCGCGACGATACGCGACAAACGGGAAAGTTCCGCGTAAGACATCGCCGTTTCGCCATAAAAAATAGCCGGTTTATCGCCTGATTTCTCCAGCTGACGATCCACAAACGCGGGCAGCGTCAGATCAGCACTCATCACGAAACCGGCTTGAAAACAGAGATGTCCGCAGCGCCGGCGATCTTCGACTCATCACGCGCGGGCATACACTTCATACCGGTCGCCCGCCTCCTTGATACTGGTGACGCCGCCATCAATAAACTTTCCCGCCCAATTGAGATATTCCAGCGACCGGGCAAACTGCGGCTGGCCCGGTTTCACAACCTCCGGCTTGCCCCAGTCGTTCATGAGCGTCGGCAGAAAACTCACTCGCGACAGTCCCTTATGGTCCGCCTCGATAAAGGCGATGCCGCCTTCATTGAAGTGCCGCTTGAAATGAAACTTGTGCCCCGGATCCGGTTCGAGCGAATAAATCTGGTCGAATGTGTATTCGCCATTCGGCGATGCGCGGGGTTCGCTCGGATGACCGGCCTTACCGCCCGGCACCTGCCAGAACGAGCAATTGCCTATACTGTAGAAAATCACCCCGCCTTTATAGACTTCTATGCCCTGCATCTGGTGCGGGTGATGACCCAATATGGCGACGGCGCCCGCGTCTATCGCGGCGTGCGCAACCACAGACTGATAATCCGCCGGTTTCCAGTGCCAATGCACCCCCCAATGCAGCGACACGAACACCAAGTCGGCGTCCTTCCTGGCTTGCCTGACATCGCGCTCGAGCAGCGCCAGATCATCGTCGTAGGGCACAGTCGCAACCCGGGCCGGCGCTCCGGGTTGATATTCATAGGGCTCAAAGTACGTATGAGCCCGCATGGGAACACAACCGGCACGGGTGTCGGTTGCCCAGGACTGTGGCGCCACGACCGATGCGTATCCCAGAAATGCAATGCGCAGTCCCTTGCACTTGAAGTAGGCCGCCTTGCGCGCGACAGTGATATCGCTGCCGGCGCCCACCGTGGGGATACCGAGTAACCGAAAAGTTTCGGCGGTGTCGGCAACGGCGTCGGGCCCCCAGTCGCCCGAGTGATTGGATGCTATGGAAACAACGTCGAACGGCACGCTCTTGAAATCCGCCGCCTTGCGCGGATGCTGTCGCGCATGGTCATGCAACGCCTGCTCCTGAAAGCTCCCGCGTTCGGAATACAGGCGCTCGGCCTGCGCAAACCGCAGGTCCGCGCTGCGCAGCGGCTCCATTACATGCGTAAACCCGCTCTCCGGCGCTTCAAAGCCGGTGCTGACATCGCCGACTGCCGCTACAGTGACACGATCCATGCTAAATGACTCCTTTTCAACGACCGCTTATTGCGCCTTGATACCGGCGCTCTTGATAACCTTGCCCATCGTAACCATGTCAGCCTTGATCGTGGTGGTAACCTCCGCCGGCGTGCTGCCCAACACTTCCAGCCCAGCCGCAAAAAATTTCTCTTTGACTTCGGCACGCGTCAGAAAACTCACCACTTCCCGGTTCAGGCGATTGATGGCAACAGCGGGCGTTTTCGCGGGAGCCCAGATACCATAGATTGAACCCATCTCATATCCCGGTACCGTGGATGCGATCGTCGGCAAGCCAGGTGCGAGCGCCGAAGGTTTCAAGGTTGATACCGCCAATCCAACCAATCTGCCCGATTTGGTGTGAGACATGACCGCGGCCACGTTGGCAAACGCCAGTTGCACTTCTCCCGACAACAAGGCAGTGATCGAGGGTCCGGTTCCCTTGTAAGGTACGGCGACAATATTGACACCGGCAAGATACTTGAGCAGCTCACCCGCAAGGTGATTGGGAGACCCGGTCGCAGCGGCCGCGTAGTTTAGCGACCCTGGCTTGGCTTTGGCGAGCGCAATAAGCTCCTTGACCGACTTCGCGGGCATGGCGGGATGCACGACCAGTAGCGTGGGCGAGGTCGAAACCAGCGTAATGGGCGAGAAATCTTTGATCGGGTCATACCGCACGCCATCCTTGAGCAACGGCGACAGCCATAAAGGACTGCCGGACAGAAGCACGGTATAACCATCCGGCGACGCCACCGAAACAATATCGCCTGGAATAACGCCGCACGGTCGATTTTCGACGATGACCGTCTGCCCCAGTCCGCCGGTAATGCCCTGAGCGACCATGCGCGTCACCAGATCAGAACCTCCGCCCACCTCACAGGTGACAAAGCGCAAGGCCTTGTTCGGATAGCCCGGATCAGCCGCGATCGCGATGCCGGGCAGCAGCGATATCATCAAGGTCAGCCGAACCAAGGAACTTCCACGCATGGTCATTTCTCCTTCATTCCGTTTTCTACGCCCCAGTCGATCAGGCAGCAATCTCGATTTCGCCCTGCTCTGCGCGAAAAGCCGTCGCAAAACCCTGGCTGGCCGAGATTTCCTTCATGTATTTTAGCGCGTCCTGAACGTCTTCCTCGCGCGACACGATGACCGGCTGTGCCCTGTTATTGATCAAGACGGGCAGAAACGACAATTTCTGTATTGTCTTGTTGACGATGCTGCATTTGACGATCATCGATCTGCGACTTTCCGCGGACCACGAATACCAGTCGGCATATTCGGGATCGACCTTGATGCTGTGGAAAGCATGTTTGCTGCCCATTTGCTTTTGGCGCTTGAGTCTGACCGACAGCGGAAGATCGAACGCGAAGTTACCCATACTGTAAAAAATTCCCTTGCCCTTGTAGATCTCTATCCCCTTGAGCATGTGCGGGTGGTGGCCGATGATCAAATCTGCTCCGGCATCGATGGCGGCGTGGGCCGCCTCTTTTTCATACATCGCGATAGCGCCTGAAATGTGGTGCAGGCCCCAGTGGCACGAAACCACGACGATGTCGGCCTGTTCTTTGGCCTTCCGGATATCTTGCCGCATCGCTTCAAGATCTTCGCGCACCACCATGCTGATGATCGTCGGTGGCGTGCCCGGCTGATAGTCTGTCTGCTGGTAGTAAGTCAGCGCCCGCAAGGGGGCGCAACCCGCCCGCTGGGCACCCGCATCCCATCCGATGCGTCCCACTGAACAATAGGCCAGATACGCGATCCTTGTCCCCTTGCGTTCGAATATCGCCGGTTTGCGCGCCTCCTCGATATTGCTACCCGCGCCTATGACGGCACAACCATTGCCACGCAGGGCGGCAATGGTTTCCAGCATGGCATCGGCACCCAAATCCATGCAATGATTGCTGGCAAACGACATGACACCGAATCCGCCCAGCTTGAGCGCGGCCGCATGTTCGAGCGGGCAGAGTTCGGTCAGCGGCACCCCGGGTAACAGATCCCGTTCTTCGTCGTAACGATTGGAATAATGCCTCTCGTTCTGGCCGAAGGTGATATCCGCGGCTTTAAGCACGTCGGCCGTGTGAACAAACATCGACTCGGGTTCACGGAAAAAAGCCGCGACATCGCCTACGGCGCACAGGGTGATCGTACTCAAGCCTACACCTCAATAAGTAAAAATAATTTTTTATTTCAATTGGTTACGGAATTACGTCCACTGAATACTAAGCGCCGCGGAGCATCCCTCGCTATGTCAGCCGGAACTGCGTGGGCGGCATTTTCATCACGACGTAGATTTACTCTCGTCGGCCATACGCATCCGCACATCTCGCCTTGCCCCCACCCTACCCTACCCCGCACTTCGTGCACGGGAGGGAAATAATGTGCAGATACGTACGGTCGTCGGCAACAGCCCGAAAAAGATCCGCATCACTTGTCGAGACCAAAAATGATGGAGTCGCCAACCGTCGTCGCCCATTGCGCCAGACGCAGATCCTTGATCTGGCGCGTTCCTGCCTCGCCACGCAATTGCTTTACGATCTCCATCATTTGTCCCCAGCCGTTGAGCTGACCTTCCGACAGATGACCGCCGCTGGTATTGCACGGCAGTTCGCCACCCAGTTCTATGCGCCCGCCCTGCACCCAGTCGGCCGCCGCACCCGGCGCGCAGAAACCAAACCGCTCCAGCACAAACAGCAACTGCGGCGAGAAAGCATCGTAAATATGCAGTGTGCCTATGTCCTTCGGACCTACGCCCGCCATGCGATATACGAGTTGATCCTGCCAACGCCGCTGCTCATCGAAGACACGCGCCTGATCTATGCCCAGACCCGGCAGGCCGAATATGAACTCGTTGGGCCCCGCGTGCAGTCCCTGAACGCCGAGCAGTTTTACCGGCGATTTGGGGCAATCGCGTGCACGTTCCGTCTTCGTCAGTATCATCGCCACCGCGCCGTCCACGATTACCGAGCAGTCGAGCAATCGCAACGGTTCGATGATGTAGCGCGACTTCAAATACGTTTCCAGATCCAGTTCGCCCTGCATGACTGCCCCCGGATTCATTCGCGCATGCCGTCTGAACGCCAGTGGAATCGCCGCGAGCTTCGCGGGATCTATTCCATACTTATGAAAATAGCGCTGAGTCACCAGCGCCGTGGCGCCCGAAGGAGCGGTTAATCCGGTATGCGGCGTCTCGGCATGCGGTCCGCCGCCATCGCGCAGCGATTCACGGAAATCCGGCCGTTCCTTGCTGCCGTGCTTTCCGAACCGCGGACTGGCGTAGGCAGCCAGGCACAGCACGTAATCCGCCAATCCCCACGTCAGTGCCATGGCAGCGTGCTGCAACACCGTTGAGGCGAAGCGGCCATGGTCCCAGGTTTGCGATGCGAAACGCACTTCCAGCCCGAGCAGACCGGCCGCTCTGTCATAGTCCGGACCGCGCGGCGAACCGATATGATTGATGAGTCCGTCGATATCTTTACGTTCCAGACCCGCGTCCGCCAGCGCCTGCGAGACGGCATGTGCTGCCATGGTCACGGGCGTGTCGGCCGAGGCTCTGGATAGTCCGGACGTTCCTATGCCAACGATGGAAACTGCGCCACTGTAATTCATTCTTCGAACCCTTTATTGAACACGAATGCCGGCATCCTTGATGACTTTGCCCATGCGCGACACTTCGGACTTCATGGTCGCCGCCAATTCTTCAGGCGAATTCCCCACTGTCTCCACACCGGATTTCAGAAAATTATCCTTCACATCCAACTTGTTGAGGACCCTGACGATTTCCTGATTCAGGCGCTGCACGATGGACGCCGTCACCCTCGCCGGCACGAACGTGGCTGTCATGCCCACGGATTCATAACCCGGCAATCCCGACGCGGCGACCGTAGGCATCCCCGGCGCAACCGCTGTCGGCTCCGCGGTCGTAACCGCCAACCCTCTCAGCCGGCCCGACTGCACGTGCGGCTTCAACGAAATCGCCGACGTAATAATCAACTGAACTTCTCCAGAGATCAGGGCGTTCAGTGCCGGACCCGCCCCCTTGTAGTTGATGCGCACGATGTCAGCACCCGACATCGCCTTGAACAGTTCGGCGGACAAATGCGTGGATGATCCCGCGCCGCCCGCGGAATAGTTGAGGTCGCCGGGCCGGTTTCTTGCTAGCGCGATCAGATCGCGAACGGACTTCGCCGGTAAGGAGGGATGCACAGCAAGGATATTGGGGAAGCGATTGGTCGCGGTCACCGGAAGAAAGTCACCCACTGGATCATAACGGGTATTCTGCAGCAGAGGGGATATCCAGAATGCACTGCCATAGAGCAGCATCGTATATCCGTCGGGCTGGGCTCTTGCCACGGTTTCAGTGGCAACGATGCCGGACCGATTGTCTACTATCACCTGCTGGCCGAGACCGGCCACAAGGCCCTGCGCAATGACACGTGCCACGATGTCGGCCCCGCCTCCCGGTTCCGACGTCAAAAGGCGTAGCGGCTTGGTCGGGTAGGCCTGCGCTACGTCGATCGCAGGCTGCTGCCCGTACGCCGAACCTGTTGCCACAACCGCCAGCGCAATTGCAATACCTGCCTGTGGCTGTGACATCAGGGTCAGCGCAGCGGTGAAAATCTTGCCGGCACAACCAGCATGTTCTGCATCTTCAATGCCACAAACTTTGGCACGCGATTTAAACGCTGCTCGACGATGGATATCGGCCAGATGCCCGCCTTGGCGGTTGCCGCGCGTATGCGCTCACGCTCACCCGCATCCGAGTAGGCCCAGATGTGCACCCAGTGATGTATCGTCCCTACGTCCGAGTACCAAGCCGCAACCAGCGGCGAGTATTTCAGGCGTTCCGCCAATATCTCGTTCCAGTTGTCTATGACTTCGGGTATGCGACCGACCGGATAATCGTATATACGAATCTCGTAGCAGTTGCCAATTTGACGCGGTGTCAAAGGCGGTGAAAATGGTGCCGGTGTCCAGACTCTGGATTCCTCTTCGACGACATGCTCACGAAAATCCGGCAATCCGCCCGTGCCCTCATTCGCTTCCGCCAGCACACGCTCCCGCTCGTCTGCGTTCTGATATTCCCACACCAGAATAATGCGATTCAATATGCCCACATCCGTTTTCCAGAATGCACGCAGCCTGGGAAAACCGGGTCCTTGCGCGATGGCCTGCGCAAAAAGTTTCTCGACCACACCCGGGCTTCTGGATTTCAATGTAAAGATTTGCATCTCGTAAATCATGATCTCACCTTGCTTGTCGTGTCCTGGTGGCTACTTAGGTTTAAGCGCATCCATCAATTCGCTCAGATTGGGCAATGTTTCCATGGACTGCACCAGTTGTACCACCTTGCGGGTCTTAGCCTCGCCCAGCACCGGTGCGGCGATCAATCTGAACTTTTCCTCGATATCGGCGTCCGTGGGTCTCAAATAGCGTCCGATTTCGCTGCGATCTATTTCCATGCTGTGTTTGACTCCGCCACGTAAGGTAATCGTAATGCGCGCCAGGCTGCGCGCCGGGTACTGGCGCTCGTAGTCTTCATTTTCGGTAATGCGCACTCGGTCCGCCATGGCCGAAAACGCCGGATCGCGCAAAGCATGCGACTGGTAAGCGGGCCCCAGCAGTTGCGCCGGATCACGGGTGCAAATCGCAACCGCCAGGCAATAGGGCAGGCTGCCGCGGGCGGAAACATCGCTATCCGGATGCACGGTATTGAAGATTGCAGTACGATGCATGCACTCCGCATGTATCTCTTCGACATCCCCGGCCTCAATGTCGTGTTTGCGGATCAGTTCAAACGCGGCTTCGATGGCCGACGCCAGCGGCCCCACCGCTGCATAGTATTTGGTAACAACGCCGCTCAGCAGTTCCCATTGCGTAAACGTGCCATCCGGCGCTATGCCTTCCGTGAGGCGCTCCGGAAAGTATTTATCGGACAACACCGGCATCCAGCCCCTGACCACGTCACGCATGCCTTTTACGCCGCGCATCGCCATTTCGGCCGCCAGATAGCCGGTCGCGCAGGCATGCCCGCCAATCAGCCACTTGGCTGTCGATGCCTGACTGGTGCGGCCGGTTGCGCATGGCGCGAGATTAAGTGCAATGCCGGTCGCGTTGTCCAGCCCCGTTCCATCAAGGCCAAGAATATGCCCGGCGGTGATTGCCGGGCCTATGGGACCAAACAGGCCCGGTGTCGACCAGCCGCGATAGTAGGCAGAGGGATGCAGCGCGTATCCGAATCGGATCTCGATTTCGTATCCTGCAACCACCGCGGGCAAGATCGCCTCTCCCCCGCATCCGCACTGCTCAGCGACGGCAAGCGCCATGGAAATGATTTCGCATCCAGGATGGACAGTTCCCCGAGGCGCGGCATCGGAAAGTTCCATGCCGTATATGTATGTTGCGTGGGCAAGACCGGCCAGCGCCGTGGTCGTCTTTTCGCCACCGGGCAACAGGGTTGCGACCCGTTTTCCACCCTGAGCCCTGACATAGGACCGGATGGCATCGGCAATGCCCGCATCGTAGCCTGCCACCAGACAGCCCAGCGTATCCAGCACTCGCTGCTTCGCGCGCTGCAATACTTCGGGTGGAAGGTTATCAATACGCAACCCTGCGGCAGCGTGTCCCAGAAGCCGAAGGGGATCCTGAGAAGCAACCGGCACAACTGATGCGATTCCGTTCAAATCAAAATACTCTGGTAGATGGTGTCGAGCTCAATCCAGCCGGATGCCCACATCCCTTATGATCTTGCCCAGTCTCGACATTTCTGATTTTATCTTAAGGCCAAAACTCTCTGGCGAACTGCCCACAACCTCCGCACCGGAATTGAAAAACTTGTCTCTTACTTCCTGCTGGATCATGAATTTCACGATTTCCTGATTCAGTCTTCGGATAATACCGTCCGGAGTCTGCGCTGGAACCAACACACCTATGATGGACACTGACTCATAACCGGGCACACCCGCTTCGGCCATCGTCGGCACACCCGGAAACAATGCCGTAGGCTCAGCGCTGGTCACTGCCAACGCTTTCAATTTCCCCGATTTTACAAATGGCCCTCCCGAGCCCGCGGAGGGAAATACCA
>CANJQI010000186.1 GCA_947476215.1 Betaproteobacteria bacterium
CACAACGTGACCGGGATAAAGTCTTTTACCGGATCGTAAGGTACATCGTCGCGAAGGTACGGCAGCAGCCAGAACGGATTGCCGTAGAACAATAGCGTATGTCCATCGGGTGCCGCTTTGGCGACGCGGGCAGCCGCGACTGCGCCGCTCGCGGCACCCTGATTCTCAACGATGACCGGCTGTCCCAGGCTGTCGGTGATTCCCTGCGCCATGAAGCGCGCGGCAAAATCCACTCCGCCGCCCGGCTCCGCCGTAACGATGTGCACCGGTCGCACCGGGAAAGTTTGGCCGTGCGTCATGCCTGCGCACAAACCCAGCAACGCCGGCATGCACACGGAAAATGCTGATTTCAAAGGATTTACCGTAACTCTGTTGATGGTCATTACAGACTCCCGCCTTTTACGCCGGTGATCTCGACAGCCCTGCGCCATTTCGCGACCTCCGACTTCATATAGCTTACGAACTCGTCCTGAGAATTTCCCACTGGGCGCATGCCTGCGCGCGAAAACCGCTCCTTGACGTCAGGTAGCCGCAGTATGCGTGCGACTTCAGCATTGAGGCGCGCCACCACTTCCCTGGGCGTTCCCGACGGCGCAAACAAACCATACCAGCCGCTCACCTCATAGTCCGGTATGCCACTTTCAGTGACAGTGGGAATGTCGGGCAGAAAATCGAGCCGGGTGCGGCTGGTTACGCCCAGCGCGCGCAACCTGCCGCTGCGTATGAAGGCTAGCGGACCGGCGGGCGTGGTAAACGCAAGATCGATCTGTCCGCTGATGACATCAATCAGCGCCGGCGCTGCGCCCTTGTACGGAATATTCGTCATCTTGATGCCGGCCAGATGCTTGATCCATTCACCGGCAATCTGCGACGGCGCGCCGCTGCTGCCGAAATTCAGTTTGCCCGGATTGGCCTTTGCGATGGCGATCAGGTCCTTGATCGTTTTAGCCGGCACCGACGGATGCACGATGACCAGGTAGGGCTGCTCGGTGGTCATGGTGATAGGGAGAAAATCCTTCTGCGTGTCGAAACCAACATCCGAAAACAGCAGCGGGTTGATGCACAACGCGCCGACGTCGACATGCAATATTGTGTATCCGTCAGCCGCCGCCCGCGCCGCATAGGCAGTGCCGAGATTGCCCTCGGCACCCGCCCGGTTTTCGATAATGATCTGCTGCCCCCATGACTCCGTCAGTTTCTGCGAGATCGTACGGATCGCGAAATCATTGCCGCCACCGGGCGTGTACGGCACGATGACGCGTATCGGTTTGACTGGAAACTGCTGGGCTGATGCAAAAGAGGCGACGGTCATTAACATAATCGCTGCTGCACGCATTGCTTGCATCGGCACTAACCTCCATTGTTATTTGCCACAATTCCGAAGTCATTATGCCCCCTCCCCGCCCCCCCCCGCGCAATGCGCAAGGGAGGGAAGCAAAGTATCAAGCCTTTGACTATTCGAGCCGGATTTTCGCTTCCTTGATGACCTTGCTCCAACGCGCGATATCCGATTTCATGCTCTGTGTATATTGTTCCGGCGAACTTCCGATCCCCTCCGACCATTCTGCGGCCAGGGATGCCTTGGTTTCCGGTCGCTGCAGAAACTTCAGAACATGGCTGTTCATCACGCGCACTATCGTCTGTGGAGTACCGGCACGCATCACGAGTCCGTAGCCTACGCCGCACTCGTAACCCGGCAGTCCGGACTCAGCAATTGTGGGCAAATCGCGATCCTGGCTTGAACGCTGTGCACTCGTAACCGCGAGCGCCCTTACCCGGCCTGACTTGATCTGCGGCACGGCGGCAATCGCCGTGGAGAACATGAGTTGCACCTGTCCGGCGACCAGCGCCGAGAGCGCGGGTGCGGTGCCCTTGTAGGGGACGTGCACTATGTCGAGCTTGGCCATAGACTTGAATAATTCCCCGGCAAGATGAGGCGAAGCACCACTGCTGCCGGCGCTATAGTTGAGTTTGCCAGGCTGCGACCTGGCTAATGCGATCAGTTCCTTGACCGAAGTCGCCGCCACCGACGGGTGGACAACCAGAATATTCGGCGATGTCAGCATGAGCGTGATCGGGGAAAAATCCCGAATCGGGTCGTACGGCACATTGCCCACCAGCAAGGGCAGGATGATGAAATTGGTGGCGGACACCAGCATCGTATAGCCGTCGGGCGCGCTGCGTGCCACAAGTTCAGCGCCTATGGTGCCGCTGCCCCCTGCCCTGTTATCCACAACCACCTGTTTGCCCAGACTTTCCGAAAGATATGCCGAGAGCTGCCGTGCGAGTATGTCCTGTGGGCCGCCGGCGGATGTGGACACGATAAGGCGTATGGGTTTGGTCGGATAGGTTTGCGCACAGACTGCGGTCACCGCGCATGACATCAGAAATGTCACACATATTTTCATGCCTGTCGACTTGTGCCTGTTCATGTTCATTTACCCGTTGACTGAATTGTAGCGTCCGCGATTATTGATCTTGCCAAGATTTCGTTACATTCCACCGTCATTCCGCTGAAAACCGGAATCCAGAAGGCTACTCGCGGTTCTCGGAGATGATCCTGGGTCCCGGCGTGCGCCGGGACGACGGCGCTTGACGACAGGAATGTCATGAATGATGAAAATACATTAATCACCCCGTATGCCCGCGCTCTTGATGACCTTGCCCAATCTCGACATCTCGGATTTGACGGCTCTTCCCAGGCGCTCCGGAGGACCGCCAATAACTTCTGCTCCGGCGCTGAGCAACCGCACCTTTACGTCGGTATTTCCCAACACGCGCAGGACTTCGCTGTTGATCCGGTTAACAATTGCAGCGGGTGTCTTTGCCGGCGCAAACAGGCCATACAGCGAGCCGGTCTCAAACCCCGGTAACGTCGCAGCCACCGTTAGTAATTCCGGAAACAAGGCGGACGGTTGTGCGCTGGTTACCGCCAGCGCCTTGAGCCGGCCCGAGCGCACGTGCGTCGTCGCAGACGTGGCGGTCGCAAACATGACTTGCACTTGCCCTGCAATCAGATCGGTGAGCGCTATTCCTGCTCCTTTGTAAGGTACATAGGTCAAGCTGACACCGGCCATGGCCTTGAACAGTTCCGCCGCAAGATGCGGCGACGATCCGGATCCCGACCCGGCATAATTCAGGACGCCCGGCTTGGCTCTTGCCAATGCGATCAAGTCCTTCACAGATTCGGCCGTAACGGCCGGATGCACGGTCAGAATATTGGGTGAGCCCGCCGCCAGACTCACGGCTTCGAAATCCCGCACCGGATCGTAAGGCACGCCGTCCCGCAATAGCGGCGCGAGCCAAAAGGGGCCGCTGAACATCAGCAGGGTGTAACCGTCAGCCGGCGCTTTCATAACAATCTGCGCCGCGATCGTGCCGTTCGCGGCGCCCCGGTTTTCCACGACGATAGTCTGCCCGAGGTTAGTCGTAAGTCCCTGCGCAATGATACGCGCGACGACATCGACACCGCCGCCAGGCTCGGCGGTGACCAGGCGTATCGGCTTGCGCGGAAACGCGGGATCATTTAAAGCCTGACCAAGCGCCACCCCTGCAACCAGAAAAATGCCTGCGGGAAGCAATCCCGCAATAAACTTCTTCAGAAATATGATCATGCTCCCCACTACAATTCGTCTCAACTCGCGCATCTGCGCAGAAACTTTCTGGCCGCCATGAAGACCTGTCTTCGGCAAACAGCGCCGGGCGTGCTAACCTTCGCCGGACGAAAATTCACAGGGTATGACATCATGGACCAGACCAGCGCAACATTCTCCGCCTACGCCGCACGCTTATCTTATACCGACCTCACAGCAGATGCCATCCACGCCACCAAACGCTGCGTCGTCGACGCGCTGGGCTGCGCGCTGGGAGCCTTTGATGCGGAACCGGTGGTCGCGACGCGCGCGATCGCCACACAAATCGTCGCGCAACACCCCGCAACCCTGATCGGCACCCGCTTGAAGAGTTCCGCCGAGATGGCGGGATTTGTGAATGGCACCATGATCCGTTACTCCGATTTCAGCGACGACTATTTTGGCGGCAACGGCATGCAGGCGGGGCCTCATCCCAGCGACAATATCGGCAGCCTGCTCGCCGTTACCGAGTGCGGAGGCGGAAGCGGCAAGGACCTGATTTTGGGTATCGCGCTGGCCTATGAGATCTGTGACCAGCTGGTGGATCATGCGGTCATGAACCCCAGAGGATGGGATTACCCCGTCATGCATGCCGCCGGCACGGCGCTCGGTGCGGGCAAGGTGATGGGGCTGAATCAGGAACAGCTCGCGCATGCGCTCGGGCTTGCCATCGTCCCCAACGTCTGTCTTGGCCAGACCCGCAAAGGCGATCTTTCAAACTGGAAAGGACTGGCCGGCCCCAATGGCAGCCGTAACGGCCTGTTCGCCGCAATGCTGGCGCGCCACGGCATCACCGGACCGGCTGAGCCGTTCGAAGGCAAAGCAGGCCTGATGAAGCAACTGGGCGTGCCGTTCTCTCTGGGCAAACTCGGCGGCGATGGCATCCCGTACAAGATTGAGGGCACGTATTTCAAATTTCTGCCCATCATGTATTCGACGCAGTTATTTGTCTGGACCGCGCTTGAACTGCGCAAGAAAGTGGTGCCGGATGACATCGTATCGATAACGGTTTTTCTGAGCGCGTATCATTTGTCGGTAGATGCGTTTGACCCCGCGCGCTGGGATCCCAAAACCCGCGAAACAGCGGACCACAGCGGACCCTACCTTATCGGGGCCGCACTGATCGACGGAAAAATCACTGCCGACACCATGACGCCACAGCGATATCGGAATCTCGAAATTCTTGCGCTGACCGCGAGAATAAAAGTCGCGGAAGACAAGGAATATACGGCAGCCTACCCGCGCGTCCTGAACTGCCGCATGGAAGCAACATTGAAGTCCGGGCAAGTGGTGTCAGCGTGGCATTCTTTTCCCAAAGGGCATCCGGCCAATCCAATGAGCGACCGGGAAATCAGCGACAAGTTTCTGGATCAGGCCGGGTCGTGGATGCCAGCAAGTCAAGCGCAGGACTTGCTCGACACACTGTGGAAACTCGATGAAGTGAAGCAACTCGACACGCTTTTCGAACTATTGCTGGTTCAGGGTAAAAGTGGCGACTGACCCGAAATCGTGTCTATTCAGCCCGATCGATGCACATATCTCCTGTAGCCCGGAAGAAGTCCGCAGGACGTATTCCGGGAAAAAGCGCCGCGCATTGAAGACGCGTGAGTTCCTGCACCGGTGCGTCCCCGGAATACGGCCATGATAAAGCCATGGCCTTCTTCCGGGCTACGTTCGGGACGAATGGGAACGAAGGCAATGAACGGGCAATTCTTTTCAAAGGAATTGAAACATGCCCGAAATCATTCGTCAGCTTTCATGCCCGTCTCCTTCACAAGCTGCCGCCAGCGCGCGCTCTCGGATACGATCAGCTGAAGAAACTGTTCAGGCGTGCTGCCCACGGGCTCGCCGCCGTCGGCTGCAAGCCGCTCAGCGATCTCATGCGACTGTACAAAACGTGCGAGTTCCGTGCTCAGCCGGTGGATGATCGCGGCAGGCGTCGCCTTCGGTGCAAGCCAGCCTTGCCAGCTGGTCACGTTAAAACCCGGCACGCCTGATTCGGCGACCGTTTGCAACTCGGGAAAAACCCTTGAACGCGCGGCGCTGGTCACCGCCAGCGCTCGCAGCCGACCTGATTTGACATGGCCCACGACGTTGGTGGGATTGGCGAACGTCACGTGGATCTGGCCGGTTAGGAGATCGGTGAGCGCGGGACCCACCCCTTTGTAGGGAATCATCGCCATCTTTATGTTGGCCGTGCTGGAGATCCACGCTGCGCCCAGATGATAAATGGACCCCAGGCCTGACAAGCCGAAATTAACCGTGTCAGGCCGGGATCGCGCATAGGCAATGAGCTCGCTCATGGACTTTGCCGCGAACAACGGATGCGCCACGACCAGGTACGGCGCACGCGTGACGAGCGAGATAGGTGCAAAACCTTTTACCGGATCGTATGCGGGCTTGGCCTGGAAAGCCTGCACCGTCGTCAGACTGGGTGACGTTGCAAGCAACGTATATCCGTCAGGCGTCGCCGAGGCGACCGTGGTGAAACCCAGCAGGCCGCCTGCACCCAAACGGTTGTCGACTACAAATTGATGACCCAGGCTTTCCGACAGCCTCTGGGAGAACATGCGCGCCTGGGCATCCGTCGCTCCACCCGGCGCCACGCCTACTATGATGCGCACCGGCTTGGCTGGATACGCTGATCCTGCCGTGCTCGGCGCTCGCTGCGCCCAGGCGCCGGATGACACACACACGCTGGCCGCCACCATCGCGACCCCGGCAGACATCCATCGGAGATACATTTTTCTTTTATATATCATAATGTTACTCAGCCCGCGCGCCTGAAACCGCGACGATCTTGCCCCATTTCACAATTTCGCTTCTCACAAATGCGCCGGTCTGCTCCGGCGTGCCGCCCAACGGCTCCGCGCCATCCGCAATCAGACGCTCGCGAACCTCAGGCATCTGGCCTATCTTGACCACTGCCGCATTCAGACGCGTAACGATGTCGCGCGGAGTGCCCGCCGGCGCGAGCAACGCATACCACGTACCCGATTCGAATCCGGCGAGACCCGACTCGCTGACGGTAGCAATGTCCGGCGCGAGCGCACTACGCCGGGCGCTGGTGACTGCGAGCGCCCGCAAACGCCCCGCTTTGTGCTGCGGCAGTGTAGCGACTATCGACGCAAATATCATTTGCACGCGCCCCGCGATCAGATCGGGAAATGCGTCGGGGGTGCCTTTATACGGCACGTGTACGATATCAATGCCGGCGGCCATTTTGAAAAGCTCCCCGGTGAGATGATTACTGCCACCGATACCGGTGGAAGCAAAATTGAGCTTGCCCGGCGCGGCCTTGGCAAGCTGCACCAGTTCGGCGACGTTCTTCGCCTGCAGCGGCGGATAAACGGCGAACAGAAACGGCACGGACGCAATCATCGCGATGGGTTCGAAATCGCGTCCGACATCGAAGCTCAGATTCTTGTAGAGGGACTGATTGCTGGCATTACTCGCGGTGAGTGTCAGCAGGGTATATCCGTCGGCGGGCGCACGCGCCACGCTCTCCGCCCCTACATTGCCGGCGGCGCCGGAACGATTATCGACGATGAACTGCTGATCGAATATTTCTGCGAGCCTGGGCGTGAAATGCCGGGTAAGCACATCGCCCGTCGCTCCCGCAGGAAACGGCACGACAATACGCACCACCCGGGCAGGGTAACTCTGCGCATGGACATCCGCGGACATCATCGCGATCATCGACAGCAACAACAGCGCCGGAACTGAGATGCGATCCATTTCATGGTCTCCTTAATAACGATGCGATTCCAATCCAGTCCTATCATTTGTGCGCAAAGACTGACTCCAGCCAATGCAGAATATTCACGGTGCGTGGCGGCGCAATCAGGAAGCCAAAAGCGACACCGGCGCCGCTCGATATCATATCGAGTATTTCGAATGACCGGACTTGCGTAAGCAACTGTGCAAACTCCATGCCTATACCCAACGCCACGAAAGCCCCGGCGAGCTTATACCGCCGGTCCGGACTTGAATACAATTGGGCAAACCATAACATCAACGTTGCATACGCCGCTGCATGCCCGAACTTGTCGCCGCCTATCCCCATCGCATCCGGTATCGCGAGCGGATCCGGCGTCAGCGATTCAAAAACCACGAATAGCACGAGCGCCCAGCCCATGAGCAGCCAGATCCGGTGAAATTGGAGACGGTCCGCGATACTTGAACTCATGAACTTACGTAAATATTCCTGAAAACAATGCGCATGGGGATGCTGGTATTTTAGCCGGGACTGGAAGCTAACAGTCTCGCGCGGAAATGAAGTCATCCGTACGCCGAAGCCGAAGCTCACCTGTTCGAATCGGGTCGTGCGCGATCCTACTCCGCCCGTACATCGCCACCTCCAGGGTCAGTTCCCATGATGGCGCCACTCGCACCGCCATCGACCGGTTCCTCACCACGAGCACTACGGCCATCCAGCCGGGTGAGTGCCAGGCAGTGCCCACCTCGATGAAGCAGTAAAGTCCATTTATTTGAACGAAGTCATGCGGTAGACTCCTGGCATGGGTTTCATGCCACCGCTACTCACATTCCTGCTGATGTTTTTTTCCGGCCGGGCCCACCGCCGCCAGTTATGGTCATTGCATACCTCCGGGCAGAGAATCGCGTGCTGAACAAGAAATTGCGTTGCAAACGTATTGTCTTTAATCAAAAGTAAAAATACCTATTAAGGAAAAGATCATGTCGACCAAGACCACCGCATCACCCAAAGCTGACAATGTGCTGACTGATATTGCCAAATACGTAATTAACTATCGCATTACGAGCGTTGAGGCTTATCGCGCAGCACGGCTGTGCCTGATCGATTCGCTTGGTTGTGCTTTGCATGCGTCGCTACACCCAGCGTGCACCAAACTACTGGGCCCTGTGGTTCCAGGAATAACAGTGGCGAACGGTGCCAAGGTGCCGGGCACATCGTTCCAGCTCGATCCCGTCGCGGCAGCATTTAATCTGAGCGCGATGATACGCTGGTTGGACTTCAGTGATACGGCCTCGGGCGGGCGCGAAAACGGCCATCCATCCGACAACATAGGCGCCATACTGGCGACCGCGGACTATTTGTCGCGAGTCCGGATTGCCGGAGGTAAGAAGCCCTTGCTGATGCGCGATGTTTTGACCGCCATGGTCAAGGCATACGAAATCCAGGGCGGAATTGGACACAGGAACAGCTTCCACTCTCACGGCTACGACAACGCCATTTTGGTGAAAGTCGCGAGCGCTGCGGTCGTTGCCGCAATGCTTGGAGGAACGAACGATGAAATAGTCAGCGCGGTGTCAAACTCTTTTGTGGACGGTCAGACGCTGCGCAACTATCGCCAGGAAGGTAGTATGGGGTCGCGCAAATCCTGGGCTGGCGCCGATGCGGCAAGCAGGGGGGTGTATCTGGCGCTTCTGGCGCTGCGGGGTGAAATGGGTTATCCCATCGCGCTGTCCGCAAAGAAGTGGGGAGCGTACGACACGTTTTTCAAGGGTGCGCCGTTTGAATTTCAGCGCAAGTACGGCTCGACCATCATTGAGAATGTCAATTTCAAGATTTCTTATCCTACCGCCTTCAATTGTCAGCCTGCCGTAGAGTGTGCACTTAAGCTTTATCCCGAGGTCAGCCCCCGGCTCGCGGAGGTCGAGAAAATCGTGATCACGACACATTCAAGAGGCATCACCATTAGCGACAAAAGAGGGCCATTGCGCAATCCCGCGGATCGTGACCATTGCTTCCAGTACATTGTTGCCATTGCTCTTCTCAAAGGCAGTCTAAGTGTCACGGACTATGAGGATGAAGTTGCCGCTGACCCGCGTATTGATGTGTTGCGCGCCAAGACCGTATGTGTAGAAAACAAACAATGGACCCGCGACAACACTGATCCGAAGAAGCGGGCCGTGCCTTGTGCCGTGCAGGTATTTTTCAAGGATGGCAGCAAGACCCGCAACATAACAATTGAATACCCACTCGGACACCAGGCGCGCCGTAAGGACGGCATACCGCTGCTGGAGGCCAAGTTTGAAGCCAATCTCGCGCGCCGTTTTGCGCCCAAGCGACAAGCTGCGATTTTATCTTTATGTCGGTCTCAACAACGGCTTGAAGCAACGCCGGTGCATGAATTTGTAGATCTGCTAGCCGTATGAGAACCCCAAACAATTTCCGGTTTGGGGACCCCGTACTATTTATTCATGTGAACGGCAGTCCGCCGTAGACCGTTGGCATCGGAGCGCGCCACTGTTAGTCTCATTCTTGCCGGTGGTCGTGCACCTGGCCGGGCCCCCGAGAGCATCGTCAACCGCCTTCATCAGGAGACGGTAAAGGTATTGAACAGAACGGACATCCGGGAAAAGTTTGTCAATGTAGGCGCGGAGGTCGTCGGCAGTTCGCCGCAGGAGTTTGCGGCCAAGATCAGGGCCGAGATCGCCAGCATGGGCAAGGTAATCAAGGATGCTGGCATTCGGAACGAATAGCGACAGCATACATAGACAGCAATACGCTTCGTCATCGATTCAGCATTGAGTAATTCTCGGAAACCCCGAAAGCCGAAACGGGCGAGCCACGAAAACCAGGATGACGGGACACCCACATATCCCCCTGATCCGAGCAAAACCCATGACGTTGATTAATCCAGCCGGATACCCGCTTCCCTGATTACTTTTCTCATTTTGGCCAACTCGGAATTGACTGTAGCCGCGAACTGCTCAGGAGAACTGCCGACAACTTCCATGCCGGCCGTGAAGAATCTATCCTTCGCGTCGCTGACGTTCAGA
>CANJQI010000187.1 GCA_947476215.1 Betaproteobacteria bacterium
GTTCTCCGTCATTACTACAACGGCAAACGCGAGATCCGCATAGCCAACGTCGGCGCGGTGCTGTGGCTGGGCGTGCAGACCGTGAATGATCATCTCGTGCAACAACTGCGCGATCTTGGCGTAAAAGATGTCCGCGTGGTCGGTGACGCATACATGCCGCGCCGCCTGAAAAATGCCATCGCTGAAGGCCATCGCGCCGCACGCGCAATCCAGTGAGATGAACGATTTGCTACATTCTGGTAGCGAGGAAAAACGCACCGCATTGTGCCGCACCGGATTTCTTGCCAAAGGGATGACGGCATTACTGATGGCACTGAACGCCGGCGCGAGCATCGCGCAGAATTACCCTTTCAAACCAATACGCATCGTTGCCTCAGCGCCTGGCGGCGGCAACGATCTTGCATCGAGATTGCTCGCTCAGGGACTCACCGAACGCCTTGGCCAGCAGGTGGTCATCGACGGCCGCTCTGCCGGCGTCATTCCCGGCGAAATTGTCGCCAGGGCAAATCCAGATGGATATACCCTGCTCTACTTCGGCGGCTCGGTGTGGCTGATACCACTCATGGTCAGCAAGCCTCCGTACGATCCGCTCAAGGATTTCTCGTGGATATCTCTGGCCATTATGTCGCCCAATGTGCTGGTTGTTCATCCTTCGGTGGCTGCCCGCTCCGCCAAGGAACTGATCGCCCTCGCCAAGACCAAGCCGGGAGAGCTCAACTACAGTTCGGCCTCTACCGGTACGTCTAACCATCTTGCCGCGGAACTGTTCAAGTCCATGACAGGCGTGAATCTGGTGAGAATTCCGTACAAAGGCGCCGGCCCGGCGATAAATGCGGTGCTCGCGGGCGAAGCGCAAGTCATGTTCCCGTCCGCCGGCGCCGCGATACCGCTGGATAAGGCGGGCAAAATCAGAATGTTGGCCGTCACGACCATCAAGCCCTCGGCATTAATGCCGGGATTGCCGACCGTCGCTTCCGCAGGGTTTCCCAACTTTGAATCCGCAGCCCTGACCGGCCTGTTCGCGCCGGCCAGGACACCCGCACCCGTCATCAAACGTCTCAATCAGGAGACCGTGCGCCTGTTGACCCAGCCGGACGTCAAGGAAAAGCTCTTCAATACCGGGGTTGAAGTCGTCGCCAGCACTCCCGAACAATTCGAAGCCACGGTCAGATCTGAAATGGCAAGAATGGGTAAAGTCATCAAGGATACCGGCATGCGTGCCGAATAGTTGCTTACTCACGACACGCAATTCCATCGCACTGCGCAATAAAATACAACACCTCGCGCGCGCATAAAGCCGGATGCACAACCTGCAGACTGTGAGCACGGGATGCAACGCGCACTATCCTGACGTTACGCACCAGTTGTTTCAGGAGGTCGACGTGCACATCCGTGGCGATGATGCCGCTTGCCGGATACAGCCCCAGCACCGGCGCTGATATTTTCGGCAGGCTGGGCCGTGCATCGACTTGCGACGCCCACTGGAATATCGCGATCATCACCTCGACGTCGGTCTTGCCCATCTCGGCTAGACTCCATGCCAGCATCGCCGGATCGGCATCCGCCGGAAAACGCCGCCCCGCATTGGATGCTTCCAGCCAGCCTCTACAGCCCAGGTTCCGCAGCGCCTCGATGCGGTTCGCATAGCCGCCCAGTGCGCTCGTCTTGTCTTCCTCGGACATCGAAACCGGTGCGGACACGAGGCTGAGCGTACGCACGCGCTCTGGGCACTGCGCCGCCAATACCATGCCAAGCGTGCCCGCCGATGATTCCCCGCAATAGTGGACGGATTCGATACCGAGATGATCAAGGAGATCGATTAAGTCATCGCGGTAACCCTGAAAGTTGATTCCGCAATCCGCCGCCTGATGCTTACCCGAACGCCCCAACCCGCGCAAATCGGGGCGTAGGACTCGATAAAAACGACTCAGGTATGGAACCCACGCCCGCCAGAACAGCGACGAACGCGCCGCGCCATGCTGCAACAAAATGGTCGGCGCCGGCTTCCACGGATCGGTGTAGTCATCGATCTCGTAGAAGATATCGGGCTTGCCGGGTCTGCGGAAATACGGCACGACGAGTGCAAAGCATGACTGAGCAACAGCTCAATCGGCCTTGATACCTATGCGATTGATGACCCCTGAAAACTTGGCCGTTTCCGATTTCAGGAACGCCGAGAACTGATCCGGCGTGTTGCCGACCGGCTCGGTATTTTCCGACGACCAGCGTTGCTTGATGTCCTCGCTGCGCAAAGCCCGCACCACGTCGGCATGCAGTTTGGCTCTTACCGCCTGCAGAACGCCGGCAGGCAGCAGCATGCCGTACCAGCCAACCACGTTGAAACCCGGCAGCCCCGATTCGGTTGCCGTCGGCACATCAGGCAAACCTGACGAACGTGCCGGACTTGCAATCGCCAGCGCGCGCAATCGCCCGGTCTGCAGCAAGCCCTTCACCGGCGCCAGATTCAACAGCATCAGTTGCAGTTCGCCGGACACGATATTCGTGATCGCCGGTCCTGCTCCCGTGTAAGGGACATGCAGAATATTGACGTTGGCCATGCTCTTGAAGATTTCTATGCCCAAATGCGGTGCACTGCCGTTGCCGGACGAACCGTAAACCAACTGACCGGGACGCGCCTTGGCAACCGCGATGAGTTCCTTGACCGTGCGCGCCGGCAACGCCGGATGGACGATCAGCAGGAACGGATACTGCGCCAGCAGCGTCACCGCATCCAGATCGGCCTGCGTGTTGTACGGGAGCTTGCGGTAAAAACCCGGATTAATCGCATGCGCCGAATTGACGATCAGCACCGTCAGGCCGTCGGGCTTGGATTTGGCCACGTATTCGGTTCCTATAATGCCGTTCGCACCGGGCCGGTTTTCCACCACCACCGGCTGCGACCAGCCGTCACTCAGCTTCGGACCGAGGGTACGTGCAATAAAATCAACACCGCCTCCGGGTGCCAGGCCCACCACGAGACGCACCGGGCGATCGGGGTAGTTTTGTGCAACGGAGATATTCAAAAACGAAAAGGCGAGGACGACGGCGACAGTCGCAGCGATCCTGCGTGGTAAATGTCCCCTAGCCTGATTGATATTACAAATATGCATGACGGCGTGTTCCTGAATTGAAGAAATCGAATCTGCCTGCTCATGATACTTCATGATCGATTGATACACGATCCCACACCGTGATTCTGAATCCACTCTGATACGAGTTCGACTAGCCTTTCAATTCAAGCTGCGAAGTCAAAGCCGGTAATTCTGATCCCTCAATTTCCTGCAACGACTTCCCAGCTATTCCCTGCAAATCCCCATACATGCCAACCGTAGCGCCCATTACACGCTCGATCTGTGCTTCACGCTTGGCCCACTGCTTCATGATGACTTTGCGCTCTTTGTCGAGGTCTTCCTGCATCGACGAAAACGCTTCGACGATAGCCTCGACACGATGGCGAAATCGCGGACCGGTCAGATATTGATAAACCATCTCGGTCTTGGTCTGCTGGCCATCGGAAACCTGCCGCGCCATGCTGACCTCAAGCAGGGTGTGGCGCAGCACGGTCGCCACCGGTTACGCGGCGCGCGGGCTGGTCACCCACACGCCATCGACCACATCGAACGATTCCACGCCTTTGGGCAATACCTGGCTGACGAGAACGGCGATTTCCGCTTTCGCGGTGCGCTGATCTTCGCGCAGCTTGACCAACCAGCCGTCGCTCCAGTTCTTGGTACGTTTCGTACTCCCACAGTATGACGCCGCTGGGCTGGCCGCCCGCGCTGACCACGCGTTGCAGCGTGTCGCCGCCGAATTCACCTTTGGGCACCGGTTCGATGGTGTCGAACGGAAACCTGGCGCACAGCAGGTTCTCCAGCTCCAGCTCAAGTTCCTGCACCTCGCCCTGCAACTACTGCGAGCCCTGCTCGGCGCGGCGTTTGCGTTCCTCGATCTGCTACTGCATTGCGAGTATGGTTTGTTCCTTCTCCGCGACCTTGAGTTTTTGCTGTTCCTCGACTTCCTTACGTGCCTGCTCGCGCGTCGCGGACAGCCCTTCCTGTATGCGCGTAACGTTCCGATGTTGCCGGCCCATCGAAGGCGACGAGGATATCGATATCACTATCACTACGCGCATTGTTGCGTGCAGTGGAACCGAACAGAGCAAGCTGAGTCACCCCATTGCGCACGGTCAAGACGGGTTTGCTCTCGATGAGCAATTCAAGGGCACGTGAGCGATCCATACAGTCTCCATTCAAAACCACTGTCATTACGCGTCGCCACCAGCGATGGAGTGACGAGAGAATTTGCCAGGATAACACGATTTTTTGACTACAGAACGATCGTTCTGTAGTATGGCCAGCATGAATTCCCTGGCCGCCCTGCTTACCCACCCCGCAATCTGGCGCGGCACGCAACTGGGACGTGTCGCCACACCCAGCCTGCCGAGCGGGTTTCCACGGCTGGATGCCGAGTTGCCGGGCGGCGGCTGGCCGACGGCCGCTCTTACCGAAATCCTGCCGCAGCATGACGGCATCGGTGAGTTACGCATTCTGGGGCACGCGCTGGCAGAGCTTTCCGCACGCGGCCGCTGGCTGGCCTGGATTGCACCACCCTATCTGCCTTATGCGCCTGCGCTACAAGCGATGGGCATCGACCTTGATCGGGTGCTGTGTATCAAAACCCGCTCGCCGCGCGAAACGCTGTGGGCCATCGAACAGGCGCTGCGCTCCAGGGTGTGCGGAGCCGTGCTCGCCTGGCCGGACAGGATCAGCTATGCCGAGCTGCGCCGCCTGCAGCTTGCCGCTGAAGGTAATGCGGGGCTGGCAGTGATCTTCCGGGCACCACGCTATGAGCGCGATACCACGCCGGCGGCATTACGACTCAGTCTGCAAACTCATGCCGGAGACCTCGCGGTGCGCATACTAAAGCGCCGCGGCTCCGTCCTTGCCAACCCCATACTGCTACGCCCTTCCCAGATCGTGCGCAGAAAAAAACCGAAACCTCATCATGTTGTGGATCGCCCTCAATTTTCCATGCCTGCCGCTCGAATCGCTGCTGCAAACACCAACGCAATCTGAGCCGTGGGCTATCACCGATGGCCGGAACGTGACGGTTTGCAACCCGCACGCCCGTCATGCAGGGGTGTGCTCAGGCATGAGCTTGTCCGCAGCCTGTGCATTGGCGCCGAATCTCAATTATCGCCAGCGCGATCCCGAAGCGGAGGCCGCGGCACTCGATAGGCTCGCGATATGGGCGGGACGGTACACGCCCAGCGTCTCGCTGCAACCTCCATCGGGATTGTTGCTCGAAGTCGAAGGCAGTCTGGCACTGCTCGGCGGTATCAAACGCATACTCGAATCGATCCGGCACGATCTCGCTGAAATGGGCTACACGTGCATGCTGGGGTGCGCACCGACGGCATCAGCCGCGTGGCTGCTGGCGCGCGGCGGCAGCAGAAAAATCGTGCCCTGCAAACGCATGATCGCGTCCGAGATTTCACCACTGCCCGTTGCCGCACTCGACTGCAGCCACAAGACGCTGGAAACCCTGCGCGCCGTCGGTGTCCAATCCATCGGTGGATTGCTGAAGTTGCCGCGCGATGGCGTAGCGCGCCGGTTCGGACAGGATCTCTTGGATCAGATCGACCGTGCAATGGGTAAACTGCCCGAAGCACGGCGCTTCCATATCCCGCCTTCGTCTTTTGCCGCGGAACTTGAACTCGGCGCTGACGTCACCCATGTGGAGGCTTTACTATTCGCGGCCAAACGGCTATTGATCCAGATGGCGGGTTATCTCGGCAGCCGCTGCGCGGGCATACACCGCTACACGCTCACCTTGGTACACGAGGGTGCGCCACCCACCCGCATGCAGATCGAACTGGTGGCGCCGACGCGCGAGGCCGCTCAATTCATTACCCTCGTCAGAGACCGCCTTGCAGCGTCTGCGCTCATCGCACCTGTCCAAGCTATGCGGATCGAGGCCGGCGAGATACTCGCGCTTGCGGGAGATACTCGCGACCTCTTTCAGGAACAAACCGGCGTATCAGGCGATTGGGAAACACTGGTCAACCGCTTGTGCGCACGACTGGGAAAACATGCCGTACAGGGGTTGTCTCCACGCGCTGAACATAGACCCGAGCACGCATGGCGGGCGATGCCGCCGGGAGCCCGTGCCGGCACGGCGCCGCGCGCGCCGCGCCCGTTATGGCTGCTCGAACAACCGCGGCCTCTGAAAGAAGCGGCTTCCAGGCCGCACTACCAGGATGGCCCTCTTGCGCTGATCGCGGGGCCCGAGCGTATCGAGTCCGGATGGTGGGATGGCGCGGACATCAAGCGCGATTACTTCATCGCTGAAACGACAACGCATTCAACCTTGTGGATATACCGCGAGCGACTGCAGGCAGGCGGGTGGTATCTGCACGGGATTTTCGGTTGATGGTCAGATGACACAAACTTGAGAAGCTCAACCGCTCAACGCGGTGGACGCCGAGGACGCAGAGGTGCGCAGGGTAAAAGCCCGGTCCAAACCAAAATAAAGGTTTCCCTCTGCGAACCTCTGCGTCCACCGCGTCCTCTGCGTTAGGCGTTTGAATTGACCCGGTAATCGCAAAGTTTAAAGTCGGCGCACATAGCGTCAGAGAACCTTAAAGTAGTGCCATTGGGTTGAGAGCCCACACCCCATGTCAACCATATTGCCGGCCTACGCCGAGCTGCACTGCATCACCAATTTCACTTTCCTGCGTGGCGCATCGCATGCCGAGGAACTGATCAGCCGCGCCACCAGACTCGGCTATTCGGCGCTCGCCATCACCGATGAATGCTCGCTTGCCGGCGTGGTGCGTGCGCATGTTGCCGCCAGGGAGCACAAACTCAAGCTGATCATAGGTTCCGAATTCAGAATACCGGACGGCCCCAAGGTGGTGCTGCTGGCCACCGATAGGGAAGCCTACGGCAACCTCTCGCAGTTGATCACGACCGCGCGCCGCCGCGGCGGGAAAGGCAGCTATTGCATAACATGGGAGGATTTTGATGCGGGCGTGGCCGGTTGCCTCGCCCTCCTGATCCCGGACCAACCCAATCTTGCAGATGCGCGGCGCCTCGCGCATAGCTTTTCCGGACGATCATGGATCGCGGCTGAATTGCTGTCCGGCCCCGATGACGTCGCGCGTCTCGATGACCTGCGCGAGTTGAGCGACAACTCCGGGCTGCCGCTAGCCGCCAGCGGCGACGTGCATATGCATGTGCGTTCGCGCCGGCCGCTGCAGGACACTTTGACAGCCATCCGCCTGCGCTCGACGGTGGCCGATGCGCGTGGTTCGCTTTACCCGAACGCCGAGCGCCATCTGCGCATGCGCATGCGGCTTGCTCAACTCTACCCGCCGGAATTGCTGGCAGAGACAATACGCATTGCCGATCGCTGCCGGTTTTCCCTCGATTGCCTGCGCTATGAATACCCGGAGGAACTGGTGCCTGCTGGCTGCACACCGGCCTCTCACCTGCGCACGCTGACGGAAGCAGGATTACACAGGCGATTTCCATGTTCCGTTCCTGTCAACGTCCGTCAGCAGGTCGAACACGAACTGACGCTGATCGCGGAACTCGGCTATGAGCCATACTTTCTGACCGTGCACGATATCGTTCAGTTTGCGCGCAGTCGCGGGATACTCTGTCAGGGCCGTGGCTCGGCCGCCAATTCGGCGGTGTGCTATGCGCTGGGCATCACCGAGGTCGATCCTGCCCGCATGAACATGCTGTTCGAGCGTTTCATATCGAAGGAGCGCAACGAGCCTCCCGACATAGACGTGGACTTCGAGCACCAGCGGCGCGAGGAAGTCATACAGTATCTCTACACCAAGTATGGACGCGACCGCGCCGCGCTGACCGCCACCGTCATTACCTACCGCACCAAAAGCGCCATCCGCGATGTCGGCAAGGCACTTGGCTTCGATCTCCAGCAGACAGACCGCCTTGCCAAGTCCTTCGCCTGGTGGGACGACCGCAACACCATGACAGAGCGTCTGCACGAGGCCGGTTTCACGGAAAACACCCGCCAGGTTCAGCAACTGATCGCGCTGGTCGGCGTACTCACGGGATTCCCGCGCCATCTCTCGCAGCATACCGGCGGCTTTGTGTTTGCACGCGGCCTGCTGTCGCGCCTCGTGCCGATCGAGAATGCGGCCATGCCGGAGCGCAGCGTGATCGAATGGGACAAGGACGACCTCGACGCACTCGGGCTGCTGAAAGTCGACGTACTCGCGCTGGGCATGCTGTCGGCGATACGCCGCTCGCTGGCCATGGTGAGCGCGCGGCGCGGCGTGCCGTTCGGCATCAGCGACATTCCCGCCGAGGATCCACACGTTTACGAAATGATCCAGCATGCCGATACGGTGGGCGTGTTTCAGATCGAGTCGCGCGCGCAGATGAGCATGCTGCCGCGGCTGAAGCCGGCGAATTTCTACGATCTGGTCATCGAAGTCGCCATCGTGCGCCCGGGTCCCATCCAGGGCGGCATGGTGCATCCTTACCTGCGCCGGCGTCAGGGCCTGGAACCCGTGTCCTATCCCAGCCCGGAGGTTCAAGCCGTGCTCGAACGCACGCTGGGAATCCCGATTTTTCAGGAACAGGTCATGCAGCTTGCGATCGTCGCGGCAGGGTTTACGCCCGGGGAATCGGACAAGCTGCGGCGCTCCATGGCGGCGTGGCGGCGCAAAGGCGGCCTGGAACAAATCGGAGAACGCCTGGTCGCCGGTATGCTCGCGCGCGGCTATCAGCGCGAATTCGCCGAGCAGATTTATCAGCAGATACTGGGGTTCGGCGAATACGGTTTCCCGGAATCGCACTCGGCGAGCTTCGCGCTGCTGGTCTATGTTTCAGCATGGCTCAAATGCCACGAACCGGCGGCATTTCTCGCCGCCCTGCTCAACAGCCAACCCATGGGCTTCTACGCCCCGTCACAACTGGTGCAGGATGCGCGCAAGCATGGCGTGGAAGTGCGGCCCGTCGATGTCACGGCAAGCGACTGTGAATGCACGCTGGAGCACGGCGCTGATCACCAACCGGCGGTAAGGCTGGGGCTGCTGATGGTCGGCGGCCTCGCCCGCTCGGTCGCGCAGCGCATCGTCCTGGTCCGCGACATGCAAGTATTTGAATCGATTTCGGATTTAGCGCAGCGCGCGCAACTGAACCAGCGCGACCTCAAGCTGCTGTCGGACGCCGCGGCGCTACGCGCGCTGGCCGCGCACCGGCGCACCGCGCGCTGGCAGGTCGCGGGCATGGAAGCCGCAACGCCACTGTTCAGCAACACCGTGATAAACGAAAGCGCCCCCGAACTTGCCGCACCGAGCGAAGGCGAGGATCTCGTCGCCGACTACGCCAGCGTGGGTTTGACGCTGGGACGCCATCCGCTGGCGCTGTTGCGCCCCACATTGAAACGCATGCGGCTCTCGACCGCCGCGGAACTGCGAACCTATGCACACGGCCGGCTGGCGAAGACTGCCGGCATCGTGATCGGACGGCAGCGCCCCGACACCGCCTCGGGCGTGGTATTCGTAACGCTCGAAGATGAGACCGGCAATGTGAATGTGATGGTGTGGCGCGACCTCGGCAACCGCCAGCGCCGCGCATTGCTGGGCTCACGCCTGATGGCTGTCTATGGCGTGCTGGAACGCGAGGGCGAAGTCGTGCACCTTATTGCGCAGCGCCTGGAAGACCACAGCGAACTGCTCGGCAGGCTCGCGACATCGAGCCGGGATTTTCATTGATGTGCGCTGAGACCGTGCGGGACCGCGCATGCATGCGCTATTACAGCGGTCCTAACGGGTGACGGTCCAAGGCTGCCTTGGCACCCACGAAGTCGAGGTCCACCGTTTTTGCCAGCGTGTGCTTTTTAACGCGCAGTTGCAGGGCATTTAGCAAACTATCAGGAACATCTTCCATGGGAACGCAGCGCGAACGAGAATATGAACGGCCTGATTCGCCAGTTCTTCCCGAACAAGATGTGCTTTGATTCCATTACCCCTGACCAAGTCGCCTTCGCCATGCACCGCCTCAATCACCGACCCAGAAAATGCCTCGACTTCAAAACCCCTCACGAGGTCTTCATGAAGCAGCTACACTCGCGTCATAACGCTGTTGCACTTCAGACTTGAATCCGCCGTGCTTGAGTCGTCGGCCAGGCATTCCCTAAAATAGTAACCCATGCAAGAGAAACCAGAAATCCGCCCCGGCCAGTCCATTGAACTGCTGAAGGCACTGCATATCCTAACGCGCGACGGCCGGCTCAACCAGGACAGCCGGCGAAAACTGAAGCAGGTTTATCACCTGTATCAATTCATCGA
>CANJQI010000188.1 GCA_947476215.1 Betaproteobacteria bacterium
GTCTTGAAGTCCACGCCGCCTAATATCATGCCGATCGGGGGCATGATAACGTCTTCGACGAATGACGATACGATCTTCCCGAAGGCGCCACCTATGATGACGCCGACGGCCAGATCGACAACGTTGCCTTTTAACGCGAATTCCCTGAATTCCGACATCATGCCCATGGTATCCCCCTGTTGAATTGGACTGCACTGTGTAGAATAGATGTGTAGGCATTTTCATGTCAACAAAACAAAATTCAGCTCAAACAAAGTTTACAATTCGACTCGAGAACTCTAGGGCTAATCTTCCACTTTTAACAAACTCATGGATTTGAATGATAGACAAAATAGAAGTATTCATTACGCACTTGCCGGTACGCCTGCAGCGCATCATTTCCAGCGGCAGCTTTGATACCGGCCCACCCGAGCAACTGCTCGGCAAACCCGTATTGGTCAAGATACACGCCGATGGCGTTATCGGCTACGGACAAATCCGCCCGATTACCCCGGCGCACTTCGTTGCCGACACAACGCAGAGCGTGGTCGCCGCGATCACGGAAATCTATGGTCCGCTGATGCTCGGCAGACAGATATTCGACATCGAAGCGATGAATGAAATATTCGACGCACGGCTGCCGGGCAATCCCGCGGCGCGAGCCGTATTGGACATCGCGCTGTTTGACGCCATGGGCAAGGCATTCAAGACACCCGTTTACAATCTGCTCGGAGGCTGCTGTCAGCCGCGCATCCCGCTCGAGTGGTCTGTCAGCATGGCAAATGATGTTTCCGTCATGATTGCCGAGGCCAACCGCGCAGTGCACGAATATGGTGTCAAGGTACTGTGCATGAAGGCGGCCAGCCGCGAGGGGTGGCGGCAAGACGTCAGGAATTTCGAAGCCATACGGCGCGCGGTGGGGGACGAGGTGGAAATCGGCATCGACCCCAATACGGGTTGGACCGTGGCACAGGCCATCAGTGCGGTGCGCGCGCTGCGCGACCTTGATGTGGCCTACATCGAGCAACCGATTGAGCGGCGTGACCTCAAGGGACTGGCGGCGATCCGGCGCGAAGCCGCCGGCGTTCCCGTCATGGCGGACGAAAGCCTGTTTACGCTGCAGGATGCGCGCGCGCTGGTCGACGCCGGCGCGGTCGACGCTTTTTGCATCAAGTTATACAAAGTGGGTGGTCTGACTAGTGCCAGAAAAATCGCCGCGGTCGCGGAAGCGGCGAATATCCAGATCAACTGCGGCGGCATCGCGGTACTGTCGCAACTGGAGGCCGCCGCCGCCGCGCACTTCCATGCGAGCACCCCGGCCAAACGCACCATAGGCGCAGCTGAGTTTCTGTTCGGCCTCGGCATCATGGGACCCGATCCATTGGTGCCGGAAACCGACTTTGTGCTGCGCGACGGACACGTGGACGTGCCGCACGGCCCCGGCCTCGGCATTCATATCGACGAAGCTGCTTTGAAGAAAAACACGCTGCAGCACCACACCCTGGTCAAATAATCTGCGCGAATTGCACGGACAAAAATTGGAGACACCTATCATGCTGAAACTCGGATGCTCGATTCAACCCCTGGCGATTTGCGCGCTTGCCGTGATGGGCGGCATTGCGCACGGGCAGCCGTTCCCTAGCAAACCCATACGCGTCATCACGGCGGAACCCGGCGGCGGCGCCGACTTCATCACGCGCATCATCGCGCAGGGTCTTACCACCAACATGGGGCAACAAATAATTGTTGAAAATCAAGGGGCCGCGAGTGGAATGGTGGCCGCGCAAGCGGTCCTCAAGTCGCCACCAGACGGCCACACGATGCTGCTCTATGGCAGCAACTTCTGGATATTGCCGTTCCTGCAAAACAATGTTCCTTACGAACCTGCGAAGGATTTCGCCCCGGTCATCATGCCGGTGCGCTCACCCAACGTAGTGGCTCTCCATCCGTCCGTGCCGGCATCGTCGATCAAGGAACTGATTGCACTCGCCAAAACTAAACCGGGACAGCTCAACTATTGCACCGCGGGCTCCGGAGCTGCGCCGCACCTCGGTGTGGAACTGTTCAAGGTCATGGCGGGATTGAACATCGTACGCATCCCGTACAAAGGTACGGGAGCCGCCATCAACGCCTTGCTGGGCGGCGAAGTGCATATGATGTTCCCCAATACCGCGCAGGCCGCGCCCCACGTGAAATCCAAAAAGTTGAAGGCCCTGGCGGTTACCAGTCTCGAACCCACCGCGTCTTTTCCCGGAGTGCCGACCATGGCGGCGTCGGGACTGCCCGGATATGAAGCGGTGACAGCGTTTGGCATGTTCGTTCCGGTCAAGACCGGGGATGCGGTCGTGCGCAAGCTCAACCAGGAAATCGCGCAGGTGCTCAAGAAGGACGATGTCAGGGAGAAACTCACCAACAGCGGCGTCGATGTCGTGGGCGGCACGCCGGAGCAGTTGACATCTTATATACGCTCGGAAATGGCCAAGTGGGGCAAACTCATCAAGGATGTCGGTATCAGCGGCGACTAGCAGGTCATCGCCAACCATGTAATCTCAAAACAGACAAGGAAAACCGCTATGGCCAAGCTGAAGGTATCACCGGACGCCGAAATCTTTTACACGGTCGATGACTTTACCGATCCGTGGACCCAACCCGAGACCATATTGCTGCTGCACGGTAACGCGGAAAGCAGCGCCGCCTGGTATGCGTGGGTGCCGCAACTCGCACGCAAATACCGTGTCGTGCGTCCCGATATGCGCGGACATGGCGCTTCCACGCCCATGCCGCGTGATTTTCCGTGGACGCTGGACGTGCTGGTCGAGGACTACACCCGCGTGATGGACGATTTGGGCATCGAGCGTTTTCATGTGGTCGGTGCCAAGATCGGCGGCACCATCGCACGCGCTTTTGCGGCACGGCGGGCAAAACGCGTGATCAGCCTGACTGTCATCGGAACACCGCCTCCACTGCGCAAAGGCGCGGAAACCGCCATACCCGAAGTCGTCGCGACGTTCGAAAAGCACGGCGTCGAAACCTGGGCGCGGCAAAACATGGGGAAGCGGCTCGGTAGCCGTTTTCCCGCCGAAGGTGCTGAATGGTGGACGAAATTCATGGGCCGCACCGCCGTGTCCACGCAGATCGGATTCGCCAAAGCCATCGCGTATGCCGATATCAGGGCGGACGTGGCCCGCATTACGTGTCCGCTGCTGGTCATCACCAACCAAGGCAGCGCGATCGCGTCAGCCGACGAAAACCGTGAGTGGCAGCAGAAAATACCCAATTCGGGTTTGCTGGTGTTGCCGGGGGACTCGTATCACGTCGCGGTCACCGACGCCGAGCGTTGCGCGCAGGCAACCCTGGAATTCATATCGCGCAATCGCGCTGCATGACAAAACTCGCTGCATATGCGCTGCTAACCGGACCATTAGTCCTGGGCACGGGAAATGCCGTTTGCCAGGACTACCCGAATAAGCTCATACGCATCGTCACTTCCGAGCCGGGAACGGCCAACGACATGGTGTCGCGCCTGCTGGCAGATTCACTGCCTGCGCAGCATGGGCCAACCGGTCATCGTCGACAATCGCAATCTTGCCATCGCGCCCGCGTTCACCGCCAAAGCACCGCCAGACGGCTATACCGTGCTCTTTCATGGACCTCCGGTGTGGATACTTCCGTTGTTGCGCAGCACGGCGACATGGGATGCGGCCCGGGATCTTGCGCCCATTACGCTGGCAACCATGACGCCCAATATTCTTGCGGTTCATCCCTCGGTTCCCGCCAAGTCCGTCAGTGAATTGATCTCGCTGGCCAAAGGCAGGCCAGGCGAGCTTAACTTTGCCTCCGCCGGGCCGGGATCTTCAAATCACCTCGCCGGAGAATTGTTTAAATTCATGACGGCCATCAACGTCGTACATGTCCCGTATAAAGGCGCGGGCGCGGCGCTGACCGGGCTGGTCGGAGGCCAGGTGCATTTCATGCTGCCTACCGCGGGCTCCGGCATGCCGCATGTTAAATCCGGCAGATTGCGCGCATTGGCGGTCACCAGCGCGCGAGCTTCCGCGCTTGCAGCCGGGCTTCCTACCGTCGCCGCGTCAGGTGTTCCCGGCTACGAATCAACGGCGATGTTAGGTCTGTTCGCGCCTGCCAAAACGCCGGTGGCGGCGATTGCGCGGCTCAATCGCGAAGTTGCGTCCATACTCAATAAAGCCGAAATGAAAGAGCGTCTGCTCGGCACGGGACTTGAAGTCGTCGCGGGTTCGCCCGAGGATTTCGGGGCCGCAGTAAAATTGGAAATCCTCAGATTGGGCAAAGTGATCAGGGAATCCAGGATACGTGAAGATTAACGAGTCCGAAGACTATCCATACAAAGGAATCAGAAAAAATGAATTACGACGTCATCGTAGTGGGTAAGGGCAATGCAGCGCTATGCGCGGCGCTGGCGGCACGGGAAAACGGCGCCAGTGTATTGATGCTGGAAGCAGCCTCCGAGGAGGAGTCAGGCGGTAACAGCCGCTTCGCCGGCGGGCAACTGCGCCTCGCCTTCTCCACCGTCGACGATCTCAAGCGTCTGTCCGATCTCACCGACGAGGAAATTGCAGGCAGCGATTACGGCACCAACACGCAGGAAGAGTTCTATGATGATTTGTACAAAGTTACCAACTATCGTACCGACGCCGACCTGGCGGAATCGCTGATCACGCAAAGCCTGGACGTCATGGTGTGGTTGCGCACCAAGGGCGTAAAGTTCGTCCCGAGCTACGCGCAATTTTCGGGTATGTTAAACGGCAAGCGCACGTTCTTCGGGCGCATGCCCATGGAAGTCACGGGCGGCGGCGCGGGACTTGTCGATTTTCTGGACAAGGCCGCGCTCAGGGCGGGCGTCGCGATTTCCTACAACACGCGCGCGGTATCGTTGATATACGACGGTGAGAAAGTCAGCGGCGTGCGCGCCCAGCAAAACGGCAAAATGACCGAATTCCGCGCCAAGTCCGTGGTGCTGGCCGCCGGCGGTTTCGAGGCCAACCCCGAGATGCGTTCGCGGTATCTGGGTCCGGGATGGGATCTCGTCAAAGTGCGCGGCACGCGTTTCAATCAGGGCGACGGATTAAAGATGGCGCTGGACGTTGGGGCCGCGCCATACGGCAACTGGACCGGCTGCCACGCCACGGGCTGGGACCTCAACGCGCCCGAGTTCGGCGACGTCAACGTCGGTGATCAGTTCCAGAAACACAGCTACCTGTTTGGCCTTTTGATCAATGCCGAGGGCAAGCGCTTTGTCGACGAGGGCGCCGAATTTCACCTGATGACTTACGCCAAATATGGCAAGAACGTGCAGCAGCAACCGGGCAGTTTTGCGTGGCAGGTTTTCGATTCAAAAGTTAAACATCTGTTGCGTTCGGAATACCGCATCAAGTTCGTCACCAAGGTGACCGCGAATACGCTTGAAGAACTGGCAACCAAACTCGAAGGCGTGAATCCGGAAGGATTTCTGAAGACGGTGTGCGAATTCAATGCCGCGGTACGCAAGGACGTCAAATTTGATCACGTCATCAAGGACGGCAAAGGCACGGTCGGCATAGATCCACCAAAAACGAACTGGGCGCAAGTGCTAGATACCCCGCCCTATGAGGCATACGCGACGACCTGCGGCATCACGTTCAGCTTTGGTGGATTGCGCATAGACCGCACCACCGGTCAGGTGCTGGACGTGCACCTGAAAAAAATCCCCGGTTTGTACTGCGCCGGGGAAATGGTTGGAGGTCTTTTCTACTTCAACTATCCGGGCGGAACCGGACTCGTGTCAGGTGCGGTATTTGGTCGCATCGCGGGTCGAGGTGCAGCGGCGGCCCAATAGCGGAACCTATATACGCCTAGTTGACGCGTATGCCCGCAGCCTTGATGACTTTTTCCATCCGCGTCATGTCGGACTTCTGAATCGTGGCAAACTCTTCCGGCGTGCTGCCGGCTGCGATCACGCCAATGTCGAAGACACGCTTCTTGACATCTTCGCGTTCGAGCGCGCGTGCGATTTCCTGATTGAGCCGGGAAATGACGGCGGCGGGCGTTTTGGCGGGTGCAAAAACTCCGGTAATCGATGAAATCTCGAAACCGGGCAGGGTGGCCGCGACGGTCGGCAGTCCTGGGAAAAATGCGCTGGGTTCTGAACTGGTGACAGCAACCGCTCTCAATCTATTCGATCTGACGTGCGGCATGGCACCTTGGGCGGTCGCGAAAAAGAGCTGTACGTGTCCGCCCATGATGTCGGTGATGGCCTGCGAAGTTCCTTTGTAGAGTATGTGCACCATCTTGACACCCGCCATGGTGTTGAACAATTCCGCGGCGAGATGAGGGGATGAGCCGATGCCGCCCGTAGCGTAGTTAAGCTCACCCGGCCGCGCCTTGGCCAGAACCATGAGGTCCTTGACGGTCTTGACCGGTAATGACGGATGTACTACCAACACGTTGGGTGCCGTAGTCGCCCGGCTGACGGTCGAGAAATCATGGACCGCGTCGTAAGGCACTTTCTGTATGAAAGGCAGTGTCCAGAAATTGTTGCTGTAGACGAGCAGCGTGTAACCGTCAGGGGCCGCCTTGGCAACCGTGTCGGCGGCGATGGCACCGCTCGCGCCCGGCCGGTTTTCGACGATGACCTGCTGGCCCATGGTGCCGTTGGCGGTAATCCCCGTGGTGATCAGTCGCGCCACGAAATCGTTGCCGCCGCCCGCTTCGTTAGTGATGATGCGAACCGGTTTGCTCGGAAAATTCTGAGCCTGCGCTGCCCCTGCATGGATGACCAGCGCGCCGGCCGTGATCATGAGATTTGCCGCAAGTCGATTCAACATGAAGGTTCCTTTCAGTGTCGCTTTGATCAGATCTGCAAACTATCCGGCCGACGATGACAGCATGACTTCGTCACCGGAAACGGTGAACTTGTGGTCGAAGTCTTCCGACGCCCACTCCATGTATTGCACGACATCGTCAAAGCGCGGATCGCCGTTGTGCAGAAATACCGGCCGATACTTGGTATCTATCATCATCGGCAGAAAACTCACGCTTGTTACGCCGTCTTTCGTCAGTATGGCCTTGGCCATGATGGCCTTGGACGAGTCCTTGCCGTACGGCATGAGCGGATATTTCGGATCCAGATCGACGTGATTGCGCAATGCACCGTGCTTCCATGCCGGCTCACGCCACTCAGCCATGGGGCCCAAGGGACTGGTCATGCACAATGTGCCCATGCAATAGAAAATGGCTTTGCCCTTGTACATTTCTATGCCCTTGGGCACGTGGGGATGATGGCCCATGATCAGATCCGCGCCGGCGTCGATACAGGCGTGACCGACACTCACCTGATAGTCGGAAATGACGCGCGGCACCCAGTCCACCCCCCAGTGAAATGCGACCATGACCACGTCGACCTGCTTGCGCAGAGACGTAACATCGTCGATGATCATTTTCAGGTCGCGTTCGTCGGGTTCGGTGAGCACGCGCGGTGGTGAATGCGGCCCTCTGATGTCGTAACGGGTCTTTACCCGCAACGGCGCGATACCGGGTTTGGCCGGACCGGCTTCGCCGCCATGCGGCAGCACCGAGCAATAACCGAGAAAGCCGACCTTGATGCCATTGCGCTCGACGATGGCCGGTTTACGCGCTTCGTCCAGATCCTTGCCGGCGCCCGTTACGCCTATGCCTTTTTCAACCAGCATGGCGCGCGTATCCAGCAAGGCCTCAGGCCCGAAGTCATACATATGATTGTTGGCTATCGTCATCGCATCAAAGCCGCAATCGGTGAATATCTTCGCCATCGCGATCGGCTGGCAGCCATGCGCCGCCAGGCCCACGCCCAGCTTCCGGTCGGAATACTGCCGTTCGCAATTGCCGAAGCGCAAATCGGCCGCAGCCAGCGTCGGACGAACGAGTTCGGTGTATGCCTCGATAGCAAAACCATCTTTTGGACCGTGCGTCGGCCCGCAATCGGCGATGCCGAGAAAAGATATCTGTGAACTGGTTTCTTTAGATGCAGCCAATTATTGCTCCCTGAAGATGTGTAATTGTTACAGTTACTTGTCGGCGGCGATCATCTTGGCCAGCTCTCTTACGTCCTTGAGTTTTTCCAGCTCAAGAACCGTATTGACGATGCCGTCGACTTTTGCGGCCGACAGAACACCGTTGGTCAGCTTCCTGAATTTCTCGACGACATCGGCGGCGGGCGCGAAATTCGCTTCCCGGCCACGTGCGACATGCACGGTTTCTTTCATGACGGTACCATTCTTCAACTGCACTTCAACGCGCACATACTGGCGGAACCTGGGTCCCATGGCGCTGATTTCGTCGTCCGGGATGACTTCGATTTTGTCCGCCAGCGCCATGCGCTTCGCGTCAATTATAGACGTATCGGTAAACTGATCGACGAACACGTCGCCTTCGAGCAATAGGGTGGCGACACAGAACGGCAAATTCATTTGCGCTTCGGTCATGCCCGTGCCGCGATACTTGAAACCGACGTGGTCGAGTGTCAACCGTGCACCATGGACCGCGATTCTGTCGACCTCGGTCGCGGTAAATGCGCGCTTCTGCTGCATCAGCCGTATCGCGTCCAGAGCCGTGTGATTGCTCGCCGCGCATGAGTAAAACTTCAGCGAATCACGCATGGTTTCAAAGTTGACGCCAAGTCCTGCTGTCAGTTCAGCAAGTTTGAAGCGGTCCTGCGAACGCGAAAACGTCGTGCAGAATCCGCCGTATTCACTTTCAAAAACATTGATGATGCCGGTGTAGCCCTCGTTGGCGAGCAGGCCCGAATAGAGCCCGCTTTGGGCGGCGCGCCCGGAATTCATGCGTTTGACCATGGATCCGTACTGCGCGGCCATGAGCCCCGACGACTGCGTGCCGGCGATGCCCAAAGCGTGCACTGTTTTCTCCTTGGACAGTCCCAGTGCCGCGGACGCCGCCGCAGCGGCCGTGAATACCGCCACCGTCGCCGGCGCATGCCATCCCTGGGCAAGATGTTCGTTTCCCATGCACATACCCACGCGCGGCCCGATTTCGTACCCTGCCACCGCCGATTTGATAAAGGTTTGTCCGCTCATGGCAGGTTGGATTTCAGCGATTGCCATGACCGGCGGCACGGCGGCGCAACCGACATGCGTGGTCGCGAAAAAATGAGTGTCGTCGAGTTCGAAGCCCTGCACCATGCTGCCATTGACCAGCGCTGCATGTGCCGCCGAAAGGCGTTGCGCGCTGCCCCATATGCAACAGTCAGCGAGCGTATCGATGCGGCGCAGCGTGTTCAACAGGATGCGGCTGTGCTCCTTGGTCGAGCCATAAATGCCGCACCCCAATGAATCGAGTATCAGTAGTTTTACGCGCTCGCGTACTTCCGTCGGTATCGCTTCGTAAGTAAGCCCTGCGACAAAAGACGCAATGCCGCGCGTGTAGGGGTTGTCCGCCGAACCATCAGTAATCATAGTTAGATCCTAATCGGCCTTGATGCCGGCTTCCTTGACCAGCTTTCCAACCACCGCCATGTCGGACTTGATGTAGGCCGCAAAGCGCTGCGGCGTACTGCCCACGACATCAACGCCCGCCGCGAAAAATTTTTCCTTGACGTCCGCCCTGTTGATCACACGCACCAGTTCCTGGTTCAGACGGGTAATGAGGGTCGCGGGTGTTTTCGCGGGCGCCCACAAACCTTGCGTTGAAGCCGACTCAAAGCCCGGCAGGCCGGATGCGGCGACAGTCGGCAAATCCGGTGCAAGCGCGGACGGTTGCGCGGTGGTGATGGCAATGGCGCGCAAACGCCCTGCCTTGACCTGCTGGGTCACCGAGGACACCACGGCGAACATCAGTTGCACCTGGCCGCCGATCAAATCAATCACCGCCGGACCGCTGCCCTTGTATGCGACTCGCGTGATGTTGACACCCGCCATGGACTTGAACAATTCCAGCGCCAGGTGTGTCGCCGAGCCGGTGGCCGCGGTCCCGCAATTGAGTTCGCTATTTTTTGACTTTGCCAATGAAATCATATCCTTAACGGACTTTACCGGCACCGAGGGATGTACTACCAACA
>CANJQI010000189.1 GCA_947476215.1 Betaproteobacteria bacterium
GTGCACTTCTCGCGCGCCTACACGCCCTACGGCCCCGTCGTCTGGGGTGACAAGGGCATGATGCTGCTCACGATACGCCCGCGGCCCGATTCGAAAGGCGCGCACTACATGCCGGATTGCAGGGAAGAACTGACCACCGCCGCACGTAAGCCCTATCAACTATCACGGCAGGCGCACTTTCCGGAGACAAACGCCGACGTGCATGTCGACGTGCTGCCGGACATGCACGACGACGCCGGATTGTCCTCTCACACCTATACCCTCAAGCCCGGCGCACGGACGCCGGCACCTGATCCGTCGCGGGGCGGCGGGCAATGGATACTGGTGATGAAGGGCAGCCTGGTCCACGAAGGAAAATCGTACCCCGCGTTCAGCATCGCCGAAGTGTCGCCTGACGAGAGTGCGTTTTCCCTGCATGCCGGCGCCGATGGCCTAAACGCCATCGTGCTGAGTTTCTCGCGCCCGGACGCGCAGGGCGCACGCTCCACCAATCCACCGCGACGGAATACGGGCACCCGTACCTGGCTGTGCGAACTGTGCGGCTTCGTGTACGACGAAGCGGTCGGAATGCCAGACGAAGGCGTAGCGCCGGGAACACGCTGGGAGGACGTACCGGACACATGGGCCTGTCCCGACTGTTCGGCGGCCAAGGTCGATTTCAAGATGGTTGAGGTGTAACTACGGGATTTCGCTGCGGCCGAGGACACTTTGAAGGCGATCGCCCAACCAGCGAAAACCTATGTGTTCCTGCTCCAGACGCAGCCCAGTGCGAATACGGTTGTCGCGCAGATCGTCGTAGAGGGCGCTCTCTTCGGGCGTAAGCCTGTGCAAGTCAACTCGCAGCGGCTTGTCCTCCCCCCCCCAGACCATAGCGTGCGCATCGAGGGTTGCTCTGTCCATCAGGAACGATTCCACATGATCAAAGTGGCATCGTAACTGGTCCAGGATGCCGAAGCCATGGGTGTCGATGTCACCCCAGTAATACATTGTGCATTGTTGCAACCAGTGGCTGCGCGCCAGCGCCTCCCAACCATAGCCGGCACCGAATATGACGATGGCGTCACGCACCTGCGGGAAAGCCAGAAAGTTGGTTTCGTTCTCGGTGACGAATACGCACTTCACGCTGATGTCCATGGAACTGAAACTTTCGGCGTCCAGAGTAACGTCGGGACATACCGTGCCGGGCACCACCTGTATACCCGGATCGAGCACCCGGAAGCGAACGCGCGTCGGCTTGTCCAGAAAGCCATAACGGGCAGCAAACTGGCCGACCCCTGCCTTGGTGACTTCAAAAGCGTCAACGGGCAGGGCCAGGTCGAGTAACTCGGCCAGCACGCCGCGATGCGCTTCTATGAATTTGCTGTGCACGCCGGGCAAATCCACCTGACGCAGGTAGATGCCAGGTCGAGGATGTGCCGCGAGCCAACTCACCACAGCCAGCAATCGGGACCATTCGGCCGCCAGTTCCAGCGCTTGCAGGGGGCGCTTCTCCAGCCAAGGCAGTAAGGCGGGGTGTGTTTGCCGGGTTGCCGCGACCTGAGCCGAAAATCGATCCCATTCGCGGCGCCTGCCCAGCCAGCTCAGTGCTGCCTCCACGGTCTCGACCCAGGCACTCGCCGGCATTTTCTGCGCACCCTGGACGCGGTGACGGACCTCCTGCCACTCGATGCGCAATGAAGCCACAGCCACCAATTCCGATGCCCAGGCGCGGACGACATCAAAGTGATCCGTGATGTCTGTCGAACTTGGGGACTTGAGTGTCAGTCGCAAAGGAAAGCGCGCATTGCCTGTCACCACGTCCCGCAACAACTCACCGCGTTCCCACAGGCGCGCCAATTGCCCTTTCAATTCCTTGGGCCCGGTCCACGTCAAGGCGCCAACTCCTGCGCAGCCTGCGGCGGCATCGATGTCTTCTGTGCCCGGTATTCCTCGATGGACAAATTGCGTAACCTGGAGGCGCGACCACCTTCGTTGTGCACAAAGCCGACGCTGGACACAAAAGGTTCGATGATGTGGATTTTTTGCAGCGGCGTGACTATCAACAACTGCAGATTGAGCTGCCGGAATAGTTTCAGGCCGTACTGGGCAGAGTCATCAGACCCCCGACCAAAAGCCTCATCAATCACCACGAAACGAAACGAACGTGAGCGCACGGCGCCCCATTCCAGGCCAAACTGGTATGCCAGGCTCGCAGCCAGAATAGTGTAGGCCAGCTTTTCTTTCTGCCCCCCCGACTTGCCACCGGAGTCTGAATAGTGCTCGTGCTCGCTGTTGTCTTCCCGCCAGCGCTCGCTGGCCGCAAACAGAAACCAGTTGCGTACGTCGGTTACCTTCGCCGTCCAGCGGCGATCCAGCTCGGACAAGCCCTCGCGCCCCCGAAAGCGGTCGATGATCGCCTTGACCTGGAGAAACTTGACTTCGGAATACTGGGCATCGTCCGAGCCCGTGACCGCGCCCTCGGTGCAGGCGCGCAGCTCCTGCTGAAAGTCCCTAACCTCGGCGTCCGGCGTGATCTGCGACTGCAATACGATATAGCGCCCGCTGTTGTAGTCGATCTCTCCGAGGGATTTGTTGATATGGGCGATGCGCTCCTTGATGGTCTCGCGCTCGCGAGCCAACTGGGCGCTGAAGTTCGCGATTTCGTTTATCGTGTTGACATTGAGCAGTTCCTTGAATCGCGTGACGAAACGCGGCAGGTCGTCCCGGTTCAATTGCGTCAACAGTTTTTCGTATTCGAAAGCCGCTTCGAGACTGGCATCCATCTCGGCTGTTTCGAGCTTGAACGCCTCCTTGAAGGAGGCCATGGCCTTGATGATCTTCTCGGCCAGGCGTCTGAGCTTATGATCTTCCGCGTCGATGCGGGCCTGCAACCAGGTGCGTACGTCCTGTTCGCGGTTGTCGCTGGATTCGACCGTGAGTTGATGCTCGCCGAGTGCTTCTATGCGCATCGCCTCGAGTGTAGAGGAAAGCGTTTTATCCACGACGACATCTTCGAGCAACCCCTTGGTTTGACTATGCAGTTCTTGCGCATCCGAACGGCGCTGTTCCAGCTTGGCCCGTTTGTCTCGCGCCTGTTGCAACTCTGCTTCGACGAACTTCAGCGCCTGCTGCAGTTCCCGCAGCCTCTCCATCAATTGTCTGAGTACATCGGACGCCGACTCCAGCCGGCTGCGCTCGTCGACCAATGCGGCAATTTCCGTGGCCACGCTGGCCCAATCCAGCTCATCGAAAGCGTTGAATTCTTCGAGGCGGGTCAGCGCGTCGAGCCGACTTGCAAGGCCCGCACGCGCCCTGTCGATGGCTCCGATCCGGCTACCCACCTCGCCCAAGCGGGTTTCGAGCTGACTGCGCTTAGCCTCAATTACTGCAATCTTGGCGCTGTTGCTCCAACCCAGCACGTACCGACTGCGGTCGTCAATTCGGTGCCGGTCATCCTTCTCGTGGCGGCCGCTCGGGTCCTTGATCTGGCCCGCGCGCGTGATGGCACGCGTCTCGCGGCGAAACTGCTCCTGCGTCGCACAGCAGGCCACGTCGAAACGGCGAGCCAGTTCGCGATCCAGCCAGTCGTAATGGGGCGAATCCGGCTTGACGGCGAGCTTGCGAACCAGGGAATCGCGGTGCAGGTTGTGCAACTCGTCTGCCTTGCGCGGGCGTACATGGAAGTACACCAAACGACCACGCAGATGGCTGCCGTCCACCCATTCCGCGACGGCCTTGTAATGCGCATCTGGCACCAGCAGCGCCAGGCCGAAGCCGCGCAGCAAACGTTCGGCAGCCCCTTCCCAATCGCGTTCATCGTCTCGCACCTGGATCAACTCTCCAGCGAAGGGCATGTCCTCCCCGTTCAGACACAGTGCCGCACAAATCGCGGCGCGAATCTGAATTTGTTGGTCGTCAATGTTACTGCGGCGACGCTTGAGGCTTTCGATCTCGGCGGTCAACTGGTCGTGCTCCAGCTTGCCCTGGCGCAGTGTCACACCGTGTTCGGTCTTTGCGTTTTGCAGGACCACATCGCGACTACTGTCGTCCTCACGCCAGACTTTGAACTGGCCGCGTTGGGCGATAAAGGTAGCAATATCCGCCGCCAACGGTTCACCCAGCACGGCTGCCAACTCACCATAACGTCCGGCTTTGATCTTACGCGCATCTCGCAGCTGTTCCTTCTTGCGAATATCGGCGGCGAGCCGCTCCAGGCGATCACCGCCGTTATCGTTGATGGCCTGCTTCAGTTCATCCGCCTGCCGGGCTTGCTCCTCACGACCGGCGTCCAGGCGCTGCACGTCCGCGTCCACGCGCTCCGACTCTTCGGCCAATAACCTCAAGCGCTTGTCCAGCAAGCCCAACTTCAAGCCGGCAAAGTGGGCGCGCAGGCCTTCGCGGCAACGACGCAAAGCTTCGACCTCGGCAACCACCGTGTCATGCCGGCTGCAGTCGGCCACCAGCGGCGTCAACAACTCGACTTGTTGTTGCGCCTTGAGCACTGCTTGATGGGCGCGGTTGAGGTCGTCGAAATGGCCGATAAGGGCCTGTATGCGCGGGCCTACATCGAAGGGTTCGAGCATATGCGTGCGCACGAAGTCAGTGAGGTTGCCCACCGACTTCATGGACACCGTCTGGTGAAACAGCTCCAGCGCCTGATCGTTCTCTATACCGAAACGACGGCGGAACCATGCGGCGTAGGGCGGGAAGCTGTCGTGCACATCGGCCCGCGCGCCTCGGAGCTTCTTGCGCAGTCGGGCGATATCCGAGCCGAAGTTGGCGAAATCGGCTGCAATCGACAGTGCACGTTCCGCGCCCACAAAGAAACGCGCCGGCTGCCCTTGGGCATCCTTCATCCAGAACACCTGCGCCAGGCTCACGGTCTGGTCGTAGCCGGCGTTGTGGAACACGCCCAGTATGACCGAATAGTTGTTGTGGTCGCGCAAGCTGACGGGCTTGGCCGCGCCCGTCACTTCGTTGCGTTCGGATTTGTAATGACCGAGCACATAGGAGCGCAGCGTCCGCTCCTTGTTGCCAGCGCCGGCGGCTTTGTTATAGGCGATGCGGTGCGCTGGCACCAGCAATGTGGTGATGGCATCCACCAGGGTGGATTTTCCCGAACCGATGTCGCCAGTCAGCAAACCGTTCCGGCCATCGAGTTGCAGTGTCCACACCCGGCTGTCAAAAGTTCCCCAATTGAAGACCTCCAGTCGCTGCAGGCGAAAACCCGACAGCGTGTCGTCGGCCGCAAAATCCAGGCCTATGCTGTGCGGGTCATTCATGTCCCTGGACCTCCCGGGTGGGCGTCACGTCCGCCAACTGCGGACTGGTAGATGGCCAGCCTTGCATCGAACTCGGCCAGCCATTGCGCGTCCACAAAGGCCTTCAGAATGCGGCGTACCTCATAGCTGCCCGGACCAGCCGCCGCACCGGCCGTGGGCTTGAGCTTGCGCAGGAATCCGAGCTCCACCACCTTGTTGATCGTGGCTTCGATCTGATCGATCAATTTCGCCTCATTGGGGCCATCATGCAGAAAGACCCGCACCAGTTCGACGATGTCGTCGCGACCGAGCACCAGTCGCGTATCACCCCCGCCGGCATCGAACTCGGCCAGTTTCTTGCGCAGCAGCGCCAACACCAGGCTGACCGGGAAGGACAAGGGCCGGCGCGCTACCAGCCGGGGCAGTCGTGGCGCCGGGTCGTCGTCCGCCGGCTCGGGGCGACTTTTTAGAAACGCATAGCCTTCCGCCTCATCCAGCACCAGATCGAGGTTGAGCACCACCACATAATCGCGTACCCGGGCTTGCAGATTCAGCAGCGCCGCCCAAAGACGTTCGTCGCCGTCGCGGTAGAGCACGCTTTTGAGCAAACTGATGACCAGCACCGACAAATCCGCAGCGGGTGCCGGAGCCGGTGAGGTGTTCGCGAAATCTTCTTCCATTGCTAGTCTCAGGTCTTGTTCTTGTTCAACGCATGAAGATTACGCGAGGCAGCCGCGCGCGCCGGGTTAACGCCACCCCGTCTGCTGTCGCGGCCCGCCACTGGATGGGCTCCATGGTGTCCTCATCCACCGCAGTGCTGAAGATCTCGCTGCCCAGCTGCAGGTAGGCCACCAGCTCGGCCAGCCCCTGCTGCAAGGGTTGCGTGGCCACCAGTTCACTCAACGTAATCTGCCCCCTGTCCTGCAGGGCATGGCGGATGTGGCGGGTGATCTGTGCCTTGTCCACTACCACTTGATCGAACAACGCCGCAGGATCAATGTCCTGATCGCCCGCCTGCACGGCCAGATCGGCGATAACCGGCCTCATGGCCGGTGTGAACATCGGTCGCTCCATCGCCAACTCTATGTCGGCACAGGGTTCGGCCATAGTCATCACGGCCCCCGGCGGCGGGAAATCGCGCAGCGCCAGCGCCTTGCTCTCGATGCCATGCAGGATGTCCATGATACGGCGGTTCTCGAGCCAGGCCTGGTCGTCAAGAAAACGCCGCAACTGCTGCGACAACTGCGCGACGGTGCGTTGGGTGTGTTCGCCGGCCTCCATCCAGTCGTAATGCACGCGGCGCGTGCGCGTGTCCGGTTTCAGGTCGGCCACGGCGGGCAGCGCCAGCACCCGATCCAACAGCACGGTCAATTCCTCCTGCCGGCTGCTGGAGAGCAGAAAGTCCCAGAATGCCCGGAAGCTTTTGCCCTGGTCGGAATCGGCAATGGCGTCGCGCTCGCCCATGATATCTTCCAGCAGCGCGCCTTTGCTGCCTTCCCACAAGGCTATGCGCTCGCGCACCCGCCGATCCAGCTGGCGGAAATTGTGCTCCACCTCGCGAAAGTCAGTCAGCAACTCACGTGCCCCCTGTGTGAACTGCTGGAAGCGATCCTTCAGGGCCGTGTCGTCCAGCAGTGGCACATCGCCGGCCATGACTCGTGCGATCTCGGCATCGACTTCAGCGCGCTTCTTGTGCAGTTCGGCGATGCGCTTGGCCGGGTCAGCCTCGCTGCCCTCGCTCATCTGTTTGAGCAAATCGAACAATGTAAGCAAGCGCGATTCGGTGCCCACGAACTGCCGCTCGGACAGTTGCGCCAGCCACGCAATCGCTTTCTCGGTCGCCGGCGTCAGGTCGAACTGGGCTTCATCCGTGCCCGGGCGGTAGAACTTGCGCAACCAGCCTTTGTCGGGCGCGGCCCAGTCGTTCAGGTAATCGAGTCCATGTTTGGGGAAGGCATCCTCGCCGAGCCGCAGGCGCAGCGCGTACAACTCGTCCTCCAGCGCCTCCGCCAGGTCCGCCGCCGCCATCACACGCACATTGGGTGCCACGAACACCCGCTGCAGAAAACTCGCCACCAGTGCCGCGTGATCCGAGCGCAGCAGCCGCCACGCGGGGTGGTGGGTGCGCAAGTTGTCGAGGGTTGCGAATTCGAGGGTCACGATGGAGTACCTTGTTGTGCAGTGGTGTGATCATTCATCGTGGCGACCGTACCGCCGTAGTTCTTTTCGGAACCAATTTTTTCATACTTTATTGGATCGCGAGAACTACGGATACCCACAATACGGTGTTGCAGATTTGGATGCCTGATCGGATTGGCACGATGCTTTCATTGTATCCCGAGCATTGCGAATACTGTTCAGAAGTGCCGCATGACAACGGATATCGACCGCGCGTTAGAATGCTGCGTAAGCACCGTGTGGTCCGTTGTGGAGTACGTCATGTTACAACCCCGTCACGTTTTATCGCCGGTCATGGGATGTCTGATGATACTGGCTGCCGGCGTGGCCTGCGGTCAGGATTACCCGAGCAAACCGATACGTATCGTCACCGGCGGCGCTGGCGGCGGCAACGATGTCGCGGCGCGGCTGCTTGGCCAGGGACTAACCGCCAGTTGGGGCCAGCCAGTTATCGTAGACAATCGCCCCAGCGGCGTTATTCCGGGAGAGGTCGCGGCGCGCGCGACACCCGACGGTTATGTGTTGCTGCTCAACGGCAGCAGCTTCTGGATAGCCCCACTCCTGCAGAACGTCCCGTACGACACGATGAAAGACTTCGCACCCATTACGTTGGCCGTGAGTTCGCCGAACATGATAGTCGTGCACCCTGCCGTGCAGGCTACCTCAATCAAAGATCTGGTCGCCCTGGCGAAAGCAAAACCTGGAGCGCTCAATTATGCTGCCGGGGGATCGGGATCGGCCAATCATCTTGCCGCGGAACTGTTCAAGGCAATGGCGGGCATCAACATGGTACGGATATCCTATAAGAGTACCGCTGAAGCCATTACCGATCTGATCAGCGGGCAAGTGCAGTTGACGTTTTCACCGACGTCGGCCGTAGCGCCGCACGTCAAGACCGGGAGGCTGAGAGCTCTGGCGATGACCAGTGCAAATCCGTCGGCGCTCGCCCCCGAACTGCCCACCGTATCGGCCTCGGGTCTGCAGGGCTATGAGGCTGTCGCGCCCTATGCCATCTTCGCTCCCGCGAAAACGCCCCAGGCCATCATCCAGCGTTTGCATCAGGAACTGGTGCGTATACTTGAAAAGCAGGATGTGAAAGAAAGGCTTTTCAATGCCGGTCTGGAAATCGTAGGCAGTTCGCCCGAGCAGCTCATGGCGGCTATGAAAGCAGACGTGGTAAGGCTGGGCAAGGTGATCAGGGACGCCGGCATCAGGGCGGACTAGTCACTGCATTGCAGTCTTGCTCAGTGCAGCTTCGGTTTTCTAAGAAGGTCGTTGCGGTTTACGGACTTGACCCTAACCCCAAACTCTTCACCGGCGCGCAAGAGCGTGAGCGGCACCTCGACGCCGGCCGCCCCGAGCCGCCACACGGCACGAAAAAATTCCGCCAGGCCATGCACGCGCTGGGTGTCGACATCCAGCACCATGTCGCCTACCCGAACACCGGCGCGCTCGGCCGGACCGCCTGGCGAGAGTCTGCCGACTACGAGGTTGCCTTCGGGATCCTGCGTGTACATCCCCAGCCACGGACGCGGTGGGTGCGGGCTGCGGCCGGTCTGCAACATCGAATCGAGAATGGGATTAAGCAGGTCGATGGGCACAAACATGTTGACCTGGGTCGATACGCCGTTTACCTCCTGCTGCACCAGCAGCGAACCAATGGCTATCAGTTCCCCCTGCGCATCGAGCAGCGCTGCCCCACCCCATTGCGGATGCACCGGTGCGGTGAACAGTGCCTCGTCGAGCACGTATTCCCAGTAGCCGGCAAATTCGCGCTTCGCGACCAGCCGTGTCTTGAGCGCGTGGGCACGGCCGCCGTGGCCAATGACAAATACCGAGTCACCGACCGCTACGTCGGATGCGAGACCGCGCTGCAGGTGCGGCGCATCGAGTTTGCCCAGCGGCTGAACTAGGGCGAGCCCGGTCGCCTGATCGTACGCCAGCGGATAGCCAGGCACGACGGCGCCGTGATTGGTGGTGAGCCAGATTCCCGACGCCTCGTTGACGAGGTAGCCGATGGTGACAACAAGGCCGTCCTCGCCTATCACCGTGCCATAGCCGATGCGCTCGGTGCCGAGCGTGCCGGCGGTGTATCCATCGTCCGGAATTTTCGCGCGAACCAGCACCACCGCATCAAACGCGCGCGCGAGGTCAAACTGGGTCTCGTCGGACTTCGGCTGCACCGATTTGATAAAGGCCCACTGTTGATGGTCGGACATGCGGCAATTTTGCCACGAAGCGTCCTTGGGAGCGCAATCCGCGCTAACAATTCGACACAAAAGATCATTCGTGCATTGCAGATCGGCGCAGGATTTTCGGAGCGACTGATAAGAGGGAGACGGCGCGCTCCTAGTGTAGTACTTCATTCTGTTTGGAACTTAAGTTGCAATTAGCACGAATGACCTTGGCGAGGATGTCATTGGCTTCAGCGGTCCGAATGAAAGGTTTTGGAGTTTTGTTATGCACTGCGATGTAATCTTTGATGGCAGTGGTCAAGTCGGGGACGCTGCGAAACACACCGTTGCGCAAGCGATTGGTCGTGATGTCGCGGAAGAACCGTTCGACCATGTTCAACCAAGACGCCGAGGTGGGTGTGAAA
>CANJQI010000190.1 GCA_947476215.1 Betaproteobacteria bacterium
CAATGCCTGGCGGCCGAGCTGCACCATGCGGTCGGTATTGGTCACGGTGCCTGTTTTCTCGGGCCACGCGGTGGCCGGCAGTATCACGTCGGCGTGATAGCAGGTTTCGGTCAGAAAGATTTCCTGCACCACCAGGCACTCGAGCTTGGCTAACGCCGCGCGCGCGTGGTTGGCGTCGGGATCCGACATCGCGGGGTTCTCGCCCATGATGTACATGCCACGTATGTCTCCGACCAGGGCTGCATTCATGATTTCGACCACGGTCAGGCCGGGCTTGGGGTCCAGCGTCGCGCCCCATAATCTCTCGAAGCGCAGGCGTGCATCGTCGTTGATGACGCGCTGATAATCCGGATAGAACATGGGAATCAGTCCCGAATCCGACGCACCCTGCACATTGTTCTGGCCGCGCAGCGGATGCAGTCCGGTGCCGGGACGACCGATCTGTCCGCACATCATGCACAGCGCGATCAGGCAACGCGCATTGTCGGTGCCGTGTATGTGCTGCGAGATGCCCATGCCCCACAAGATCATCGCGCTTTTCGCGGTTGCATATAAACGCGCGACCGCCTTGATGGTCTCGGCCGGGATCCCGCATACCGGCCCCATGGCTTCGGGACTGTAATTGGCGACGTTCTTTTTCAGATCTTCGTAACCGATAGTACGATTGCGTATGAATTCTTCGTCGACCAACCCCTCATGCACGATGGTGTGCATCATCGCGTTCAGCAATGCCACGTCGGTATCGGGCTTGAACTGCAGGAAATGGGTCGCATGGCGCGACAAGTCGGAACGTCGCGGATCGGCGACGATCAATTTGGTACCGCGCCGCACGGCATTCTTTATCCACGTCGCTGCAACCGGATGATTTGAAGCAGGGTTGGCGCCTATCACCATGACCACTTCGGCGTTCGCCACATCGTTCACAGGGTTCGACACCACGCCCGAACTGACGCCCTCCATCAGTGCCGCGACGCTGGAGGCGTGACACAACCGCGTGCAGTGGTCGACGTTGTTGCTGCCGAATCCGGTGCGTACCAGTTTCTGAAACAAATACGCTTCTTCGTTGCTGCCTTTCGCGGACCCGAAACCGCACAGCGCGAGCCTGCCCGTCCGAGCGCCGCCCTGATCGCGTATCGCCCGCAACTTTCCGGCCGCCACATCCAGCGCCTCTTCCCACGTTGCTTCGCGGAAGTATTCCAGCGGCTGCGCAGGGTCCATCTGCAAGTCCGCGGACTTTGCAATATTTTCTTTTCTAATTAAAGGTTTAGTTAACCTTTGGCGATGACTGACATAGTCGAACCCATAGCGCCCCTTGACGCACAGGCGCTTGTGATTGGACGGACCATCGCGACCATCGACGTAAAGAATCCGGTTGTCCTTGATGTTGTACGTAAGCTGACAACCAACTCCACAATAGGGACACACCGAATGCACTTGTTTGTCGGGTTTGATCATCGCCGCGGCGCGCGCCGGCATGAGCGCGCCGGTCGGACACGCCTGCACGCACTCGCCGCACGCCACGCAGCTGGAAGCACCCATGCCGTCGTCGAGGTCGAACACTATCTTCGAATGTTCGCCGCGAAATGCATAGCCGATCACGTCGTTAACCTGCTCTTCGCGACATGCGCGCACGCAACGTGTGCACTGGATACATGAATCGAGATTTACCGCGATACCGTAATGCGTCAGGTCAGGAGCGACACGGGGTCGCGGCGCGAAACGCGGCTTGCCGATATTGAGCTTGTCCGCCCACTGGTCAAGCTCGGATGTGCGGGTATGGCGCTCGTCGGGCATGTCCGACAGCAACAGTTCCAGCACCATTTTCTGCGACGCCACGGCGCGCGCACTGTCGGTAGTCACCTCCATACCTGGCACAGGCTTGCGGCAGCACGACGGCGCCAGCACGCGCTCGCCCTTGATCTCGACCATGCACGCACGACAATTGCCGTCCGGACGCATGCCCTCCTTGTAGCAAAGATGCGGGATCTCGACGCCCAGCCGCTTGGCGGCCTGAATGATGGTCTCGCCGGAAAAACCGCTGACGGATTTTCCGTTGAGTTTGAACTCGATCACTTCTGTCTGTGCTTCAGATGTGTTCATGTCAGATTCCGATAGCACTACCTTAAGCGGTTGACCTTATCACTCAATCTCGTGCCCAAAATGCTTGATCACGCAGCGTATCGGATTCGGCGCAGCCTGCCCGAGTCCGCATATCGATGCGTCCGCCATTGCCCCTGACAGTTCTTCCAGCAACGGTTTATCCCATGTCGCGGCCTGCATCAGGCCGAGCGCTTTTGCGGTGCCGACACGGCACGGCGTGCACTGGCCGCACGATTCATCGGCGAAAAATTTCATGATGTTGCGCGCCGCGGCGCTCGCCTTGTCTTGGTCGGAGAGGATGATCACGGCCGCGGAACCGATGAAACAACCGTGCGGCTGCAAGGTATCAAAATCGAGCGGGATATCCCCCATGGACGCCGGCAGGATGCCGCCCGAGGCACCACCCGGCAGATAAGCGTAGAAGCGATGTCCCGCCGGCACGCCGCCGCAATACTCGTCTATCAGTTCCCTGACGGTGATCCCGGCAGGCGCGAGGTGTACGCCCGGCTTGTTTACGCGACCCGAGACAGAAAACGAACGCAGGCCCTTGCGGCCATGACGCCCATGTCCGGCAAACCACTCGGCGCCCTTGTCGATGATATCGCGCACCCAGTGGAGCGTTTCCATATTGTGTTCCAGCGTCGGGCGACCGAACAACCCGACCTGCGCGACATAGGGCGGACGCAGGCGCGGCATGCCGCGTTTGCCTTCGATGGATTCGATCATCGCCGATTCTTCGCCGCAGATATAAGCGCCCGCGCCGCGCCGCAGATGGACAACCGGCAGCGCGCCCGGTGGTGCTGTCCGCAACGCGGCGAGTTCACGTTCCAGTATCGCCCGGCAGCCCGCATACTCGTCGCGCAGATAGATGTAGATTTCGGCAACCTGTGTTGCCCATGCAGCGATCAACATGCCTTCCAGAAATCGATGCGGGTCGCGCTCAAGATAATAACGGTCCTTGAATGTGCCGGGCTCACCTTCGTCGATGTTCACAGCCATCAGCCGCGGCTGGCGCTCGCCGCGCAATACCCGCCACTTGCGCCCCACCGGAAAACCCGCACCCCCCAATCCGCGCAGACCGGAGTGCTCCATGGTCTTGAGTATGTCCTCGACATCGCGTTTTCCGGCAAGACACTCACGGGCAAGCGCATAACCGCCGCTGGCGAGATACTGTTGGTAATCGACGTATCCCATGACCTCGCATCGGGTCTGTCCCGCCGCGATTCGCGAGCTAACCTTGTCGACATCCGCCTGTGCCACCGGATTCTGTCCCACCACCACCACCGGCGCCTGCTCGCAGCGACCGACGCACGGCACGGCGATTACGCGCACGCCGGGTCCCGCCACGGCCTGCAGTTTCTCAAGCAGCGGGCGTGCCCCCGCCAGTTCGCATGACAATGAATCGCACACGCGCACCGTCAATACCGGCGGGCGATGCAATTCGCCATCGGGACCTTCCTTAATCACATCGAAGTGATGATAGAAAGTCGCGACTTCGTAGACTTCGGCTGTTGCAAGCTTCAATTCGCGCGCGAGGGCGACGATGTGCGGCGCCGCTATGCAACCGAACTTGTCCTGTATCCGGTGCAGGAATTCAATCAACAGATCACGCCGGCGCGGCGCATCTCCCAGCAACGTTTGCACTTCCGCAAGCGCGCGCGGGTCCACGGCGCGCCCCTTGGGGTTGCCGCGCTTTCTTTTCGCGCCGGCATCCGACATGCCGGACGGCGTGGAGGTATTCGAGCGATCCATCACAAATGCCTGTTTAGTCATTCCTTCGTCGCAAATCTTACATCGACGCCAAGCGCATTTGTGATCTGCCTGGCTGCAAATCACCTGCCCGGATCCAGCGTCGGTTAGCTCCGCGCGCCGGTTCCGGTTTCGAAACGTAGTGACGACTAACGCAGAACGGACTTGAGCAACTTGCCCATATGCGCCGGATTTCGCGTCACTTTGATGCCGCACTCCTCCATCACCGCGAGTTTTTCCTCGGCAGTACCCTTGCCGCCGGAAATAATCGCGCCCGCATGACCCATGCGCTTACCGGGCGGGGCTGTAAGTCCGGCGATAAAACCCACCACCGGTTTTCTCATGTTGTCCTTGATCCAGCGTGCACACTCTTCTTCGTCCGAACCGCCGATTTCTCCCACCATGACAACGGCCTCGGTCTGCGGATCATCATTGAACATTTTCATGATATCGATGTGTTTGAGGCCGTTGACCGGGTCACCACCTATGCCCACGCATGACGATTGCCCCAAGCCCTGCTCCATCAACTGGCCCACCGCTTCATAGGTGAGCGTGCCGGAACGCGATACCACGCCCACCGGCCCCTTCTTGTGTATATGTCCGGGCATGATGCCGATTTTGATCTCATCGGGCGTAATCACGCCTGGACAGTTGGGACCAATGAGTCGCGTGCGTTTACCGCGCATTTTGTACTTGGTCATGATCATGTCGCGCACCGGTATGCCTTCGGTGATGCAGATGACGAGATCCAGATCGGCCTCGACCGCCTCGTCTATCGCGGCGGCGGCAAAGGGTGGTGGCACGTAAATCACCGATACATTGGCACCGGTCCTTTCCTTGGCCTCTCGCACAGTGGCGAATATCGGTATTCCTTCATACGACTGACCCGGCTTGCGCGGATTGACGCCGGCGACATAAGCGTTCATGCCATTCGCGTATTCCTTGCCCATCTTGGTGTGAAACTGCCCAGTCTTGCCGGTAATGCCCTGGGTCATGACGCGGGTGTTCTTGTCGATCAGTATGCTCATTTGCGCTTCCCCCTGGCTGCGGCTTTACGTGGCGAGCGTGCGCGCACTGCTGTTTTTTTTGCCGGCTTGGCCTTGGCACGCGAATTGCGCGACTTCAACGTATTCACCAGCGTGCGTTTTGCCGCAGGCTTGGCCTTGCGAGGCGCTTTCGTTTTGGGTCGTGTTTTGGGTTTGCGTGTTGGTTTGGCTTTTGGTTTCGGTTTGGCTTTGGGCTTGGCTTTGGGCTTGGCTTTGGGTTTGGCTTTGGGTTTGGCTTTGGGCTTGGCTTTGGGCTTGGCTTTGGGCTTGGCTTTGGGTTTGGCTTTGGGCTTGGCTTTGGGCTTGACACGAGCCTTGGGGTTGGCTGCAGTGCGAGCGTTGGACTTGGTCTCTGCCGATTTAACCGTTCCGCGCGCAGCCTTCACAACCTTGGCCGCCGCATCCGCCATATTGCTTCCAGATATGATGGGCAATCCCGAATCCGCAAGGATCTTCTTGCCCAAATCGACATTGGTGCCCTCAAGCCGCACCACGAGCGGGACCGTAAGCTTTACCTCTCGGGCAGCCGTGACTATGCCATCGGCAATGACGTCGCATTTCATGATGCCGCCAAATATGTTGACCAGAATAGCCTTCACGGTCGGATTCTTGAGCATGATCTTGAAGGCTTCGGTAACTTTCTCGGCGGTCGCGCCGCCACCGACGTCGAGAAAATTGGCGGGACTACCGCCATAAAGCTTGGTGATATCCATGGTCGCCATCGCGAGGCCCGCGCCGTTGACGAGGCACCCGATGTTGCCGTCGAGCGAAATGTAGCTGAGGTCGAATTTCGAGGCTTCAATTTCGGCCGGGTCTTCTTCATCAAAATCGCGCATGGCGACGATGTCGGGATGACGGAACAATGCGTTGTCGTCAAAATTGATTTTGGCATCCAACGCAACGACGCGGCCGTCTCCGGTCAGGACCAGCGGATTGATCTCGGCCAGCGATGCATCCGTATCGACAAATGCGCTATACAGCCCCTGCAGCGCGACGCGCGCGCTGGCCAGTGACTCTGGCGGGATCCCTATCTGGAGCGCTACTTGGTCGGACTCTCCATCCGTCAATCCTGCCTGCGGGTCTATGTACACCTTGTGTATTTTTTCGGGCGTATGCGCGGCGACTTCCTCGATGTCCATTCCGCCTTCGCTGCTCGCCATCAGGCATACGCGCTGTGTTACCCGGTCGACTACCATGCCGACGTAGAGCTCTTTGCGGATATCCGCACCTTCTTCGATGAATAAACGCCGCACCTTCTGGCCTTGCGGGCCGGTCTGATGCGTTTTGAGCATCATGCCCAGTATCTGACTCGCGTTGTGCCGGACCTCATCGATCGACTTCGAAACCTTGACGCCGCCGCCTTTACCCCGTCCACCGGCGTGTATCTGCGCTTTCACCACCCATACACTGCCGCCGAGCTGATGCGCCGCCGCCACGCCCTCATCGACGCTGAAACACGCGATGCCACGCGGTGTTGCGACGCCATATCTGCGCAATACTTCCTTTGCCTGATATTCGTGTATTTTCATGAACAGCCTTATTTGTTGTTGCGCATGATCAGGCATCACAACCTGATAACGCTATTATCGACTCTACCGCTGCGCTGCCCGCCCCCGTTGCCCGGACACCGAAATCCGTAAAGAGCCCTTACCTACACTTTTTTCGGATACGCCCTAACTTACCTGTGTGGGCGTAACAGAGTCAATCAAAACGTGCGGGAGTAACAAAGCTGCGCAACAACGGATCACCGGCCAGACTGCAAACACCGGCGTGGCGAAGAGATTGAGCGGCGCAAGTATAGCCGAATCACATTCGTTAATTCAATGACTTAACCAACGCCTCCACGAAGGCATTGCCTTCCGGCTCAACGCACATTCAGCACGACCTTGCCTATCACCTTACGCCCACGCACCAACGCCATGGCGTCCTGGTATCGCTCCATGGGAAACGTCTCCATCACGTGTGGCTTGAGCTTGCCGGCCGCGCACAGATCAATCAGCTCACGCCGTGCGGCGCTGAATTTCTCGGGCTGGCGCTTGGGGTAATCGCTGATCTGGATCCCAATCACCGAGATATTCTTGACCAGCACGTGACCCGCCTTGACGTCGGGAACGCGTCCGCCCGCGAACCCCACCACCACCAGGCGCCCACACCACGCGATCGCGCGCAAGCTGGCGTCAAATACATCACCACCGACGTTTTCAATGATGACATCGGCGCCGCGCTTGCCGACCGCTGCAAAGACCTGGTCTCGCAGACTGTTCCGCAAATCGGGAACACTGGTGTCGATGATATGATCGGCGCCGCTGGCGCGTGCCGCCGCCGCCTTATCGGCATTGCTGACTGCGGCTATCACGGTTGCACCCAGCGCCTTGGCGATTTGCACTGCCGCCAAGCCTATGCCTCCCGCAGCGCCCGTGACGAGCACGACCTCTCCGGCTTTGAGCGCCGCGCGTTCGACCAGCGCAAAATACGAGGTGACATAAGTGAGTCCCAACGCAGCGGCAACCGGATAGCTCATGCCGTCCGGAATTGGACTACAGTTCGCTACCTTGGTGACGAGCTGTTGCGTGTAGGCGCCATATTCGACCAGCACCTGGACGCGCTGGCCGACCCTCAGGCCGCTAACGCCGTTACCCACGGCGCTGATGACTCCCGCACATTCCTTGCCGGGACTAAACGGCAATGGCGGCAGGTTCTGGTAAGTCCCTTCGATAACCATCAAATCAGGGAAATTGATGCCAGCAGCATGAACATCGACCAGAACCTGACTGTCTCCTGGGACAGGACTGGGCCGGTCTTCCAGCGCCAGCGTATCCAGCGCTCCAAATTTATTTAAAATCAAAGACTTCATCAACACCCCACCTTGTTGTTAACGATACGGCTCAGATAGCCGGACTGGATGTTAACAACGGTCGAACGGCATGGCAACGCAACATACTCAATCGGACCGCACATAAAAAAAGGCGGGGATAAATCCCCGCCTTTTATCGGATCGCGACCTTGGTCGCGATCGTCTACCTTACTTCTTTGCCGGTGCGTCGGCTTTCTTTGCCGGTGCGTCAGCTTTTGCGTCTGACTTGGGGGCCTTGTCTCCACTCTTGGCTTTGCGCTCTGCCTTGGCTTTTGCGCGTTCCTCAGCTTTGGCGTCGGCTTTCGCTTTGGCTTCGGCCTTCGCTTTGGCGCGGGCTTCGGCGCGGGCTTTCTTCTTCTCTTCTGCGGCTTTCTTACTCTCGTCCGCCTTGGCCTTGGCAGCAGCTTTCGCCTCGTCCGATTTTGCCTTGGCTGCGGCTTTCTTCTCGTCCTTGCTCATGGCTTTCGGTGCGTCAGCCTTGGCGGGGGCGGGTGCTACCGCTTTCGGTGCATCAGCCTTGACGGCTGCAGGTGCGGCCGCTTTCGGTGCATCAGCTTTCGCCGGCGCCGGCGCTTGCGCCATCGCGGTCAGGGTGGTACCGGAAAATGCCACGGCGATCAGGGTAGTCAGCAGTTTGTTCATTGAGTCTCTCCTAGAGTTAAGTAAATTGCCAAATCCGGAGTCCGGATGAGACTAATAACGCACGTCCTGCGCACAGGTTGACGACCTGCCCATAAATCCTGCGCAACTCCCTGCCTAATCGAGGCGCGCGACGGCGCCGGCCAGTTCCGGCCGCGGCGCCGGGTAACGCGCCAATACCCGAGGATCGTGGCCCGGAATGACATGGTCGGGGCTGTCCGCCAGCTCGCGCACGCGCCGCCACCCGTCTATCATGTCGCCGACGTTATAAACGATGGGGAACGGCCGCTGTTCGTCCATGTTGGCATAGTAGTGGCTCGCATCGGACGCCAGAACCAGCCAGCCACGCCGCGTCCTGACCCTCACCACCTGCAAACCCATGGTATGCCCCCCTATCAGGTGCAGGCTTACACCCGGGACGAATTGCACATCACCGGCATGGAAGCGCACGCGTCCCTTATAGACTACGCGCACCATGCCGACCACGTCCTCGACACCGAACGCCGCCGACATCGCGGGACTGGCCATATGGCGTCCCGTAGCGAATGCCATTTCCGCATCCTGCAGATGAAAAACCGCAGACGGAAACAAATCGAAATTACCGACGTGGTCGTAATGCAAATGGGTCAGGATGACGTCCGCAACCGCCGTCGCATCCACCCCCATTAACTTCAGGCCGGCGGCGGGACAACGCAGAAACTCGCGCTTGCGCATGCGCGCTGCATCGGCATTAAATCCGGTGTCGACCACGATGGTACGTAGCGGGTTGCGGATCAGCCACACAAAATAGTCCATCGGCATGGGGCCGTCGTGCGGGTCACCGCCGATAAAATTCTCAGCTGCGCATCGGTCGTGACGCGCATAACGGATCGCGTAGACCTCAAAAATCTCGTCGGTTTGCGACACGACCGCTGCCTTTCCTGGTCCGGATCAAGCCGCAAAGCACCGTGGTGACGGCGAGCTCACTTGTTCGCGGCTTCCATTTCCGAGAACGCTTCACGTGCGAGCCGGAATCCGTCTATGCCTGCCGGAACACCCGCATAGCAGGCGACCTGCAGCAGCACTTCCTTGATCTCATCCTTGGTAACGCCATTCTTGAATGCGCTGCGGATATGCAGTTTGAGCTCATGCGGGCGATTGAGCACGGTCAACATGCCGATATTGAGCAGGCTGCGCGTCTTGCGCGGCAGCCCGGGCCGGGTCCAGATCAAACCCCATGCCGTCTCGGTGGCAAACTCCTGCATGGCGAGCGCGAACTCGTCAGCGCCCTGTATCGATTTCTCGACATACTCCTTGCCCAGCACTTCCTTGCGCACAACCAGACCTTTATCGAACAGTTCGCTTGCCATCATTTGCTCCTCTCGGGTGAATTCGGATTTGATGCGGCCAGTGCCATTATTTTCTGGCCAGCTGCGCCAATTTTACCTATAGTAGTGCCTGACCGAAAACGTTAATTCTAGCCTTTGGTGCGCCGTAGCAGCGCGGATTTTGTGACTAGAACGGGGACGAAGATTTGCGTGGAATGGTTGTTTTTTGTGGATTGGTGTGGGAAAGAAGGTGATTTCCCGGAAATCTTCG
>CANJQI010000191.1 GCA_947476215.1 Betaproteobacteria bacterium
AATGACCCGCGATGGCGTGAACGATGCCCCGGCGTTAAAGCACGCCGATATCGGCATCGCCATGGGCATCAGCGGCACGGATGTCGCGAAGGAATCCGCGGACATGGTGATTGCGGACGACAACTTTGCCACCATCGTTACCGCAATAGAGCGCGGGCGCTGGATCTACGACAATATCAAGAAGTATCTGACGTACCTGCTGCGCACCAATATCACGGAAGTTATCGTGCTGGGCGGGGTCGTCATGGTTATGGGACCTGCTTACCTGCCGCTGCTGCCCGCCGCGATTCTTTACCTGAACCTTGCCAGCGACGGGCTGCCTGCGCTCGCGTTGGGCATTGCTCCGCCCGACAGGGATATCATGCAGCGCCCGCCGCGTGATCCCAACGAAAGCGTGTTTTCATTTGATGTGAGGGTATTCATCGTGCTCGCCGTGCTCATTGAATGTCCGCTTTTCCTGTGGGTGTTCTTTCACCACATTGATGACATGGAACTGGCGCGCACCCAGGTCTTTCTGTTGTTCGTGATAGTCGAGCTCACGCTTGCGATGAGTTTCAGGTCGATGCGTTACAGCATATTCGAGGCGCCACCGCACAAATGGCTGGTGATTGCCATTGTGTGGGAAGTTGCGCTGATTGCCGTGTTGATGCAGCTCGAGGCGGTGCGCGCGGCCTTCGGTGTGCGCATGCCGGCATGGCAGGATGTGGGGCTGGTCTTGCTGTTGGCTTTGGGCGTAATGGCGAGCATGGAATTCGCAAAGCTGGTATTGCGCAGGCGCAGCGACGCAATGCAGCGTGCATGAGATCGCGCACCATCGTGGGCGCGCGCAATTACTCGTGGGCATTGCGCCGGTAAATGATGTAGTACACCAGCGCGACGAGTACACTGCCACCGAAAATATTGCCGAGCGTAACCGGTACCAGATTACCGATGAAATGCGCCCAATCCAGCATGGTCGTGTCGACGCCCGCGGATGCTGCAATGTCGTTTTTCAGGAAAATGCCGAGCGGAATAAAGTACATGTTCGCAATGCTGTGCTCAAAGCCTGCCGCGACGAACGCGGATATCGGCAAAATGATGGCCAGTATTTTGTCCGTGACGGTATGGCCGGCGAGCGCAAGCCAGACCGCAAGGCAGACCAGCAGATTACACAGTATGCCCTTGAAAAAGGCCTCCGCGAAAGGCAAAGCCGTCTTGGCTGCTGCAATCTTGACGTAGGCGAGTCCAACCACGCCGTGGTTCATATCGGCGTGATGCGACAGGTAGACGAGTCCCGCGAGGCCGATGGCGCCGGCCGCATTGGCGATGTAAACCAGAACCCAGTTGCGCAACAACTCGCGCGTAGTGACTTTGCCATCCGCCCACGCCATAACCAGAAGGTTGTTGCCCGTGAAAAGCTCCGCACCTGCGACGATGACCAGTGCCAGCCCCAGGGAAAACACCACGCCCCCCAGCACGCGTGACGCGGCAAACGACAACTGCGCATCGCTGATCACCAGCGTGTAGTACAGCGCACCCAAACCGATGAACCCGCCGGCGATCGTGCCCAGCATCAGGGTTTGCAAGGTAGAGAGGTGCGCCTTGGCTACGCCCACGGACTCCACTTTGTCGGCGATCTCGCTTGGCGTATAGGCGTCCAGTTCAAACAGCCGGGTCAAACGAATTCCCTTCGCATGAGTCGACGTGGAACGGATTGCTGGTATGGTCTAACAAGCTCGCCGCTACTTCTTCGCCCGTTTTCTCGGCGCGGGCGTGCGCACGAGCAGCACCGGCACAGTCGCGTCCCGCAACACCATTTCCGCATCGCTGCCCAACACCATGCGACTCCAGCCGCGCCGCCCATGAGTGCCCATCACGATAAGATCTGCTTTCCATTTCTTCGCTTCGCGCGTAATCAGGTCTGCGACGCGATGTCCCATGGTTTCATAGAGCGCGCTCTCCGCGGCTACGCCGTTCTTGTTCGCCAGCGCCACTCCCTTTGCAATGGTCTTTTTTCCGGAATCGCGCAAAGCGTCCAGCAAATCACCGGCATTCATTACGCCTTCGAAGTTCTGTGCCACGACAAACTCGTCAACGACGCTGATCAGACGGAGTTTGGTGCCGTCGGCTTTTGCGATTCGAATTGCCTCCTGAAGTCCCAAGGTCGCGGTGTGGCTGCCGTCTATGGGAACTAGAATTCGTTGATACATGGCTTGTCCTTTCATGAGTGTGGTCGGGGAGGATTGCAAACCGGATGTGCGTATTCCCCACGCTGCTATTAGACGCAGCTAACCCTGATAAGGATATTGATCTGGGTCAAAAACAATCAATGTTTGTGAAAACTCCGCATGTGCCAACTTTGGTCATGCGGCAAAGCGGTCCGGTGAAGTCGGAGACAAGCGCACGCGAGAACGCGTATTTGATCCATATCAAGCTGCATGGCGACATTATGATCAAAACTGGCGATAAGGTTAAGGAATGTGTGTACTTGGCGCACGCCGGAGGCCGGAAGCCAAAATTATGAATATCGACAAGGAGGCGAGTCAAATGAGCAAGTTTACGAAAACGCAGAAAGCGGATCTTGCGCGGGCGCTGGAACACCGCGGCCAGCAGTTGCGAGACGATGTGCGCACCATGCTGCTGCAGTCAGGCGACGAACATTACACGCAGCTTGCCGGCAGGGTTCATGACCGAGGCGATGAGTCAGTCGCGGACATGTTGAACGACCTCAACAGTACGTTGATTGATCGCCACATACACGAGCTGCGCGAAATTGATGCGGCGAGACTACGAATGGTGGATGGCACCATCGGCCGGTGTATCTCGTGCGATGGCGAAATCGGCCATCCGCGACTGATGGCTTATCCGATGGCGGTACGCTGCATACATTGCCAGGAGCAATTTGACAAGACTCACCACCACGAAATTACGCCGCGTTTGTAGCTGATGTTGGTCGCGGTAGCGGGATGAATATGCCGCCCAGCGGCCGTGCCAAGAGAGTCTCAAGTGGGTCGGCAAACCCTTGCCGACAACGTACTCTGCCGCGCGCCTGAATTTTTCAGAGCTTCGTCAGGCAGGACCACGCGCCGGGGCGTTGCGCGTAGAGGCGCCGCGATAATTTCAATGCGTCGCTCTGCAGCTTGCCGCGGCGCTGTTCCAGGTGCGCATGTAGTTCGGCATCGGTGGTTCGCGGATTGCGGTCGACCGCGCTGATTGTTTCGCGAATCAGCGCGAGGTCATGGTCGTCGCCCAGGCAATCCGCTATGGATTCGGCGGATCTGGCGGCTCTTGAGAGGTGCTTCGCTCCGGCTTGATGCAGAGCATCCAGCGCATGCCACAGATATTTCACTTGCTTGCGAAGTTCATGCAGGTTTTCATCGGTACAGGAAGTCGTCACGTTGGCAAGCGCATTGCGACCGCGGCGGTAGATGCGTTTGAGATCGGTGTGCAGGGCTGCGGCATCGTCGTCCGGAGTACGCCATCGGGCGGTGTAAATCCGCGAGTCGTTGAGCATTTGCGTCGCCTGTTGCGCCACATTTCCGTCCTGAAACGCACCGTGCAAGGCCGCGTGGGACTTCAGTAGTCTTGCCTTGAGCCTGCGGAGCAGGGCGCCGCGCGCGACAGAGCTTTCCCGTGTGGGCAAGGTAGCGATCGTATTTAACGCGGCCTGCACATCGCGTATCGGCGCCAGGAGCCGTGCTGCGTCTCGCAGTCTGGCGTTTTCGCGCGCGTAAAGCCTTTTGTCGACCGTGCTGCGCAGCAAGCGCAGGTTGGCGCGTGCGCGTTTCAGGGTTTTCCTGGTTTGGTGTATGTTTTCGTCGGTCATGGGTGTGCTTTTCGCGAGCGCAATCAATGCGTCATCGATTTGGCACAGCAGCGTTTTGAGGATCTCCGACGGCACCGGTCCGCCGATCGGCTTATGCTTAGCGGTCATGCGCTGACTAGTGCTCCGACACACAAGCTTCGAAACGATGTTAGCCACGTTGTGCGAAATCCATGGTTGCTGCGAAATTTGTGTGTCGGAGCCTAGTGGTCTGCGGATTTTGATGGTGTCGGGCACAGGGGTTCGCCCGCGGCTTCATACCAGTGCAGGATGCCATCCCAGATTTCGGCGGCGCTTTCAGCAAACCAGATAAGATCCCTGTCTTCGGCATCAATTGTGCCTTCCTCGACGAGGAAATCGACATCGAATGCTTTCTGCCAGTAATCCCTGCCCACGAGTATTACCGGCAGCGGTTTTATCATGCGTGTCTGGATCAGGGATAAAGCCTCGAAAAGTTCGTCCAGCGTGCCATATCCACCGGGGAAGGCGACCAGCGCTCGTGCGCGGTGCAGGAAGTGCAACTTGCGTAGCGCGAAGTAACGAAACAGAAAGCACAAGTCCGGCGTGATGTAGGGATTGGGGTATTGCTCATTTGGCAGGCTGATGTTCAGACCGATTGACTCCGCGCCGCAGTCGAATGCGCCGCGATTCGCCGCTTCCATGATGCCGGGGCCGCCGCCTGTCATCACAACCAGGCGGCGATCAGGGCATTCCGCGCCGGACTGGCTCACCAGGCGGCCGAATTCCCTTGCGATGTCGTAAAAACGGCTTTTGGCCAGTATGCGTTTTGCTGTTGCCAGGCGTGCCCGCAGTGTCTTGTCGTTCTTCTTTCGTGAGAAAGCCTTTTCAAGCGCCCGCACCCTGCGCTTTGCCGCGATAGGCTCCAGTATGCGCGTGCTGCCGAAGACAACGATCGTGTGTTTGATACCGAGCGCCGTCAACCGAACTTCCGCTTTCAGGTAATCCAGTTGAAGGCGCGGACCTCGTGCCTCGTCGCCGTCCAGGAAGGAAATATCCTCGTCGGCTTTGCGGTAGCTGGCGCTGCTCAAAATCGCTTTAAGGCGTGCCGGCGCTCCCGCGTCTTCTGCCGCGGGTTTGGGTTTCTGCCACGGCAAGGGCTCCCTGCGTTTCGCGGGAGGCGACGGTATCCGGGTGCGGGAATTCTTGGGCTTCATTGCGCGTATTCACTTATGAACCTTCGACAGACTAGACAGACTATCATGCTGGATATTTTTCCGTGACTTGTCATTGATCTTGCGCAAAGCATTCATTTTCCCGGTGGAGTCAGCGCTGACGAGAGCCAGCGCACGATACTTCGCGATATCAAGCAGGGCCCGCGCGGCGCCCACAATCCTGGTCGCCCGAAAGCCCCTGGTGGGCTGTTCGGTGTCATGATACGAGCTCCAGGTTTGGCCGATCCGGCGAGAAGGTCGGTGCCTATCTGCGCTATGTGAGCTATATCTGCAACTGCTAACGCTGCACTCCGGCTGACCCTAACCCCATTTGAGGATACGGCTCGTTTACAGGGGCGGCATCGATTGGATGCCCAACCTTTGGAGAAAAGCCGTGAAAAAATTCCTCATTGCTGCAATTCTGGCGTTTTCGTGGGCAGCGCCCGCCTGCGCCATAGGCGCTATTGCCGATATTACGATCTATGATCGTGCCGAGAACCGCGCCTTGCCGGTGTATGCACATGAAGGCCGTTATTACGTTGTCGGTCGTCCCGGCAACGAATACCAGGTCAACGTCCGCAACAATCAGGCAGGCGACATACTCACCGTGGTTTCGGTCGATGGCGTCAATGCCGTGTCGGGCGAAACGGCCAACTGGGGGCAGACCGGCTATGTGCTGGGTGCCTACAATTCCTTTGGAATCAGGGGTTGGCGCAAGAGTACGCGGAATATCGCCGTGTTCTATTTCACCGAGCTTGAGAATTCGTACGCGGCGCGCACGGGCCGGCCGGATAACGTTGGTGTCATAGGTGTTGCGATGTTTCTCAGAAAAGTCGAACCGGCGGTCGGCATTTTGCGCGACGAATTACGGCGCAATGCGGCACCGCCGGCGTCTGCCGCGCACGGGAAACTGGAATCCGCGGAACGTGACGCAGCGCGCGATACAGCATCGTCCTTGGGAGAAGCGCAGTCGTCGTCCGCGCCGGGGCGGGCCGATGCCGCTCCAAGGCCGCAGGTTGTGCCGCAGCCGGTGGAAAAATTCTTGGGAACCGGCCACGGTAAGATTGAGACGTCGGTAGTGAGCTACGCGCGCTTCGAACGTGCATCGCAAACCCCCGATGATGTCATCACTATCTACTATGACAGTTACCGCAATCTGGTCGCGAAAGGGGTCATAGCGGATGCGCCGCGTATCGCGCGGCCGAGTCCTTTCCCCGGGCAGTTTGTGCCTGATCCCAGGTGACATTTGGGTGAGCGGTGAGTGGTACGCGGTGAGCGGTAAGCGGTAAGCGGAAAATCTGCAATTCATCCACATACTTGTCACTGTGTCGTTCATGGCGTGTCCACTCCCGGGTTGCCGGTGTGCGCCAGTTTGCGCATACTGGCGCCCCATGGGGGCCGAACAACAGGATTGCAGCGACGAACAATTGATGGAGAGCTATCGCGATGGCGACAGCGGCGCGTTTGATGTGCTGTACGGGCGCCACAAAGGCGGCGTTTTTCGCTATATGTTGCGGCAGTGCGGCAATCAAGGGGTCGCCGAGGAACTGTTTCAGGAGGTGTGGATGAACCTGATTCGTGCGCGCCACGCTTATACCGTGCAGGCCAGGTTCAGCACTTACCTCTACCGGCTGGCCCACAACCGGCTGATAGACTATTACCGCTCGCAGGCAGGCGGTGTGCCCGCGTCATTTGACGATGACAATGCCGTGGCGCTGGAGAGTATCGCGGGCGCACGGGGCAGTGACCCGGCGGTGGATGTCGACGCGCGGCAGCAGGCGCGCCGGCTGTTGCAGCTGATATCCGAGCTGCCGGAAGCGCAACGCGAGGCATTTTTGCTGCAACAGGAGTCCGATATGAGCGTCGAGGAGATTGCGCAGGCGACCGGTGTTAATCGCGAAACCGCCAAGAGCCGCTTGCGTTATGCGATTGCCAAACTCCGGCAGGGTATGCAATAAGACCATCATGAACGAACCATCGGCTGGCAATATCGATCGCGATGCAAAGTTGACCGCCTATTACAAGGCGGCCGGCGATGACTTGCCACCGCCGGCGCTCGACGCGGCGGTATTGGCAGCCGCACACCGGGCCATCGCCGCCAAGCCGCGGTTTGCGGGCCCGCCATTCAGCCGTGCCTGGCGGGTGCCGTTGTCTATGGCGGCAGTGCTCGTGCTGAGCGTAAGCCTGGTGACGTTGATGCGCGAGGAAGCGCCCGATATTGTGCAGCCGCAGGGGGCTGATTTGTCGCGCCGCGACGAAAAGCGTGCGCCGGGGGCCATGGAAGCGGCTGCGCCGGCAACCGCGACGCTTGCCGACAGCCAGAAATCGTCGGGCTTGGGATTGAAACCCTCCTCGTCCTCGTCGCCATCCGGGTTGGGCCTGCGCAGCAGCACGGATCCGGGCATGCCGGGCAGGTTGCGCCTGGAGTCATCAGATCCTCACCGCACGGGTCCGACGTTGAGCGGCGCGGCATCCGCGCCGCCGAGTACGCCCGAAGCGTTTCCCCTTACCTCCGCGGCGCGGGATATGAGGCCTTCTGAATCTGCCGCGAAGATGCGGCTACCCGCCCGCGATGAAGCACAGAACGCTGCCAGTGCGGAGCGCGCGGCGACACCGGTCGCCAAGACGTTGACTAAGCTGGAAACCGACAATAACGCGCGTGTATCGGATGATCGCCGGGCGCCGGGAGCCGCCGGCGTGGTTGGGAGGAGTGCTCCAGCCGCGAGTGACGCAGCCGAGGGTCGCGTACGGCAGGACCCGATTGGGCCTCACCGTTTTCAGGGTCAGCCGCCTTCCGGAGTTACCGAGGCCCGACCCGACACGCCGGCAGCGAAAATCGCCTCCCCGGGCGTTTTGGCGCGACCGGCAGCGGTGCCCGCTACGCCCGCGTTGTCCGGCGACAGCAGCGCTTCGGTGGCAGACACGCTCAGGTCTCATGTCGTTCTTCCACCGGAGGTTTGGTTGGCGCGCATTGAGCTGCTGCACAAACAGGGGCGCCTGGAAGAGGCGCGGGTCAGCCTCGCGGAATTCAGGAAGCGTTATCCGGCCCACCCATTGCCCGCGTCTTTGAACGCGATTTTGCAATGAGCGATCAGTTCGATCCCAGCGATCCACGCCCGACTGCACCGCGCGAACCCGAAACGGGAGAGTGCTGCGGCAGCGGCTGCGACCCCTGTGTTTACGATCGATACGGTGAAGCCATGGATCGCTATGAGTCGGCACTGCGCGCGTGGGAGCACCGTCAGGCCGCTAAGTCCGTGACGACTTAAGGGCGGTTGTGCATGTATAAATATATGAAAAATAACGATATTTTTTTATAACCTCATCGATTGCCCACGCGCCGAGCAAACGCTAAAAGGTGGTGTGCACCAAAATGGTGCAAAACGGACTTCCGGCGATTTGACTTAGTCGCCAAACGCCCTATAATTCGCCGTCCTTGAAGCAACACCACCAAGGTTAGTCAGTAGCGACTAAGCGCAAGTAAGCCTGTTGCGCATGGCACCCCGAGCCACTAGAATTGCCGATTCGATTCGAATAAACCACAACCTGTTGTGTTTTTTGTCAGACGTTTCGTTTCGCAATACCGCTGCTCCAAGCATCGAACTTTACCGCTAGCCGCACTCTGGATAGCGTTTACGAAAGGAGGTTTTGGCACCATGGCAAAATCACACCCCGAACAGCATCACCGACTAAGCGTAACTGGGTCTGCCAGCTCGCTGGGTAGAAAATCAGCCGGCTCGGTTTTCATCGCCGCTCTGATCCTGCTCGGCCTGGGACTTTTCTTCAAATCCACCACAGGCGCAATGGCACCTGATCCGTCAACCTTGGCCCAGCCAGCGCTCGTGGCTGCACCCGTAGCTGCGGTTAAGGATACGAATAGCGACAAGTATCGTGCGATAGGCGAGTATCTCGCGCAGCGTTTTCGTGTCTCTGCAGACCTTGCCACCAGCATTGTGGCCAAGGTTTATGACGCGGGTCATGAATTCAAGCTCGATCCGCTATTGATACTGGCAGTGATTGCGGTCGAGTCACGCTTTAACCCGGCTGCTGAGAGCACGATGGGTGCCAAAGGCTTGATGCAGGTTATTCCGCGCTTCCACCCTGAAAAGTTTCGCGAGGTGGGGGGCGAACAGTCAGTCTTCGATACCCGCGCCAATATCAGGGTCGGGGCACGGATACTGAAGGACTACATACGCCGCAGCGGGGACCTCATGGGCGGCTTGCAGATGTATGTAGGCGCTTCTTCCGAAGACACCGAAAATGGCTATTCGGACAAAGTAGTTCAGGAGCGAGAGCGGCTACTGGCGGTTGTTAGTCAACACCAGACGCGCGGCCGGGCCACCAAGCGCCATCCCGCGGAAAAGCCGGCCGCCGCAATTTAACTCCGGCATAACGTCGACTGCACCGCCCGCACGCGCCTTGCGCAAGACATGGTTATTTGCGCGATGACCTCAGCGACCGGTGGCCTTGTGATAGAGTGAAGTCCAACCGATCAGACAACTGGTGTGCACATGGCCGAGCAGGATCTACCCAAGGACTGGTTCGAATTCATGCAGCAAGCATGGAATCCGCTGTCCTTTCCCATGCCCGGAATGATGGCTCCGACCGCCAATGTCGAGGAGATAGACAAAAAAATCAGTGAGTTGAAGACGGTGGAAAACTGGCTGAAAATGAGCACCGGGTTAGTTCAGATGACCATCAAGACGCTCGAAATGCAAAAAGCCGCGCTGGAAAGCCTGCGTGCCGCGAGCGAGGTTGCGAAGTCGAAGAAGTCTAGCTAAGGGTCCGCTAAGGCCATCGAAAAAGACTTGCCGCGCGGTGGGCGCAAACCCACGGTCGATCCGGTGGAGATCGTGCGCCTCACCACGCAGACTAAGCCCGAAGCGGCGACCCAGTGGAGCACCCGCACGCTGGCGGCGGTGGCTGGTGTGAGCGACACCACCATACAGC
>CANJQI010000192.1 GCA_947476215.1 Betaproteobacteria bacterium
CGAATTCACCGTCATCATCCCCGCCCGCCACGCTTCGACGCGGCTGCCCGGCAAGATGCTGGCGGATATTGCCGGAAAGCCGATGGTGGTACGCGTTGCGGAACGTGCGCGGGAGAGCGGCGCTGCGGATGTTGTCGTCGCAACCGATCATCCGGATATCGCCGCCGCCGTGGAATACCACGGCTACGCAGCTCTGATGACGCGCGTCGATCATGCATCGGGCACCGATCGCATCGCGGAAGTCGCCGCCCGGCGCGGCTACCCTCCCGGGAACATCATCGTCAATGTGCAGGGCGACGAACCGTTGATCGCGCCAGCGTTGATATGCCGCGTGGCACAGCAGCTTGCAGACCACCCTGAAGCGTCGATCGCCACCGCATGCTGCCCGCTCGACGACGCGACTGCCTTCGTCAATCCCAATGTCGTAAAAGTGGTGCTTGACCGGAATGGCCTTGCGCTGTATTTCAGCCGTGCGACGATACCTTACGCACGCGACGCATTTGCCCGGGCGTCCGTGGTTACGCCGCAGTCCAGTGCACACAGCATTAATGGCTTGCCCTCGGATCTGCCCGCCTATCGCCATATCGGCATCTATGCCTACCGCGCCGCCTTCTTGTCCGAATACTCACGCCTGGCACCGGCCCCGATTGAGCAGTTTGAAGCGCTTGAACAATTGCGGGCGCTGTGGCACGGTCATCGCATCAGCGTCGCCATCACGGATGTGGCCCCGCATGCGGGTGTCGATACGCCCGAAGACCTTGAACGTGTCAGGCAGTTGTGCCACGGCAGTTAATCTTAGGTCTTGATTTCGCCACCACACCGGAACCGGTATAATTCATCGTGATTTAGCTCCATAATTTCTAAACCGTATTTACTTGACAGTCGCGGCACGGATCGCGCGTCATCAGGGATTATCCATGAAGCGTATTATCCTTCTCGGCATGCCCGGCGCAGGCAAAGGTACGCAGGCGCAGTATTTGACCGAGAAATACCAGATTCCGCAGATTTCGACCGGGGCCATGCTGCGTGCCGAAATCGACGCCGGCAATGAACTGGGCAAGGAAGCACAGAAGTATATGAACGCGGGCAATCTGGTCCCGGATCAACTCGTCATCGAAATGGTGAAAAAGCGCGTCGCGCTGCCTGACTGCGCGTCGGGCTTCATCGTGGACGGGTTTCCTCGCACCATCGCCCAGGCGGACGCATTGCGCAACGTCGGCATCGACATCGACTTCGTCATCGACCTGGAAGTCGATGATGCGGAAATTCTGAGACGCATGAGTGGAAGGCGCGTGCATCCGGCATCGGGGCGCACGTACCATATCGACTTCAATCCGCCCAAGGTTCCGGGCAAGGACGACGTTACGGGTGAAGCACTGGTACAACGGCCTGACGACAGCGAAGAGACCGTCAGAAAACGTATCGTTACCTACCATGCGCAGACCAAACCGCTGGTCGAATACTATTTGAAGTGGACTGCCGGCGACGATCCCCGCGCACCGCGCTACATCAACATTCACGGCGGCAACACGATAGAGCAGGTACGCGACCAGGTACTGGCCGCGCTCGAAAAACAACACTGAGTTCACGGTCCGGCCGTGCGCCCGTGCCTCGGAGCCATGCGGCATGCAGGGCATGTTAAAATTCGCACCTGCGAACCCGCTTTCCCGTGAACTGCAATCCCGGTAACGCTTTAGGAACCAGAGTATGGCCAGCAAGAACGCTTTTTATGCGCAATCCGGCGGTGTTACCGCCGTAATCAACGCGACCGCCTGTGCAGTCATAGAAACTGCCCGCAAGCACAAGAACAAGATAGGCAAGGTCTACGCCGGGCGCGACGGCATCATAGGCGCGTTGACCGAGGATCTGATCGATACCTCCCGCGAGTCCGCGGCGGCTGTACGCGCGCTACGGCACACACCGTCGGGCGCATTCGGTTCGTGCCGTTACAAGCTGAAGGGCTTGGACGTCAATCGCGCACAGTACGAGCGCCTGATGGCGGTCTTCAAAGCCCACAATATCGGCTATTTCTTCTACAACGGCGGTAATGATTCGGCCGACACCGCTTACAAGGTATCGCAGATATCGGAAACGCTGGGCTATCCGGTGACGTGCGTCGGCATACCCAAGACCGTAGACAACGACCTTGCCGTAACCGACTGCTGCCCCGGGTTCGGATCGGTGGCGAAATACGTGGCGACCAGCATACGAGAAGCAGGGTTTGACGTTGCGTCCATGGCGCGCACATCAACCAAGGTATTCGTGCTTGAAGTCATGGGCAGGCACGCCGGCTGGATTACCGCGGCGTGCGGACTCGCGGCCGAGCAAGCCGGAGATGCGCCGCAAATACTGTTGTTTCCGGAAATAACGTTCGACCCGGCGCGTTTCCTGGCGCGCGTTGATGCGACGGTCAAGCGCTACGGCTACTGCGCAATCGGCGTATCCGAAGGCATACGCGGCGCCGACGGCAAGTTTCTGTCCGAATCGGGACTCAGGGATGCGTTCGGACACGCGCAACTGGGCGGCGTAGCACCGCAGATCGCGAATTTGGTCAAGGAGAAACTTGGCTACAAGTATCATTGGGCCGTCGCGGATTATCTGCAGCGGGCCGCTCGTCACATCGCTTCAAAAACCGACGTCGAACAGGCATACGCCGTGGGCAAGGCCGCCGTCGAACTCGCGATTAAAGGCCGCAACGCGGTCATGCCGGTCATCGTCCGCAAATCCAACAAACCCTATCGCTGGACGATAGAGGCGGCAGACCTCAAGGACATCGCGAACAAGGAAAAAATGATGCCGCGGAACTTTATCACTGCCGACGGTTTTCACATTACCGCAAAGTGCCGCCAGTATCTTGCGCCGCTGATCGAAGGCGAGGACTATCCGCCATACAAGAACGGATTGCCCACGTATGTAAAGCTGCGCAACGTGGCCGTACCCAAGAAACTCAAGGCAAAGTTCAAAGTTTAGTTTTAATCAGCAGGAAATAACTGCTCATCTACAGGGCAGACAACCAGGGGAGAAATCAGTATGAACGCAGACATGGGATTGGTCATCGCGCTAGTCTGTGCGGTGGTCGGAATTTTTTTCGGCATCATGTGGGCGCTGTGGATAGTCAAACAGCCGTCCGGTAATGACCGCATGCGCGAAATCGCCGCCGCGATCCAGCAAGGCGCTCAGGCGTATTTGAACCGGCAATATACGACCATAGCCATCGTCGGCGTCATACTGTTCCTGGCGATCGGCTTTGCCCTTAAATGGCCCACGGCCTTGGGCTTCGCGCTCGGCGCCATTCTTTCAGGTCTGACCGGTTATATCGGCATGAATGTTTCGGTGCGCGCCAACGTGCGTACTGCCGAAGCCGCGCGTACCGGCCTCAACGAGGCGCTGGCTATCGCCTTTCGGGGCGGCGCAATCACCGGCCTGCTGGTTGTCGGCCTCGCGCTGCTCGGCGTGGCGGGTTTCCTGTGGGTGCTGCGCGCCTACGCCGCACCCGGTGCGACGCTGACGGAAATCACCCATCCTTTGATCGGGCTGGCGTTTGGCGGTTCATTGATCTCGATATTCGCCCGCCTCGGCGGCGGCATATTTACCAAGGGCGCGGATGTCGGCGCTGATCTGGTCGGAAAAGTCGAAGCCGGAATACCTGAAGACGATCCGCGCAATCCGGCGGTGATCGCCGATAACGTCGGCGACAACGTCGGCGACTGTGCCGGCATGGCGGCCGATCTGTTCGAAACCTACGCGGTCACCATCGTCGCCACCATCATACTGGGCGCGTTGCTGTTGTCCAATGACGCGATTGCCTGGAAAGCGGCCGTCTACCCGCTGGTGCTCGGCGGCGTGTCTATCATTGCGTCCATCGTCGGATGCTATTTCGTGAAAGCAAGAACCGGCGGCAAGATCATGAATGCGCTGTACCGCGGCCTCGCCGTTTCCGGCGTAATCGCTCTCGTCGCATTCTATTTTGTCACCAATATGCTGATGGGTGATATCAGCACTTACTATCCGGAACTGTCGCCGATGAAATTGTTCGGCACCACGATCATAGGGCTGGTACTGACCGCGCTGATGGTGGTCATCACCGAATACTATACCGCCACCGAATATGCGCCGGTTCGTCATATTGCGGCAGCGTCCACAACCGGTCACGGCACCAATATCATCGCCGGACTGGGCGTATCCATGAAATCGACCGCATGGCCGGTGATCACCGTGTGCGCCGCTATCTGGGGCGCCCATGCCTTGGGCGGGCTCTACGGTATCGCCATCGCCGCCACCGCCATGCTCTCCATGACCGGCATTATCGTCGCTCTCGACGCCTATGGCCCGATTACCGACAACGCCGGCGGAATTGCTGAAATGTCGGGGCTGCCGGAATCAGTTCGCGCAATTACCGACCCCCTCGATGCCGTTGGCAATACAACCAAGGCAGTCACCAAAGGCTACGCCATCGGCTCGGCCGGCCTCGCCGCGCTGGTGCTGTTCGCCGATTACACCCATGCGCTGGAAGCTGCCGGCAAATCGGTGACGTTCGATCTGTCCAATCACTATGTCATCATCGGCCTGTTCATCGGCGGCCTGGTGCCCTATCTATTCAGTTCCATGGCGATGGAAGCTGTTGGCCGCGCCGCGGGTTCGGTTGTCATCGAAGTCCGCCGCCAGTTCAAGGAAATCAAAGGCATCATGGAAGGCACCGCCAAACCGGATTATTCGAAAGCGGTCGATATGCTGACCGTGGCCGCGATCAAGGAAATGATGATTCCCTCGTTGTTGCCGGTGCTGATACCGATTGTCGTCGGCGTGGGCTTTTCGTGGCTCGGAGGTCCTGCAGCCGGTGCGCAGGCGCTGGGCGGCGTGTTGATGGGCACCATCGTGACCGGTCTGTTCGTGGCGATTTCAATGACCACCGGCGGCGGCGCATGGGACAACGCCAAGAAGTACATCGAAGACGGCCACCATGGCGGCAAAGGCTCTGACGCCCACAAAGCGGCGGTTACCGGCGATACGGTGGGCGATCCTTACAAGGACACCGCCGGCCCGGCCGTCAACCCGCTGATCAAGATCATCAACATCGTGGCGCTGCTGATTGTGCCGCTGCTGTAACAGCTGATCTGGAATGCGAAAAAGCCGGCGCATGCGCCGGCTTTTTTTTCATCACTGCGTGCGTCACTGGTTATAATCCAAGCCGAATTCAACTCTCTTAATTGATCCTGATGAAATATTCCTATGGTGACCGCAAGGTCGTTACCAAGGGCGACTACTGGATAGCGCCCAACGCGTGCGTAATCGGCTCCGCCACGCTCGAAAACGACGTAAGCGTCTGGTTCAACGCCGTGATACGCGCCGATCGCGAGACCATCACCTTGGGCGAAAACTCCCAGATACAGGATGGCGCGGTGTTACACGCCGACCCTGGCTATCCACTGACACTGCACCGCAACGTCAGCGTCGGGCACATGGCCATGCTGCACGGTTGCACCGTAGGTGAAGGCAGCCTGATCGGGATACAAAGCGTCATCCTGAATGGCGCTGTTGTCGGGAAAAACTGCCTGATCGGCGCCCATACGCTGATACCGGAAGGCAAGACCATCCCCGATGGATGCCTGGTACTGGGCTCGCCGGGCAAAGTAATACGCCAGCTCAAGCCTGAAGAAATCATCTATATCAATGGCATAGCTACCCGATACGTCAAGCGTTACAAGCGATTCAGGGACGAACTCAGGCCTCAAGAGTGAGGAGTTAGGAGTTAGCATCGCCATTGTGAAATCACTGATGTCGACATTGCGGTTAGCGCTGTTTTTCGGGAGGCGGGTATGCGGCTCAGCGGCGCCGGCAAAGGCAGTTTCCTGAAGGCGGGTTTTCATCCCACCAGCATCATAGGCTGCTTTGCCAATACGCTGATAGCCGGGCGGCTGATGCGTATGAGTCATCAACAACTGATGATGGCGCAGGGTCTGGCGCTGAGCTTCGCATCCGGCACCATGCAGCCCACTCAGGAAGGCGCATGGGCCAAGCGGCCGCATGCAGGCTGGTCGGGCGTCGCAGGCATCACAGCGGCCTCCATGGCACGTCAGGGCTATAGCGGGCCCACCGAGGCTTATGAGGGACGATACGGCTTGTTTCCGTGTTTTCTGGGCGCACATACAGGAGACGCGGATCTGCCCTTCGTAACGCGCGATCTGGGAAAGCAATGGGAGATTTCACGCTCATCGATAAAGCTTTATCCCGCCTGTTACCACCTGCACGCATTCATGAATGCCGCCATCGAATTGCAGATTCAGGAACACATAGCGGTGGAAGACATCGAGTCCGTGTGCGGCCTGGTCGCGGAGACCACGGTACCGCTGGTGTGCGAACCCATGCCTGAAAGAAGCAAACCTCACAACAGCTATGCGGCGCAATTCAGCCTGCCCTACGCGATCGCCTGCTGCCTGGTACGCGGACGATTCGGACTCGAAGAGATTGACGAATCGGCGTATTCCGATCCGCAGATCCTCGCGTTGGCAAAAAAAGTCAGCTATAAAATCGACCCCAACGCCGGCTTCCCGAAATATCGCACCGGGGAAATTATTGTCACCCTGAAAAACGGACGCCAGATTTCGCGGCGCAACCACATCCTGCCCGAAGAACCTGCATCCGAGGCCCGAATATTCACCAAGTTCATGAGCAACACCCGATTGGCGCTGGCGCCGGCTCAGGCCATTGCGATACGGGACATGATCATGGCTGCCGACGATATTCCTGACGCGCGACACCTTGCGCGGGCGCTGGCCGGTCTATCGGGTTGACGACGTTACAGGATACGCATTGCCGCACCGGTCCGGACGTGGCAAGATGCGCGGGTGTTTTTCTGACGCCTCTTACGCATTGCAATCAATGACGACATCACCACCGCCACGCGTTAACAGCGTTTTCTTTCTTTTCATCGTGTTTGGAATATTGTCCTGCGCATTTGCATTATCCATCTGGATGGCGCCGCCCGCCGGCTCCCCGCCCGATCTGGAAAAAGCGCAGGAAGACTTCACCGCGCGCTATACATCAGCAGCCGTCAACGAAATTAACATTACCGAGGATCATGCGCTTGCCCGAACTTTCACCTTCGACTACCGCAACAAATCGTCGGGGCAAACGGGGCGTCTCAGCGTGCGATACAAAAACCGCGGCGAAGGAAAGTGGGAAATCGAGGCCGATGTGCCTGCCCAGTTGCCGTAAGTCACCATAAGTATGAGTGCTGAAATCGAAGCCCATAATACTATGACCCTGGGCAGCCACGGTGCGGCACTCATAGGCTATGTGTTGTCGGGGAGTGCGCGCGCCGGACAGACGCTGTGGATGCCGGCCTTCGACAAGGTCGTGGCGCGGCGCCTGGTCATCAGCTCGGTGGAGCGCCTTTCCTCATTGGAGAGAAGCGTGCCCGCTGTGGGCCTGATATTCGTTAATCCTCCGCGTATAAACGATCTGACGCGTGGATTTCCACCCGGCACAGTGTTTACACTTGAAGATTAGCCGGCATCAATCGCGCCATCCACCAATCGCAGTATGCGTGCTGCCCGCTCCGCAATCTCCGCGTCGTGCGTCGCAATCAGCAGACTGGTGCCCAGGTTGTGGTTTAGCTCCAGCATCAGCCTGAACACGTCGTCAGCAGTCTTGCGGTCCAGATTTCCGGTCGGCTCGTCGGCAAGCACGCACGCCGGCTTGGTCACCAGTGCGCGCGCAAGCGCCACCCGCTGACGTTCACCGCCCGACAGTTCGGACGGCGCGTGCTCCAGCCGGTGCGACAGTCCGACTCTGGTCAACATGTCGATTGCCACCGGATACGCCTCCTCGCGTGTCTTGCGGCGTATCAACAACGGCATGGCGACATTTTCGATGGCCGTGAATTCCGGCAGCAAATGGTGAAACTGGTAAACAAATCCCAGTTCGCGGTTGCGCAGTTCACCACGCGCGGTTTCGTCCAGCGACTGTATGTCACGGCCGCCTATCATCACCTTGCCACTGGTGGCCGCGTCCAACCCCCCCAGCAGATGCAGCAGCGTGCTTTTGCCCGAGCCCGAGGCACCGACAATGGCAACGCATTCGCCCTTCATGACCTCGAGGTTGACGCCGAGCAAAACCTTGACCTCAACCTTGCCTTGCAGGTAGCTCTTGCGCAGGTCGCTGCACGCGAGCGCAGGGGTGTCCTGTTTCGGTTGCCCTGCACCGGCAGTCCGCGGGTCATTCATATCGGAGCGCTTCCGCGGGATTTATTTTCGCGGCGCGGTAACTCGGATATATCGTGGCCAGCACACTCACGACGAATGAGAAGAACGCGGTGATCAGCACATCGGACGCGCGCAATTCCGACGGCAGGTCGCTGATCTGGTAAACGTCCTTGGACAGAAACTTGAATCCCAGGAGGTTCTCGATGAACGGCACCACCACATCGACGTTGGATGCCAGCAGGATGCCGAATACCACGCCCGCAAGCGTGCCGATGAGGCCGATCAGAGTTCCCTGAATCAGGAATATCTTCATCACGCTGCCGGGACTCGCCCCCAGTGTGCGCATAATGGCAATGTCGGCCTGTTTATCCTTGACCGCCATGAACAGGCTGGAAACGATATTGAATGCGGCAACCGCGATGATCAGAAACACGATAAGAAACATCATGCGCTTTTCGATGTCGACGGCGCGGAAAAAGTTGGCATTCAACCGGGTCCAGTCCGTCGCGTAGACACTCGGTCCCAGAACCCCGGCCAACTCACGCATGACGGCGCCTGAACGGAACAAATCCTTGAGCTTAAGGCGCACGCCACTGACCTTGTCGCCCATGCGGTACAGCCTCTGGGCGTCTTCCATGTGCATCAAAGCGAGTCCGGAATCAAATTCATAGTGATCCACCGCGAAAATGCCCGCCACGGTGAACTGCCGCAAACGCGGCAATATTCCCGCTGGCGTCACCTGGCCCTGCGGCGCAATCAACACGACCCTATCGCCGACCACGACACGCAGCGCGCGCGCGAGTTCAACGCCCAGCACCACCCTGAATTCTCCGCCCTTGAGTTGGGCGAGACTGCCGGAGACCATGTGTTTCGCGATGTCCGCGACCTTTTCCTCTTCGTCCGGCAATATGCCGCGGATATAGGCACCGCGCACCGAGTCGCCACTCGACAACAACCCCTGTTCCGAGACATAGGGTGCCGCCGCAATGACTTCGTCGTTGCGCACCGCGATATCCGCGACGCGGCGCCAATCCGTCAACGTATTGTCCATGCCGACCAGTTGCACGTGCGAGGCGACGCCCAGTATGCGGGTGCGCACCTCGCGCTGAAAGCCGTTCATCACCGACAGGACGGTTACAAGTACGGTAATACCCAGCGCAATGCCGATCACCGATACCATGGAGATAAATGAAATAAAGCGGCTGCGCTGGCGTGCCCGCGTGTAACGCAGGCCGATGAAAAGTTCGTAGGATTGCAAGGTGGGGACCAAAGACGAAAACGCCAGTGTGCCACAATCGGCACAATAAACAAGGAGGAATCGGGTAGACCGGCCATTGCGAATGATAAACTTAGCGTGCATGACAAAATGAAACACGCGCACATTGTGCTGTTATGCAATCCTAGCGCCCCACTTATGCACTGCACCCTACTCGTTGCTGATTTGCTCCTGCCGTCGTCATCCGACGCCGGGCTCTACCGTGAACTGCCGCTTCCGAATCTCGCACGCCTGCTGGCACGCGGAGCCAAGAACCGCCACACTGCTCTCAGCATGGAAAGCTGGCTGTGCACGGCATTCGGGATTGAACGTCAGCGCGACTGGCCGATCGCCGCATTGACCCTGACGGGTGATGGCGCAGATCCG
>CANJQI010000193.1 GCA_947476215.1 Betaproteobacteria bacterium
ACGTCCTGTACATCTTCCAGATGCCAAAGTTGCTCCAGTATCCCGCTCACCCGCTTTGCACCCAGAACATCCTCCGTCAATCCGCGAAATTTCTCCTCGATATGCGCATCGCTCATGGCTGCCGACATGTCATCTTCGTCCCCACCTGACTCGGCGGTCAGCGTCCCATGGCTTTCCGTCACCAACGTGATGCGTGCACGGTGTTGCTGCGGTTCCTGGTTAAATGCCTTGGTGAATTCAGTGTTCTCGGTTACGGAGATTTTTTGCATCAGGGCACGCAACCGGGGACTGCGCAGATGTGCGTCATCGTACGTTCACAGATTCACCGTACCGTCCATCAATGCCGCCGCGGTCACGTACGGAATACTGTGATCGGCGCCCTCCCGGGTATCCGGATGCCAGCGATGGTCACCAGTGCCACCAACTTCCTTTGCATATTGGTGAACCTCGACGTGCACTTTTTGAATATCGTCAATGTCCCTGACCGGTGCTAATTTCTCTGCCGCGAGTATGGACGAGATCGCGATGCCGAGTGCCGGCCGGTTCTTGATGAGGGTTTCCAGTATCTTGAAAGGCGTCCCGTGTCCACCAAATGCGCTCATGGAAAAGCGTTCCCGCGCCACATGCGCGCACCAGCCTGCCTTACCTTCGAAAGGAAGATGCGGCCCCTGCATCCCGGCACGCGCCAGCAACGCTGCATACACGCCCGCCCGCGCGGCGTGGCCGGTGGCAGCCGCCTTGAACATCGTCGCGGGCCTGTCTCAGCGTATTGTTGGGCACGACCGCCATGGCAATACAGTGCGACATCCGATCAACGGATAGTCCCAGCAGCCGGCCTGCCGCCGCCGCGCTTCCCAGGCACCCAAAGATCGTGTGATCAAATCCTCTTCTGTTATGAAAAACATCATTGATACGCAGAAATATTTCATATCCCAGCACCACGCCCGCAACAAGACCACGGCCACTTTTCCGCGCGTACTCTGCCACAGCCAGTATGGGCATCACAACATCGCTCGGATGACCCTGCCCGCCAAATCGGTGATATGACTCGGTGAGTTCGACGTACCTCGCGGTTGTCGCGTTCACGAAAGCGGCAAGGTCGGGCGCTGTCATCAGACGCGTGCCGATGACCGTTGCACCAGCCAGGGTGGGTCGGCGTGCCGCAACAGAACGAGCAATGCGGCATGGATCGCCGCAAAATCCGGCGATCAACGCCCCTAGGGTGTCGATGACGCGTGTCTTTGCAATATGCACGACTTCAGGTGGAAGATCCTGATAAGTCAAGCCGCACGCATACTCGGCCATGCGCCGCTGTATGGTGTCGGTGGTGCTATTCACACAGACTCGCATGCCCGTTGCCCGGCGGTTTGAATCGATAAGCCGTCATCGCACTGATCTGGACTATTCGGCCTTGATCCCTGCGTTCTGGATGACTTTTCCCCATTTCATCAACTCGGACTTCAACGTCGTGGCGAGCTGCTCTGGTGAGCCGGGTATCGTTTCAGCGCCTGCGTTCAGGAACTTCTCTTTTACTTCCGCTTCCATCAGCACCCGCGCCATTTCTTGATTCAGCCGGTTAACGACGGCGGATGGCGTGCGGGCCGGCGCGAATGCGGCAACCAGCGATACCGCCTCGTAACCCGGCAGGCCCGCCGCGGCGATAGTGGCCAGGCCCGGAAACAACGCGGATGGCCGAACGGACGAAATCGCAAGAACGCGCAGTCTGCCCGACTTAATATGAGAATCAGCCCCGCCCAGCGAAACGAACGTCAACTGCACCTGACCTGCGATGGTATCGTTGATCGCCTGACTGATGCCCTTATAGGGAACGCGAACTATGTCCACGGCAGACATCGATTTCGAAAACTCCGCCGCCAGATGAAATATGCCGCCCGTTTCGGTAGACGCGTAGTTCAGTTTCCCCGAATGCGCTTTGGCCAATGCAATCAGATCCGTTGCTGACTTGACGGGCAATGACGGGTGCACGACCAATACAACAGGTTGGCTGATGACCAGGGTGATCGGTGAAAAATCCTTTACCGGATCATAGGGCAGTTTCTGCAGCAGCGGTCCAATCAGGAAACTACCGCCGCTCAGCAGCAGCGTATAACCATCAGGCTGCGCTCTTGCCACCATGCCACCGAGCAGGTTGCTCGGCCGGTTTTCCACAATAAAACTCTGCTCCAGAGCAGCAGGCATACCCTGCGCAAGGACGCGTGCCGTCAGATCACTGCCGGCGCCGGGTTCGGAGGTCACAATACGGACAGGCTTAGTCGGATAGTGCTGGGTGTGCGCTTCCGGGCAGCACAACGCGAGAACGAGCATGAGTTCACCTGCTCCGAGTCGCTTCCACATTGCGCTCCCCCTTGCCTATGATCTATACAAATCTTGGAATATGTTCAGCGCTTCCATTTTGCGACCACTGGCACTCGTACCATATCTAAAGCGCAATCGCGCGCGTCACCGAGCGCGACGTGCCAAACACCGGCACATAGACGGAATGCGTGCCCGGACCACCCGCGACGACTATCGTAATGTCGTCCGCGCAAACGGAAATCGGCAAGTCCGTCGCGGACCCTATATCTCCCAGTTCCGCCGATCTGCCGTTTTGCGCGCGCGCAAGGTCTTTCAACGCCAAACTGCTTGCCGGCAGTTTCGATAGTTCCCAAAGGCGATGCTTGACGTCGGATTTTTCCAGTCCATCGTTTTTCAGCACAGCAGCATGTTCGGGGGCGAGCACTATCCACGGCTCGCCGCCGTAAATATATTCAAGCGTGGCCGGCACACGCATTGTGCCTGCGATGACGCGCAGCAGGTCATGCGCGTCCCTGGCATGAGTGATCATATTGGACGTGCCTGATGCGCCCACGACCGTCACAGTACTTGTATCAGGCGCGTAGCCGCGTTCGACTTGCAGCGGCTGCCATGGGTTGGCCGTTTCGTTTTCGGCAAAGCAGAACGTATATTTGCCGGGTTGTCCCTGCGTCGCCTGGTCTATTTTCCCGGGCAATGCACCGCCGATATTTTGCTGTATCAGACGCAAAGCCCGTCCCAGCGTGGCATTCGCCCACGATCCGGGACCAAAACAGTTGGTACCGCAGTTGACCTGCAGGCGCTGCACGACCGGACCATTCAACATCAGCATCACCGCTACCGGATGCGTGGTGGTTTGTATCACCTGCAGATTGAATTGTGGCTCGGCCATGGCCTCGGTCGCGGCAATCAGGACCGGCAGATAGGCGGGATCACAGCCGGCAAGCACGGCGTTGATAGCTATGCCTTCCACCGTCGCGACGCCAAATCCGGGGGCAATGGCTGCAACCACGTCGTGGCGACCTCGTACCGAGTGGTTCAGCATGCGTGCGACACGTGCTTCGGTTGGAGGCACGACCGGCAGTCCGTCGCCCCAGTTCCGCTCGCGAACCAAATGATTGATCGCGTCAGGATCGTCAGCGACCGAGATCAGTACCGCACGCGGCGGCGCAACCGATCCGACAGCATCGCCGCCGCGTCGTGCCTCGACGGGTTCGCACAATAGTTTTGCGAGGTCGGCAACGCAGTCGCCGGCGAGTTCACGAATCTCGGCGCGGCTGCGCGAACCGAACGGATGCGGAATAACGGCTAATGGCAGATCGGAAAAGCCGAGCGCTGTCGCCTGCGCACGCCCCAGACTCGCAAAAGTCGTCGAGCACACCGTGACCGCTGCAAGTCCCCGCTTGGCGGCAACGATACTGTCGTGGATACTCCACGACGTGCAACCGCCTCAATCGCCGGAGCCGGTGATGACCGCATCGCACTGTTCGGCGAGCTCATTGACGATGGCATCGGGGACCGGGACGCTGGGGCCGCGCTTGCGGCGCTTGACGATGGCGGCGACGCCATATCGGGCCCTCAGCAGCTCGGCGAGATCGTCGACCAGGAAATTGAAGTTCGGCTTGCCGTTATCGATAAAGCCAACTGTTTTTCCGGAGAGGCTTTCGAGTCTGAATAATTCCTGATTCGCACAACCTGCCTGTGCGACGGGATCATAGATGAGCAGACTTCCGGACATAGTGCCCTCCCGATGTTAGTCCGCGCGCACGCCGGCGTCCTTGATGACTTTGCCCCACTTGCTGATTTCGCGTTTTATGATGGCCGCGAATTGTTCCGGCGTATTTCCGACAGCCTCGGTCCCGGCATTGAAGAATCGCTCCTTGACCCCGGGTAAATGCAGGATACGCACGCTCTCCTGGTTCAGTTTGCGGATGATGGCCGCAGGCGTTTTTGCAGGCACGAAAAGGCCGATAATGGATTCGGATTCGTAGCCGGGAACCGTTGCCGCCACGGTAGGCAGGCCCGGCGCCAGCACCGACGACTCAAGACTGGTGACAGCCAGCGCCTTCAGCCTGCCCGATTTGACGTGCGGCGCAACCGCCGATGCCGTCGCGAACATGATCTGTGTTTCGCCCCCGATCAAACCGGTCAGCGCCGGCCCCGTACCTTTGTAGGGAATGCGCACGATATTAATGCCGGTCATCGACTTGAAAAGCTCCGCCGAAAGATGAGTGGGCACGCCGGTCGCCCCCGAACCGTAGTTAAGCTGGTCGGGCTTGGCTTTGGCCAGTGCAATCAACTCCTTGATCGATCCCGCCGCCAGTGACGGATGCGCGACCACCACATTGGGTGACCGTATGCAATGCGTCAACGCCGTAAAGTCGCGCTGCACGTCGTACGGAAGTTTCTGCATGAAGGGCGCGAGATAGAACGAACCGCCATGCAACAGCAGTGTATAGCCGTCCGGCAGCGCCTTGGCGACGATCTCTCCTGGCAACGCACCACTTCGGTTGTCGACGATAACCTGCTGGCCAAACGTGCCCGACATGCCCTGCGCGATGATGCGCGCAACGATATCGCCGCCACCGCCCGGCTCGGAGGTTACGATGCGTATCGGCTTGACTGGAAAGTCTTGTGCCGGAGCCGCCACCGGATATGCCACACTAGCCGCCAATAGCAGCATACGTGTAACGCGCCTCGACAAATCCATTACGCCGCTAACTTCGGAAAATTCAGCACCAATGCCTCTAATCCTAGCGGCCCGGCGCACGCCATCAACGGTTGTTCGTCGGGTTTGACAAACGCGAGCGACCACGGACGATACGTCGTGTCCTGGCATTCCAGGCTGCCGCCGACCACCAGGTAATACTGACCGGAAGTTGTTTTCGGGTCTGGCCCCACCGCCTTCATGTCCGCGCCCAGCCGTAACATATACGCGCCCAGACCATCGCTGAAATCCGCATCCTTGAGCAGACTTTCAAGCGCAACCTCGGTTCTGTGCTGCAACACCGGTTCGGTACTCAGGACGATATCGGTCGCCAGCAAATATCTGCGCTTGCTCGGCTTCAGGAAGGATTTGTAATCCGGACTGTGCAGATAAACAGGTCGCGAATCCGATTGAGCGCGTATGGTAAAGAATGACAATCCTGCGGGCCCCGCCTGTATGGGACCATACGCGGTATGGTTATCCGCGTAATGCAATGCGATCGTCGTAATGGGGCTGCGCCCCAAGCTGCCACTGCCCGCGATCAACACCTGAAATTGGTTGACCTCGTGAAAATGCGGCACCACGAGCCCGTTGGCGCCCATTTCGGCCAGGAAAGCCTGCGGCTCTAACCCGATCTCTCGGGTGCGGGCGCCTATGTATTGGGTGCGCCACTGCTTGCGCCCGGTTTCGCGGGTCAGTTCATATTCACGTCCCCGCTTCGCCTCTGCTCCGCTCACAATCTGCATGGTGGCGCCCCCCGGGGACTGCTATTTCATGACCGCAACCAGTTTCCTGAATTCGTCGTCCGTGAGCCTACGCTTCTGCCGAACGGCTTCCAGATTCACCGCCTTGACGATATCCATGACGCGTTCTTCCGGCATGCTCATGTTGAGCAGGCGCAACTTTTCGCGAACCCCGAATACGCCGCTGCCACGTCCCATCCCGACCTGGAACTTCTGGCCTACCAGCGACGGACTAAACGGAAACTGTATGCTCTCGTCCTTGGTGATGGTGCGCATGATGTGATCGCGCTTGTACATCCAGTTGCGGTCCGCGACCACGGGTTTTTGCTCGGCAACCGGTATTCCCGACTTGTCGGCGAACAGCAGCGACGATTCGTAGAATTGCTCGGTATTAACACCCAAATCTTTGTTATAGAGGCACATCATCGCCATCACCACTTCGGCGAGCGGCGCGATGCCGGAACGTGCCGGGTCGGCACCGTTGACCACGGTTTCCGCGCCATCCGCGCCGGCCGCCAGCGCTGCCAGCGTATTCGCCGTTGCCAGGCCAAAGTCGTTATGGCAATGCACGCGTATCTTGCCTTTGGTGCCTTTTGCCATGGCCTTGACCATATGCGCGATCAGTCCCGGTTTGGCGATCCCTACCGTATCGTTGATGACGACCGTGGTTGCGCCCAGTTCGACGGCGCGGCCACCAATGTCGATCAGATACTGCAGATCCATGCGCGGGGAATCGGTAAAACCAATCGTGACTTCCTTGGCGCCGCTGTCCAACGCGAATTTGACGTCTTCCAGAGTACGGCCGGCGATTTTTTCGAGCGACATGCTCGGATCGCCCATGGTCCACTTGCGCGGCGTGGTAATCGACGGCCGAATACGGTCCGCACCACCGTTAATCGCCTCCATGATCTCTTCTTTCCAGTCCTTGAACCCGTACGGATTATAGGGCCGGCTCAATACCTCGAACTGGGCCTTGACCCCTGCGTCACGGCACGCCTTGATCACAGCACCGGCGCCCTGCGAATGCATCTGGATCACCGGTATGTTCATCGCATCCAACGACTTGGCCAGTTCGACTTTATCCGGAATCGTCAGGTTGACGTCATAGACGACCTCCTCGCGCAACGTAATCTCTACCAACTCTATGTAATCCTTGAAGTTCTCCCCTACGCACGCTTCGGGCAGGAAATTGAGATCTCCGGTATAGATCTTGTCTTTGGATTTAACGGTATGCACGGTCATCCTTTCGTAATGGAATGAAATCTGGACTGCAGCGAACCTTGAAACTGGGGAGTTTTGATCGCATTTCGACCTGAAAAGTCGAAGTTCGAGAACCTGAGAGAATACTGCATTTTGGCGCACCCCGTCAAACCGACCGCGCAGCACACAGGCGGAGTCCAGCAACTTTCAGAGCCATTTTGCTGATCACTGCACGACGTTTGAGGCGCGCAAAAAAAAGCGGTCGCCCCCCCCATGAAGGGCGACCGCTTTTACAGGCTGTAGCTACGCTTACACCATAGAGGCTAACGGTCGCTTAAGGTAAATATCCTTGATATTGTCCGCAGCCCAGCAGCTCAGCGCTCCCACCGTGGATGTCGGATTATTGGCGCTGTTTTGCGCAAACGCGCTGGCGCCCACCACGAACAGATTGGGCACATCCCAGTTCTGCAGGTACTTGTTGACCACGCTCGTTGCCGGATCGGCGCCCATGATGGCGCCACCGTTGTTGTGCGTGCTCTGATAGGGCACGATGTTGTATTTGCCACCCGTGGTGCGGTGACTGACGCCCATTTTTGAAGCACCCATCAATTTCGCGATTTCAAGAGATTTTTCCGTGGTATAGGCGAGCATTTTGTGCTCATTCTCCTGAAAATCGAAAGTCATGCGCAACAACGGCAAGCCATGCGCATCGCGATACGTGGGGTCGAGGTCCAGATAGTTGGTGCGGTAGCTCTGGCACGCGCCGTGTATGTTGATCGAACAATACTTGTCGTAATAATGGGCGGTTGTTTTCTTCCACACCGCCCCCCACTGCGGCGTGCCTTCAGGCACCGGACGTGACTTGATCGGGGCCGCGCCCTGACTGCCGACCTCGATCAATGCACCGCCTATGAAACCCAGCCCTTTATGATCAAAATTGTCGCCGTTGAACTCGTCGATCGCGGTGCCCAATCCACCGCCCGCCATGAAACGGTTAAAGATTTTGTCTTCGTAGAACAGGCTGACCCCGCTGTGCGACTGATAAGAGTAGTTTCTGCCGACGACACCGCGGTTGGTCAGCGGATCATACGGTTGGCCGATACCCGACAGCAGCAGCAGTCGCGTGTTATTGAACGTGTAGGTCGAAAGAACCACGAGATCGGCGGGTTGTTCGACTTCGCGGCCGCGCGCATCGATATACGTGACGCCGGTGGCGCGCTTCTTGTCGGAATCGAGATTCACCCTGATGACATTGGCATGCGTGCGCAGTTCGAATGTGGGCTCCTTGAGCAGCGCCGGCAGCACCGTCGTCAACGGCGTTGCTTTCGCGCCCATCGCGCATCCGTGGCTGCTGCAGAACCCGCCCGAAACGCACTGCGCGAGCATGAGCTTGTAGGGATTGGTATAGGCGCGGGTCATGCCGGCCGCGGGTTTCTGATACGGCTTGTAGCCGAGCGCCGACGCCGCCTTGCCAAATAACTCGCCGCCAAAGGTCGGCGCGGACGGCGGATTCGGATAGTCGCGTGTACGCGGGCCTTCGAACGGGTTGCCCCCAGGCTGGATTTCCCCGCCCAGATTGCCGGCCTTGCCGCCTATGCCATAAAGGTATTCGAACTGGTCGTAGTAAGGTTCCAGTTCCTCGTAGGTAATGCCCCAGTCCTGACTCGTGCAGTCCTCCGGTATCTGGCTCTTACCGTAACGCTCGACGGTACGGCTGCGGACTTCGAAATCCCACGGCAGAAAACGCAGCGTGACCCCGCCCCAGTGCACGCCAGCCCCCCCTACGCATTCGCCAAGCTTGAATGAGCCGATCTCGCGCATCGGCAATGCGGTCTCGTTGGGCGCGTTGCGAAAAGTAAGGGTCTCGCGCGACAGATTCTGCAGCAGGTCGCTGTGTCTCTCGTATTTGAGCTCATCGTGCGCATAGGGCATGGCAAATTCAGTATTCGGATCCACCATGCGTCCGCGCTCCAGGCACACGACTTTCAATCCTGTCGCGGCGAGCTCCTTGCAAATGATCGTTCCGGCGACGCCGGCGCCGACCACCACCACGTCCACCGGCTTGAGTTTAGTGACCGCCATTGCCGCCCCCTTTTACGTTCGTATTCAATTTGACATGCTTGGCGTACCCCTGCGCATCGACGCTCACACGTTTGGTTTCGATGTCGAGTATGCTGACCGGTTCCACCCGGTACGGCACGTCATGCATGCGGCTGCGATCCTGATAGTGAACGTCCGCGATACCCGGGAAACCGAGCATTCTCCATCCCACTTTGTCGCGATTGCCGCCGTACATGGGATCCGCGAAATAGCCCTCCATGGTATTGCGCAGCAACAGCCCGAAGAACACCTTCGAGGGGATTGATTCGAGTTCAAGCTTTCCCGCCTCCATCGCGCGCAACAGCTCATCCTGCTGATCACCACTCAACGCCGCGAATATCTTGTTGAACTGCTTGCGGCAATGGTTATCAATCTCGCGTATTGCCGCGCGGTATATCTCCTGCGGCGTCAATGGCGACTGATAGCCCTGCTGGGGTGTGCCCTCGCGCCATGGCCCCATGCGGTAATTCCGGCCGTGCGATCCCCAGGTACTGGCAAGTTGCCCGTCGATGAAAACCGTCACGCCGGCATCCCTGCCGCCGGCACCCAAATCATCCGTGGGTATCAGTCGTTCCACCGCCGCGTTGAGAAATCGTACTTCCCCGGCACTCAGGTATATATATGCGTGTGCTACCGTCGCCTCCGTCATCGTGGCCTCCCTGTTAGTCCATGACTGTTTGTCGGTTGATCCTACCTCACATGAATACACGTCACAACCCCGGCATCCGATCACCGCACACGATGTC
>CANJQI010000194.1 GCA_947476215.1 Betaproteobacteria bacterium
ACGGCCCGCAGGGGCCAACCGCGAGCGCGCCGCAGAACTGCTGGCGTGTCACCAGGAACGCATCGTAGGCGAACGTGCCAGCCGCGAAGTACTGGCGGCCTACGGATTCAACAGTCTCGGCGGGCATCTTGCACGCAGTGAAGAAGAAGCAGTCGGATACGCTATCGAACTTGGATTCCCGGTGGTATTGAAAATCGAATCTCCTGATATCCCGCACAAGACAGAAGCGGGGGGCGTGAAGCTGGGACTGGATAGCGCCGAGCGCGTGCAGGCCGCGTATCTCGACATACTTGAGTCGGTAACACGGCACAATGCTGCGGCGCGTATCGACGGCGTCACGGTGCAGGCGATGGCGCCGGCGGGCATAGAATTGATACTCGGCGTATCGCGCGATGCGACGTTTGGCCCGGTTATTACCGTTGGACTTGGCGGCATACACGTCGAAGTGCTGCGCGACATTGCGCACCGCGTCGCTCCGGTCGATGCCGCGCAGGCGATGGCCATGTTGCGGGAACTGCGCGCGTATCCAATTCTGGAAGGTGTCAGGGGGGCGGGTCCATGCGACATCGCGGCGGTAATCGAGACGATAGTGCGTCTTTCGTGGCTGGCGCACGAGTTGCGCGATGATATCGCCGAACTCGACATCAACCCGCTGCGTGTTCTTGAGCAGGGCAAGGGCGTGCGCTTGCTCGATGCGCTTATCGTACGGGCGCCGGGCTAGTCAAAAAAGCGCTTAACGCAGGGGACGCAGGGGACGCGGAGGACGCAGAGGACGCAGAGGTGCGCGGAGGATGGATTGTGCAATTGGAACAATGCGCACCATGAGGAAAATTGATACTACAGGCAGAGAAAAATCATGAAGCTGGAACCCGAATATGAATTGCTGCGCGACAACCTGCGCAAGTTCACGCGCAAGGAACTGGATCCGTGGGTCAATACCATAGAGGAAAAAGGCGAGGTACCAGCGGAAGTCGTGGACTTGCTCGCGCGCCACGGCTATCTCGGCATGCGGCTCGACACCTCGCTCGGCGGCGCGGGGGCGGGATTGTTTGCGTATTGCCTGACGCTTGAGGAATTCAGCCGCAGTCATCGCATATTCACGCTCATCGTGCTCGGCACCAGCGGCTTGGCTGCCATATCGATTGCGCGCCATGGCACGCCGGCCCAGCGGCAGAAGTACCTGCCTGGCATGGTGCAGGGCAAGATCGCCTCATCCTTCGCGCTCACCGAACCCGACGCGGGTTCCGACCCCGCGGGTATGAAAACCCATGCACGCAAAGTCGACGGCGGGTGGTTGCTGAATGGTGGCAAGCATTACATCAGCAACGGGCACCGCGCAGACTTTGTGGTGGTGATGGCGGTCACCAATCCTGACAAGCGTGCCGGCGGACGCGTGAGCGCATTCCTGGTTGATCGCGGCATACCTGGATTCAGCGTGCCGCGCGTCGAAAGAACGATGGCCTCTGATTCGATCCAGCTCGCCGAACTGACCTTCAAGGATTGCCTGCTCCCCGATGATGCGCTTCTCGGTCAACCCGGTGCGGGATTTGGCATGGCCATGGAGTCGCTGGTGGATGGCCGTATGAGTGTTGCCTGCTCATGCATAGGCGCTGCCGACCGCTTGTTGGAAATGTCGGTGGCGCACGCAAAATTGCGTCAGACCTTCGGCAAGCCGCTGGCGACGCGGCAGGCCATACAGTGGATGCTCGCGGATTCGGCGGTCGAGTTGCGCGCCGCGCGCGCGCTGACCTACGACACGATACGGCGCGTGGAGGCGGGCGAGGATACTGGCACCGCACCCAGCATGTGCAAGTTATATTGTTCGGAAATGGTCGGCCGTATCGCCGACCGCGCGGTGCAGATACACGGCGGCATGGGGATGGTGCGCAGCTGTCCGGTTGAGCGCTTCTATCGCGATGTGCGCAGTTACCGCATCGGCGAAGGGCCGTCGGAGATACAGCGCATGATTATCGCCCGTGATCTGGTCGGGAAATAGGGCTAACCGCGCAATCCAGGCATCGCAAAACCAATGTTTCGAAGTTCGGCGGCAAGCGAGCTGGACTGCTCGGCGCTGAGTTCGGTAAGCGGTGGTCGCACGCGGGCCCATGCCGGGTCGCTGGCATAAATCGCAATAGCCTGCTTTAACGCTGCAATCATCACGTATTTTTTGCCCAGCGTATCGCGAACCACGTTCAGCCGCGCTTGCTGCTCGCCGGCATCGGGGTCTTGCCATTCACGATAGAGCTTGTGTATTGCCGCTGGATTGACGTTGGCGGTCGCCGATATCGTGCCCACGCCACCATGTTTCATATTGTCCAGCAGGAACGACTCCGACCCTACAAAGATATCGAAGTTATGTTTCGCGTAGGCGTCGAGGAAAACCCGCGTGTTGTTCCAGTCTCCCGAACTGTCCTTCATGCCGGCGATGGCGTCCGGGTAGGTTTTCAGCAGGCGCTCGGTCAGCGCGGTGCTGATGCCTACCACGGCCACCGGGGGAATATGATAAAGATATATCCTGAGTCGCGCATCACCGACGCGTTGCACGACTTCGCTGTAATGACGGTACAGGCCTTCGTCGCTGACACCCTTGTAATAAAACGGCGGCAGCATCAGCACGCCGGCGCACCCATGGGCTACGGCATGCGTGGTCAGCGTGACCGTGTCCGCGAGCGAGCAGCAGCCCGTGCCCGGCATCATGCGCGCGGTGTCCAGGCCGGCTGCCGCCAGCGCATCCAGCAGTCTCATGCGTTCGCTGACGGACAGCGAATTCGCTTCGCTGTTGGTGCCGAACACCGCAAGTCCGCAGTTCTGCTGCAGCAGCCACTTGCAGTGCGCAATATAGCGCTCCGTGTCGGGGCTCAGATCGGTCTTGAACGGCGTGACGACGGGCGACAGCACGCCGCTGATGCGCTTGGCAGTACTCATGCGAACTTCCAACAATAGTAAAGTTGCAGGCTGGCTGATAGATCATACACCCGCGACGCACGCACCCGAACTGGCAAGGCGGCGGTGACGACCGGGCGCTAGGGGAAAAGAGCCAATGACAGTGTGCGGTGTGGCGCGAAATACGCCAGTTATCTAACGCGTCAGGCCTTGACCGTTGCAGGTTTAACCTGAGCAAGTTAGGAGCGGCGATAAAGCCATATCGCGTACATGATCAATAATCCGCCGGGCAGCAGAAACACAGCCGTACCTGCGACTATGGCGGCGCCGCGTCTTAGGCGTGCGTTCCGCGTGCTGATGTTCGACCAATCCGGCAATTTCATGAACTCCACTCCCTAGACATTTCTTTGAAACCAAATATGCATGAACCATGCCATGTAATCACCCAAGGTGGAGATCAACCTTGGTCCATGGCCGGTTCAGAAGCCTGGTGTCGCGCGAAATTTCGATAGCAATCCGCGCATTGCGTGTGCCGGGGAAACGATAAAAGGTGTTTCTCCATCGAGCTTCCGTAATGTCGAGTCGCAGCGAACGTCGCGTCGGCCGCATGCTGAAACGCAAGATAGTTCACGCTTTAAAGGTGTATGGCCGTGCGTTCGTCGTCACGATCTCGGCGACATGGATGTCCGATCAGCAGAGGATATTGTTTCCGGCAGCATACTGCGTTCACAAATCGCTCGCTGTTTCCGTGTATCGCTGTGCGTTTTTTCGAAGTCAAGCTATCGTTCGTGCGGCACTTGCTGGATAGTCGGCAAGTCTAGGATAATCACCGTCGCCGCCCCCGTTCAGGCGAAATCCACCGGCAGGGCGCGTGCGTGACGGATTTCTCACATCATCGTGCTCCGGGTTTTTATGAAATATTTGTCGTGTTAAAGCATCGCTGGTCCGACGTCGCCACCGTCGTTGTCCTGATTATTGCCGTGGCGGTCTTTTTTTGCCCACCGCCATCCGGTGCCACGCCCACCGCTATGCACGCTGCAGCGTTGATTTTGTTGACAATAGGCCTGTGGGCCCTCGGGTCCATACCCGAACACGTAACCGCCATGCTGTTCTTTCTGCTGGCGATGGTGTTGGCGATCGCGAAGCCCCAAGTCGTGTTTTCGGCGTTCACTTCGTCCGCGATCTGGCTCGTCTTCGGCGGCTTGTTCATCGCCCATGCCGTTGGAACAACCGGGCTCGGCAAGCGTTTTGCCGGCGTGCTGTTCGACCGTTACACCTCGAGTTATGGCGCGCTACTGGTCGCGGTTGCCGTTGCCGCGACGTTACTCTCATTCTTCATGCCGGCCACGGTCGGTCGCATGTTGTTGCTGGTGCCCATCGTGGTTGCGCTTGCCGAGCGAGTCGGATTCGAGCGCGGGTCCAACGGTTACCACGGACTGGTGCTTACCGCGCTCATCATCAGCTTTCAGAGCGGTACCGGCATACTGCCGGCGAACACGCCCAACCTGGTGCTTGCGGGTGCATCCGAAGCGCTGTATGGCGTGCACGTGATTTACGCGGAGTGGCTATGGGTCATGTTTCCCGTGCTTGTCGCACTCAAGGGGGCGATACTGGTGTGGCTGGTATGGCGGCTCTATCCCGCTACCGTGCAGACCGCGCGCGCCGCGACAGCGAATGCGGCCATGAGCACCGCAGAACGCCGTTTGGCGTTTATCCTCGCCCTGGCGTTGTTACTGTGGACCACCGATTTCATGCACGGGCTGAGGGCGGGTTGGGTGGCCCTTGCGGCGGCGGTCGTGTGCCTGGTACCGCGCATCGGTGTGCTGTCCGCGACCGCGTTTAACGAAGTGCGCTTCGGGCCGTTTTTCTATATCGGTGCGACGATAGGGCTGGGGGCGATGGCGCAGGAGTCGGGGCTCGGAAATATGCTCGGTGAATTGTTGCGTTCCACCTTTGCTTTGCATGCGGGCGCGGATTTCGCCAATTTTTTGACTCTCAGCACACTCGCAACATTTGTCGGTGTGCTCGCGACCAATGCCGCGCAGCCGGCATTGCTGGCGCCGCTCGCCGGACAGTTCGCTGAGGCCACCGGCTGGCCCATCAACGCCGTCCTCATGACCATGGCGGTGGGATTCAATATCATGCTGATGCCGTATCAGGTGCCACCGCTGGTCGTGGGCATGCAGGTCGGCGGCGTCAGCCTGCGTGCCGCGCTACGTGTGACGCTGCCTCTTGCAGCGGTCAGCTTTCTCCTGTTACCAGTCGAATATCTGTGGTGGCGGATGATCGGATACTTCGGTTGACTCGTGAATAATGTCACATCATTAGCCCTAAAGAGCTATTGATAAATGCGCCCCCCCCAGAAAACAATACTCAGCAAAGCGATATCTACGACGTTTTTTTCTTTGGGAGCATAGACATGTGTAACAGTAAACAACTTATTGCAGCCTGCGCGCTGGCGATTGCCGCCAGTGTTCCAGCATCTGCTCACGCGGGGTTTAACGGAGATACTGTAACCGTGAATTTTAGCGGGAATTTTTTTCAGGGATAAGCTTCGGTTCGGCGACGGTTGGGGCCGGTGTAGAGTTTACTGGGACTCAAACGGAAACCTGCTTTTCTCAAGATTGGACCTTCTCGGTTGACGTTTTTGATGCCGGGGTAACGCTTAGTTGGGTTGAAAACACGAGGGGAAATGATGGAAATATTTCCTCCGCCCCAGACTCTTGGAGGTTTGACTTGACCTTTGCGTCATCAACGGTTTCCCCGCTTTCACTTTTTTCGTTTTCGTCGTCAGGAGCATTTACCCCGGGAACATCCAGTTTGACGACGTTAAGCTATCCTGATTCACATTCCCTGCATTTCAGATTTAGACGATTGGACACGACGGATAGTTATACGCATTACAAATGCCGCACCGGTGCCTGAGCCGGAAACCTATGCAATGTTGCTGGCCGGATTGGGCATGCTTGGCGCTATCGCTCGTCGCCGCAAGCAGTCGTGCAGTTAAGCCGTTTTTAAGTAATCGGCAAGAATGGGGGCTACGGCCCCCATTTTGTCGTCCTTGTCCAGATTTTAGCTTCTCTGGATTTTGCTCGGCGTTCTTGGCGTCTAATCCGTTTTTCGATCCGATCATCACCGCACCCCAGATAATGGCGGGGGTGCATGCGCGTCATTCGGCCTTGATGCCGGCTTCCCTGATGACCTTGCCCATGCGCGTGAGTTCCGACTTGATCATGGCGGTGAACTCCTGCTGTGAATTGGCGACAACGTCAAGGCCGGCCGCGAAAAGCTTGCTTTTGACATCGGGATGATTGAGCGCTTTGGCCATTTCGCGGTTCAAGCGATTGACGATGTCCGCAGGCGTTTTCGCTGGTGCGAGCATGCCCAGGGTCTGAACCGCTTCAAATCCAGGCACACCTGATGCGGTAACGGTGGGCAGGTCCGGAAACTGCGCGGAGGACTGAAGCGTAGTAACAGCGAGCGCGTGAATCTTGCCGGACTTGACTTGCGCCGCCAGCGACCCGGCGCTGCCGACGATCACCTGAACTTCGCCCGCGATCAGACTCAGCACGGCAGGTCCGGCGCCTTTGTAGGGCACGCGTACAATTTGCACGCCCGCCATCGAGTTAAAGAGTTCGGGTGCGAGATGCGAAATGGATCCCGTTCCGCCGGATCCATAGTTCAACTTTCCGGGATAGGCTTTCGCCAGAGCGATCAGTTCCTTTACGGATTTCGCGGCTACCGCAGGGTGCACCACAACCAGGCAGGGCGAGCTTGTCGCCAGCGTGATCGCCGAGAAATCCTTGATGGGGTCGTATGGCGTGCGTTGCATCAGCGGTTGCAGCCACAGCGTGCCGCCATAGGCAATCATGGTATGGCCATCCGGCGTGGCTCTCGCTACCATCTCCGCGGGAATAATCACATTGCCCGTACGATTGTCGACAACCACTTGCTGACCAAGGTGGCGCGATAGTCCGGGCGCGATCAGGCGCGACACGAGATCACCGGTGCCTCCAGGGTCCGAAGTGATAATGCGTATGGGTTTGGTTGGATATGCAGGTGCAGACGCTGCACCTGCATGTTGAGCCAGCAGAACAATCGGCAACAGCTGAATAACGGCACGCAATGTCACTTTTAACCTCGATTATCAAGAGACGGTTTATTGATTGCAAGGCGCTTTCGGCCCGCGACTACGGATCCGCCAACGATGTCCAGGATCGCCATCAATCCACGCGCGCGCCTGATTCACGCACCGCCTTACGCCATAGTTCCAATTCCGATTTTATATAGGCTGCAAATTCGTCCGGTGTATTGCTGACTGGGGTCACGCCCTGGCTGCCAAATCGCTCCTTAACGTCAGCCATCGCTAGTACTTTCAGTAACTCGGCGTGCAGCCTGAAAATAATCTCCCTGCGTGTCTGGGCGGGCGCGAGCACGCCGGTCCAGTTATCCACCACAAACCCGGGAACGCCTGCTTCGGACAGCGTGGGCACATCCGGCGCGGCTGCAACGCGGTTGAGGGCCGTCATGCCGAGCGCGCGCAGCTTGCCGGATTTTACAATGGGCAATACCGAACTCATGGTGGGGAACGACAATTGCACCTCGCCGCTCAGCAGACCGGTTATCGCTTCGGGCGCGCCTTTGTGAGGCACATGCACGAGGTTGATTTTGGTCATGCTGATGAATATCTGGCCGGAAAGGTGACCCGAGCCACCGTTGCCCGATGACGAATAATTCAGTTGACCCGGACGGCTCCTGGCCAGCGCCACAAATTCCTTGACCGAGCGTACCGGTAACGACGGATGAACAACCAGAACCAGCGGCGTCGAACTGATCAGCGTAATCGGCGCGAAGTCCTTCACCAGATCGTAAGGGATCTTGCTGAACAGGCTGGCATTGATGGCATGAGTGTTGGTCGCCATCACCAGTGTATGGCCGTCAGGCGCCGCTTTGGCAGCGATCGCCGCACCGATATTGCCGCCGGCGCCTGGCCGGTTTTCCACCACGACCGGCTGGCCGAGACTGGCGGACAGCTTTTGGCCGACGATGCGCGCAACGATGTCAGCGCCGCCGCCTGCCGCGTAGGGAACAATGAATTGAATCGCTTTGGTGGGATATTCCTGTGCGTGCGCCGGCATGGAGAGAATTGCCATCATGCAGGCAGCGGGCATATGCAGCGTAGCCACGCTGACTGAACGACGGTTCATGAGAAAAATTGGTGTATTCAGCTTTGAAGTCATGCGGTTTCCCTGGCGTTACTCGTCGGACGGCGAAGGCGTAATGATACGACTCATTTTAAGATTGCCCACGTGCTGATCTGTGTGATGGGACTTGAATTTCATCGATTACAGCCAGCGCCGCATCGGGTATCCCCCTATCAGCGGCCGCTGCATCGCCGCCCGGAAAATCTGCCGCCCCCACTTGAATTCCTTGTAGAGCACGATGAAGCGCCACATGTCGCGCAGCACTTTGGCGCGGTCGCGCCACGATAGCGCCATCAGCGCGGCGGGAAAGTCGGCTTCGTGCGGGCGGTCGAACGCGACCTTGAGCGGGTTCCATTGATCCGAGGTGCGCCGCACTTCCGAGGCGATCATGCGCCGGTACAGGTCCTGTGCCGGGCGGTTGCGTAGCCGCGCTTCGACGACGGCTTCACCGCTGATCGCGCCTGAGTGCAATGCGCAGCTCATGCCTTCGCCTATCATGTTGAGAAAACCCGATGCCTGTCCGGTGATGAGCACATTGCCTTTGCCGAACACATAGCGATTGATCAGCGAGGGTCCGAAATTTTCGGCGCAACCCTCGTCATCGGTATGCGGTTTGAGACGCACGCCGTGTTTTTCATCGAGGTATTTGACGACGTTTTCATGCTTGCTTTTGAAATTGTCGCCGCGCTTGAAGCCAACGCCGACGATCTGCCGGCCGTCGCGCGCATGGCTCCAGGTGTAGTGGCCGAGTTCGGGGTGGAACCAGAAGTGGAAATACTGGGTGTCGAGCGGACATTCGATGATGTCGTGAAATTTCTGACCGACAAAGAACCACGGAATTTGCTGCGGATAATCAGGATAGATCGCACGTATGACCAGCGAGCTGGGGCCGTCCGCGCCTATGACCTGCCGCGCGCGGTATTCGACGGGTTCGCCGTTTTTTCGTGCGTGCACGAGCACGTGATCGCCATGGTCATGCAGTCCGGCAAATGACGTTTGATCGTGGACTTCCGCACCGCTCTGCTTGATGGCCCAGTAGTCGGAATACTTGCGGTGCAGATGCGGCGTGGTGCCGCCGAAGAAATCCATGGGCATGGATACCATGGACGGAAAATGAAAGGTGACGCCGCGGCATGCGGTTGGTTCATGCAGCGCCTCGCGCGGCAGCGGGCCGAAGTTTTCGAGCAGAAAACGATGGCCGCGCGGCGATAGTATGCCGCTGCAGATCTTGTGCCGTGGCAGTTGTTTGCGTTCCAGGATCACGGTTTCCAGGCCGGCGTCGACCAACCGTTTGGCGGCTGCGGCGGCCGACAGGCTGGCGCCTACGATGACTACATCAACCGTACGCATGCTGAATCATCCGTTGTCGTTGCGCCGCCGGCTTTGCGATGGGTTTCCTATGGTGTTTCATAAAAAATGTTATTTAGTGCCCGTCCGAAAACCCCTGTTTTTTGAAAAAGTCATAGACCTGAATTTTAATTGTAGCGCGTGAGTTTCTTGTTTTCAGTTCTGGACGGGGAAGTTTTTTAGTTCCCTGCGATTGGGGGATCGAAATTGCCAATTCTTTG
>CANJQI010000195.1 GCA_947476215.1 Betaproteobacteria bacterium
CCTAGGCATCAGCGTTTCTGCGATATCACTTACAGGTTCTCTCATGGCCGAAGCCCAAACGTCAGGCATCACTCAGCAGTTCGCTGATTTCGTAATTGAGTTGGCGTATCAGGACTTGCCGCCGGAAATCATAGAATGCGCGAAGAACGGCATACTGGATTTTCTGGGTGTCGCGCTTCTCGGCTCGCAGGATGAATCCGCGCGCATGATCTTGCAGTCATCCGGAAATTCCGGGGGCGCTGCTACGGTGCTCGGCACCGATACACAGACAACGCCAACGCAGGCCGCGATGGTGAATAGCTACGCCGCGCACGCGTTGGACTACGACGATACCCAGCACGATTGCGGTACCCATATCAGTGCGCCGGTTCTGGGCGCGGCGCTGGCATCGGCCGAAGCGTGTCGTGGTTCCGGCAAGGATCTGATTGCCGCTTATGTGGCCGGGTTTGAAGTCGGGTGCAGGTTGGGTCGTGTCGCGCGTTTCGGCGATTACCTGCAAACGCGCGGCGTGCATGGCACCGGATTTCTCGGCCATTTCGGTGCGGTGGCGGCGGCGGCTAAGCCCATGAATTTAAAAGCGTTGCAGATGAGGCGCGCATTTGGCATCGTGGCCGCGCAGGCGGCAGGGCTGCTGCGATCTTTCGGCACCATGTGCAAGCCTCTGCACGCGGCCAATGCCGCTCATAACGCGGTGCGTTCGGCGCTGCTCGCAAGACAGGGATTCACCGGCCCTGACGACATCTTCGAAGGCAAAAACAATATCTTCGAAGTGTTTGGTGGAAGAACCGACCCTGTGCACTTGGTTCAAGGTCTGGGCAGGCAATTTGAGATCAGCCGCAATACGATCAAGGCATACGCATGTGCCGGAGGACGCAATCCGGTCATCGAGGCCATGGTTCTACTAGCGGAACAGCACGTCTTACAGCCGCATGACGTCAGCGCGATACAGGTGTGGTTGTGGCCGCACCTGATGTCGACGCCAAATTATCCGCAACCGCGCACCGGTTTGGAGAGCAAGTTCAGTACCGAATATGCCGCGGCGGTGGGCCTGACCGATCATGCGGGGGGCATCAACCAGTTTACCGACGAACGCGTGGCGGACTCCTGGCTTGCCGCGTTGTGCCGCAGAGTAACGGTAACCGCTGATGAGCAACTGGAGCAGTACCAGGTCCGGGTTTTGATTCGCACGTGCGACGGACGCGAATTTTCCCATTTCATTCCGGCGCAGAAAGGCGACCCCCGCAATCCGCTCAGTCATGATGAGCTGGTTGCGAAATTTCGCGCCAATGCCTTGACCGCATTGCCGGAGGGACAGGTGCAACGGCTTGCCGCCATGGTACGCGATCTGGAGACAGTCACGGATATCGCGGAGTTGACCCGTCTTTGCAGGCCGGGCCAAATGGCAAGTTAAGCAATTCAGGCAACCATCAAAAGTCCGACGATATGTTCGATAATGTCTTACATGCAGTCTATACGGTAATTTTCTGTTTCCTCGCGATCGGCCACTCCGTCTCCGCGGACTACCCCGTCAAGTCGATACGCCTGCTGGCCGGTTTTCCGCCCGGCGGCAACGTCGACATACAGGCACGGCTGGTCGCGCAAAAAATGGCCGAATTTCTCGGCCAGCCGGTGGTGGTCGACAATCGCTCCGGTGCGGGTGGCATCATTGCCGCCGATCTGGTTGCCAAGGCGGCGCCTGATGGCTATACGCTGCTGGTGGCGTCCGGCGGCCACTTGATTAATCCCGCGCTCTACAAGAAGCTGCCGTACGACACGGAGAGGGACTTCGCACCGATATCCATCGTGGCCTATGCGCCGCACTTCATGGTGGCGAGCGCGGCGTTGCCGGTCAGTACCGTCAAGGATCTTATCAGTCTTGCGAAGGCCAAGCCGGGACAACTCAACTATGGGTCGGGCGGTACCGGCAGCGCGACGCATCTCGAAGGTGAGTTGTTCAAATCGCTGGCCGGCGTGGACATGGTGCACGTTCCGTATAAAGGCGTTGCCTTCGCGCTCACGGATCTGGTAGCGGGCCGGGTGCAGGTGGTATTTTGCAGCACGCTGGCGGCGCTGCCGTTCATCAAGTCCGGCAAGGCAAAAGCAATTGCTGTCGTGGGTTCGAAACGCGTGTCCATCGCACCTGAAGTTCCCACGGCGGTTGAAAGCGGCATGCCCCGGTTCGTCGTGGATTCGTTTACCGGCGTGCTGGCGCCTGCCGGAACGTCCGCGGCTATCATCAACAGGCTCAACGCGACGTTAGTGAAATTTTCGCAGTCCGCCGATGTAAGGGAGACGATGGCCAGCCAGGGCGCGGAGGCTGCGGCCAGCTCGCCGCGTGACTACGCGGAAAAAATCGTGGCGGAAGTGGCGCAATGGAAGAAGATCGTGAAGGAAGCCGGAATCCCGGTGCAGTAGCGTTGTACTTGTGACTGGCTGGTGAGCGATACACGAGGCGTGTCGTGTATGGGATTTCCGTCGTGCCTATGTTAAATTATCGTTTCTTTCCTGAAACATCAAAACCATGAGCAATCACTATCCGAACAAGACCGTTCGTATTATCGTTCCGCTGCCTGAAGGCGGCCCCGCCGATGTGCTGGCGCGACTCATAGGCAGCAAACTTACCGCGATCTGGGGGCAGCAAGTCGTGGTGGAGAACCGCGTCGGCGGCGAAAGCATACCCGGCACGCTGGCGGTGGCCAAGGCGCCGCCGGACGGTTACACGCTGCTGGTCGTGCCCAGCCAGTTCACCGTGCATCCGCATCTGCGCAAGGATCTGCCATATGACGTCGTCAAGGATTTCGCGCCGGTGATACTGATGGCGCTGAGTCCCAATGTGCTCGCCGTGCATCCGTCGGTGCCGGCCAATACGGTGCGGGACCTTGTGAAGCTGGCGCAGGACAAACCCGGAACACTGCGTTGCGCTTCGGGTGGGCCCGGCACGACGAGCCTGAAGGCCGCGCAGTTGTTCGAGAAATTCGCCAAGGTCACGTTGAAGCACGTTGCCTATGTGGGCGCGGGCACGGCGACAAATGCGGTATTGAGCGGCGAGGACGCGATGCTGTTTTCCGTCATGTCGCCGACGGTGCCGCAGGTGCAGTCCGGCAAGTTGAGAGCACTCGCCGTCACCGGACCGAAACGCTCGCGCGCCATTCCGGACGTGCCGACCATGGAAGAAGCCGGCATTGCAGGTTACGAACTGACGACCTGGCAGGGTTTGCTCGCGCCGGCGGCCACCGACAAAGCCATCATCGCCAAACTCAATGCGGATTTTGCCGCGGTATTGCGTATGCCGGACGTTCAACAGCACCTGATGGCGCAGGGATTTGATCCAGTCCAGACCACACCGGAAGAATTCGCTGCACGTATCAAAAAGGAAGTCGAGACACCGTTATAGCAGTGGCTGACGGCTAGGTGCTTGAAGTTCAAACTCTCGACGCAGAGGACGCGGGGGACGCAGAGGTGCGCGTGAAGTACCCGATTCGTTGCTGGTGTGCGCCGCGTTGAGAATTTCGAGCCACAAGCTTGCCAGGGCCTCGTGTTGCAGGATTATTCCTCTGCGCTCCTCCGCGTTGGGCGTTTGAACTGACCACACTACGGCTATCACCATGTTAGCCTGAAACCTTTTGAAGATTGAACCAGATAAGGAGAGATGCAATGACGCCATATACCCGTCAAATAGCTGATTACGCCGCCAGCCTCAAGCTGTCGGATGTTCCGCAGGATGTGATTGCACGCGCGAAAGGCGTGATGCTGGACGGACTGGGTTGTGGTCTTTACGGTTCGGATGTGACATGGACGAGGATACTGGCCGGTGTCGTTAAACGGCTCGAACCCAAAGGCGGGCAAGCCTCCATCTGGGGTTGCAGCCAGACCGCTTCCGCGGTCAACGCCGCGCTGGTCAACGGCACCATGGTGCAGGGCTATGAACTGGATGACGTGCATATCAACGGCGCGTTGCACACCTGTTCCATCGTGTTGCCCGCGGCGTTCGCCGCCGCCGAGTACGTCGGTGCGGACAAGGTCAGCGGTGAAAAGCTGTTGACGTCCATCATCGCGGGCTTCGAAATCGGCCCGCGCATCGGCAAATGCATGCGCGGCGAGGCGATGCTGTTCAACGGCTGGCATTCGGGCGCGATCATTGCGCCGTTTCCGGGCACGATCACCGCCGGTGTCGTGCTGGGGCTCAACGCCGAGCAGTTCTTTCATGCCATGGGCATTGCCGGCACGCAGGCGTGTGGCTTGATGGCCGCGCAGTATGGTTCCATGGTCAAGCGCATGCAGCATGCCAAGGGTGCGCAGAGCGGCCTTTACGGGGCGATGCTCGCGGCCGATGGTTTCACCGGCATTGAAGACGTTTTCGAGGAAAAATACGGCGGCTTTTGTTCCACCTTCAGCCACAGCACGGACGCATTCGATCTGCCGGCACTGGTCGAAGGTCTGGGCAAGAGCTGGGAAACCATGATGTTCACCATCAAGACGTACGCATGCCGGGGTGGTAATCACTCGGCGGTGAACGCCATAGACGAACTGGTCACCGAGACCGGCCTTAAGGCGGAGGATGTCGAGGAGATCACGGTGCGCGTCACCGAAGCCATGGTCAAGCATGCAGGCTGGCACCCGTATGTGCCCAAGGGATTGACGGCGGCGCAGATGCACACCGGCTTTTGCATCGCCACGCGACTCATCGAGGGCGACGTGTTTGTCGATCAGATGATAGAAGAAAACGTCGCCCGGCCCGATCTGGTGGAACTCGCCAACCGCGTGCATGTTGTGCGCGACGAGAAGCGCGAGAAAATGGGCAACGACTACCGCAAGGGTTCGGACATACTCGTCAAACTGAAGAACGGCAAGGTGCTGAACAAGATCGTCGACTTTCCGCTCGGCAGTGATCGCCGGCCGCTGACCAGTGAACAGATGGCGAAGAAGTTCCGGCGTTTGGCGGCCAAGGTCTTGCCCAAGCGCAAGGTGTCGCAGATTGAAAAGCTGGTGTGGGATCTGGAGAACGTGCCCAGTGTGACGCCGTTGATCAAAGCACTGCGCAAGAGATAATTATGGAATGCGATGTGGTGATAGTAGGCGCGGGTAACGCCGCGCTGTGCGCGGCGTTGTCGGCGCACGAAAGCGGCGCGCGCGTGGTGGTCCTGGAGTGTGCGCCGGAAGCAGAGCGTGGCGGCAATACGCGTTTTACCGGCGGAGCCATTCGATTTGTTTACAGCGGCGTCGACGACATCCGCAAGCTGGTTCCCGATCTGAGCGACGAGCAAGTCGCCAATACCGACTTCGGCACGTACACCGAGGAGCAGTTTTTCGACACCATGGCCGAGGTGACGCAATGCCGGACCAACCCCGATCTGTGCGAAGTGCTGGTGAAGAGCAGCAATGAAACCGTGCACTGGATGCACAAACAGGGTGTTAAGTTCCAGGCGAATTACGGCCGTCAGGCGTTCAAGGTCGACGGGCGGTTCAAATTCTTCGGCGGTTCAACGCTGACCGTTTGGGGTGGAGGTCCGGGGCTGATCGAGGCGCTGAACGAAGCCGTCAGACGCGCCGGTATCAAAGTCCTGTATCGCGCGGCCGCGAAACAGCTTATTCACGACGACACCGGCGTGCACGGCGTGGTGGCGAAAATCGAGGGGAAAACCGTAGCTATCAAAGCGAAATCCGTTGTTCTCGCGTGCGGCGGATTTGAGGCCAACGCCGAATGGCGCACGCGCTACCTGGGCTTCGGATGGGATCTCGCCAAGGTGCGCGGCACGCGCTACAACACCGGCGACGGTATACGTATGGCGCTCGACATTGGTGCGCAGCCGTACGGCAACTGGTCGTGCGCGCATGCCTGCGAATGGGATCTTAATGCGCCGGAATTCGGCGATCTCGCGGTGGGGGACGGATTCAGCAAACACAGCTATCCGTTCAGCGTCATGCTCAATTCGAATGGCGTGCGCTTTCTTGACGAAGGCGCCGATATCCGCAATTTCACCTATGCGAAATACGGCCGTGTCATACTGGAACAGCCCGGTCAGTCGGCATGGCAGCTCTATGACTCGCAGGTACTGCATCTGTTGCGCGATTCGTATCGCATCAAGCAGGTGACCAAGGTGACCGCCAATACGCTGGAGGAACTCGTCACCAAGCTCGACGGCGTAAATCCCGAACAGGCGCTCAAGACGATCAAGCAATACAACGCTGCGGTGCGCGAGGACGTGCCGTTCAATCCCAATGTCAAGGACGGGCGTGGCACCGCAGGCCTCGCCATTCCCAAATCAAACTGGGCGCACACCATATCCAAACCACCGTTCGAGGCGTACGGCGTGACGTGCGGCATCACATTCACCTTCGGCGGGCTGAAGATCACCACGCGCGGTCAGGTGGTGGATACCGAGGAGCGCGCCATCCCCGGCCTTTACGCCGCCGGCGAACTGGTCGGTGGCGTGTTCTACTTCAACTATCCCGGCAGTTCGGGACTCACCAACGGCGCGGTGTTTGGCCGGGTGGCGGGCAAGAGCGCGGGAGAGCACGCCCGGCGCTGAACCGCGCTCCCGCGCTATTCGGACCGGATGCCGGCGTCCCGGATGACTTTGCCGATTTTGGCTACGTCGGATTTCATGACTGCGCCGAGTTCCTCGGGCGTGCTGCCCGCGACTTCCACGCCGGCATTGAAGAACCGCTCTTTCGTTTCGGGCAGTTTCAGGAAGCGCACGATGTCCTGATTGAGACGCTGAATGATGGGGGCAGGTGTTTTGGCGGGCGCGAATATCACATTCAGCTGCGCCATCTCGTAGCCGGGGAGTCCGGAGGCAGCGATGGTGGGTAACTCGGGTGTGAGCGCCGAGGGGCGCGCGCTGGTGACCGCCAAGGGCCGTAATTTTCCGGCCTGGATATGCGGTTTCAACGCCGAGCCGCCATCGAGCGTCAACTGTATCTGCCCGCTCAGCAAATCATTGAGCGCGGCACCACCACCCTTGTAGGGCACGTGCACGATATTGATACCGGCCATGGCCTTCAACATTTCGCCTGACAGATGGCCTGAACCGCCGGTGCCGGCTGATGCATAGTTCAACTCGCCGGGTTGGGCTTTGGCGAGCGCGATCAAATCCTTTACGGACTTCACCGGCAATGAGGGATGTACGACCAATATGGTCGAGGAACTCGTGGCGAGCGTTACCGGCGTAAAATCGCGTGCTACATCGTACGTGGTTTTCTGCAGCATAGGCGTGACCCAGAAGCCGCCACCGACGTAAATCAGGGTATAGCCGTCTGGCGGCGCTTTCGCCACGGTTTCGGCGGCAATGATGACACTGGGCCGGTTTTCGACGATGGTGAGTCCCAGCGTACCCGCAATGCCCTGTGTGATGATGCGCACCGCGAAGTCGCTGCCGCCGCCCGGCGCCTGCGTAATGAAGCGTACGGGTTTGGCGGGATATGCCTGTCCTGAGCCTGTCGCATTGTCCTGAGCGTGGCTGGAGCATGCACACAGCATCGAAAACACGCCCATCCATGTGGTCGATGCACGAATATTTTCAGACATGGGCGTCAGTATGTCGATCTTTTCGAAACGCTCCAGTCCGAGTCGCACCACACGTTCTACTTCGTGTGGGCTGTTGACGTCCGCGAGCACAGGCAGCGTTCGCACACCAATCGATAGGCATTCCCTGGTTACTTTTTGCAGGTCCTCATCGCGTTCGCGCGCAATGAGGATGAGGTCCGCACCAGCGTGTGCAAATGCGAGTGCGATGGCTTTGCCGTTGTTACGACCCGCACCGGTTACGAGCGCGGTTTTGCCCTTGGGCAGCATCCAAGTTCTCCCGACGGGATTTGCTTGTCGCTGATTCTACAACGCCACACACCGAGCACACCTGTTTCAAAACCCGGGTCATGCATCCGGTTGTGGAAAATTATCCCGGGACGTATCCGGGCGGCGGTGGGGGTGGACTGCCGGGTGGTGGTGGCGGAATAACGTTGCGTGGCGGAGCCGGCGGCGTGCCGGATGTGCGTGCGGGCACCGACTGCAACTGTCCGGATACCGGAACGCGTTCTCCCTTCGCGTACATGCACTGCACATAGGCATTGTCATAGCGGCGCTGCGTGCCGTACGTCGAGGCGTTTGCAGTGCCGGTTCCGGCCATGGTCCCAACCAGCAAACCGGTTCCGGCGCCTACGCCCGCACCGTTGTGGCCGCCGAGCGCCGCGCCGGCCGCGGCGCCGACCAGCGTGCCTACCGCGGCACTCGTGACCGCGCTGTTGGTTGCGTTCTGACTGGCGGTTGCGCCGCCGATCTGCTCCAGTGCGTACTGGCGGCAGTACCGGTCGTCAGCACGAAATTCGTCAAACGACTTGGTTGAGCCCGGCAACGCCATTACGCTCGGGCCGGTGGGCACTGTGGTGCAGGCGCCGAGTGCTAGCAGGACCAGCACGGTTGTACTACGCGAAATTGTTTTCATGATCAGGTCTGCCCCGGATTTAGCCATTGGGCGGCTGCGGTGCAACGCGCTGCCATCCGCCGGGACATTCCTTGACGTAGGGATAGTATGCTTTCGCATCCACGCAGTAGTGCCACCAGTTACCTGGGGCTTCAGCGGTCACGGGCGCTGCCTGCACTGGCGAATTTTCAATATAGACTGGCGGCGCCGCCGGTGCAACCACGACGGGCGGGTAGTAGCGAGGGTAATAAGCAGGCGGGTAGTAGGGATGGAACGGGGCGGCGAACAGGGGAACCCCAACATAGAATCCAAAGCGCGCATGTCCACCATGTCCGTGCCGGCCATGATGCTGGGCCATGACAGTACTGCTGACAAGCATGCCTACGGACACAAGCGCAAAAAGCGATGCGGCTTTCGAGAGTTTGTTCATGATGATCTACTCCTGTGTAATGCCAGCCTGCAGGCTAGCAAATAGCAAATGGGAGAGGTGTATCTTTTTGTTAGCAGATGTAACTTCTGGCCAGGGCGCGCCGATGACGAATCCGGTATCACTTTGCCACGTTGCGCATCGTCTTCATTCAGGGCGGATTCCGGAGTCCTTGATTACCTTGCCAAATCTGGCCATTTCGCCACGTATCGTCGCTGCCAGTTGGTCCGGCGAACTGCCGACGACCTCGATACCCGCGCCCAATAATTTTTCCCTTATTTCCGCCCTGTTGAGGACCCGCACGGTTTCCTGATTGAGCAGAGCTATGATCGCGTCGGGGGTGCGGGATGGGGCAAACAAGCCGAATTGCGCGGCCGACTCATAGCCTGGCACGCCGGATGCCGCGATGGTGGGCAAACCCGGAAAAAGCGCGGACGGTTGTGTGCTGGTAACCGCCAGGGCGCGCAATTTTCCCGTTTTGATATGTGGCGCGACCGCGCCTGCGGTGGCGAACATCAGTTGCACCCGCCCGCCGATAATATCGGTGACGGCTTGTGCGACGCCTTTATAGTCGATGCGCGTAAGGTTGACACCGCTCAACGCAATAAACAGTTCTGCCGCGAGATGCGTGGAAGAGCCCGCGGATGATGATGCGTAATTGAGTTCTCCGGGGCGTGCC
>CANJQI010000196.1 GCA_947476215.1 Betaproteobacteria bacterium
GTCACCGCGCTCGGCCCATGAAAGTCCTTGCAGAGATGCGAGAAATTGATCCTTGAGAAAATCAGGTCACAACGAAATCAACGGCGGTATGAATTCCGCGCCGGGATGGCCCTGAAAGAACGGCGCCGCCGCGGCGTACTCGAACGAGTGATCAAATGTGCTGTTGGAAAATGCCGCAGCGGCGACGGGCAAGCAGTCGCCATATCCGACAACAGTCGCCTCGGGCAAACCGCCGGCGCCGCACACCATCTCCCTGACCTGCCGCGCCCACGGCAAATAGCAGCAACCGATTTCACGGCCGTGTTGATCGACCAGACTGTCGAGCGCGAGTTTGCGTACGTGATCCGGTAAATGATCGTAGTGAATATCCGCCGCGAACTTTGCAAGTGCCCGTGTTTCGTCTGCCATCGTATCTGCCCCTGTCTTTGCCTTGCAGGGTCATCGCTAGGCCACGAGTTGAGCGGGGTCAAGGTTGTCAAGCAATGGCGGCAACGGACAATCGAGAACCGCGCCGACCATGCGCAGCAGTTCTGCTTCTACGATACGTATCGTCCCATCGGCAGTCACCGCGGCGACCAGTCCCTTGATGAGCACGGCTTTAGGAAGCGGCGCGAGATCGCGAAGATTTTCCAGCGTGGCGCCTGCCGCATCGAATTGCAGCGTATTGCGGTGCATAGCCAACGCGTCGGGAAGCCCCATTTCCCGTGCGCCGGCACGAAATGCAGGCCATATCCACCGCGTCTTCAGGCCTGCCCCGGCGGCCCGCGTGCGCAACCAGAGACAACAGCATATGCGCATCGGAGCGCACCTCGACTATGGATTTGAATTTCGACGCGGCAAACCGGGATCGCGGCGTAAACTGCGCACGCACATTTGTCAGCACCACGAATTCAGGCAATGTGACACGCCGATCGGCGTAAATCACCGCTTCCAGCGCTTTGAGAAATGCAGCCCGTGACTCGCGCGACGCCGATTTCAGTGCCGGCAGCGCGCGGTCTATCACCGGCAGGTGATATGCCAGCCCCAACTCGCGCGTGTCTGCCGTGGCCGCGGCGGCAGTGTCGGCAAGGCGCGCTGCGCCGGTCCTGCGCACGGCGGCAAGCTGTTCTTCCATGACACTCGCGACGGGTGCCAGCAGCAATGCGATGACAGCCGCGCCCGCACGATCCGGATCATGCAGCCGATCACGCAAACCCTGTGGCATTGCCGCGATTAAACGATGCGCAAAATCAACATGCTCCGCCGCCAGACCACCCACCGGCCCGATATTCCCGCTGGCCGAACGTCCCCATGTGTAACCGGCATCGGCGTCCCGTGCACCGGCGGCGTGCGGCGCGGCCGCGACCGGCTTGGCAAGCGGCGCGAATCCGGCAACGGCGGTGACGGACTCCTCCGCCAGCGCCGGACCTACAGCAGGTGCTGGTCGCAGCTTGCGATACCCCAACGACTGAAATCGCGGATGGACACGGCGGATCCGTTCGTCTATGGGGGGATGGGTGGCAAATAGTCCCTCCGTCCAGACGCTGATCCGCGCGCCGAAAAACATGTGTGACACTTCCTCGGCGTAGCGGTTGGTGACCAGCGTACCGCGCACGGAGGCGCGAAGCTGATCAAGCGCACCGGCAATGCCATCGGGATTGCGCGTGAATTGCACGCTGGAGGCATCGGCAAGAAACTCTCGCTCACGTAACGCGGAAGCCTTGATCAGCCGAGCAAAGAACAGACCGACGTAACCGAGCGCGGACAATGCAGCGCCGAGCGCGAATAGTACGGCCACGCCCTTGCTGGCGCTGTCTCTCAGATGGCGCAGGATAAATCCGCCCGTGGAACCGATGAAAACAATGCCCGCCAGCACCCCCATCATGCGAATATTGGGCGCCATGTCACCGTTCATAATGTGGCTAAACTCGTGCCCGATGACACCCTGCAATTCGTCGCGGTTCAGCGTTTCCAGCGTGCCGCGCGTTACTGCCACCACCGTATCGGAAATGTCGTAACCCGCGGCAAAGGCGTTGATGGCGGTTTCACCGTCCCTCACAAAGACCGCGGGAACCCGTGTGCCGGCCGCGATCGCCATTTCCTCCACCACGTTGAGCAGGCGGCGTTCGAGCGGATCACGCGTTCCTGGCGACACACGCCGGGCGCCCATCATCGCAGCAACGGCCGCCCGCCCTCGCGCAACTTGCCAAGTTGTAACGCAGTTGCGCCCAGGATTACCGCGAGCGTAGCCAGCTCACCCCAGACATAAACCGGCATGGGGACGCCGCGCAACATCGCAATCAAGCTCTTGTACCGGGCTGCATCGTGTCCGGACTCGGCAATGCCCGATACGTATGTAACAGCCAGCCCCACGTCGACGGACAATACGACGCCAGCAACCGCGAACGCGTACAGCACGATCATGACGCGCGTATTGTGGCGCGCCATTTGCTGATGTTCAAAAAACGTCACGGCGAGTTGGCCAGCGTGGCCAATTCGTCAAAACTTGACCTGCACCGCTTTACGCTCCTCGGCGGATTTGATTGCCTGCAACAATTCCGCCGCGTTGAACCCGTACATACCCGCGAAGATGTTGTCAGGGAAGGATGCGCGCTTGGTGTTGTATTCCATGACCGAATCGTTGTAGCCCTGGCGTGCAAACGAAACCTTGTTTTGCTGCTGGTCAGTTCTTCCTGCAACCCCAGCATGTTCTGGTTCGCCTTGAGATCCGGATAGGCCTCGGCCAGTGCGAACATCCGTCCCAGCACGCCTGTCAGTGCGCCGTCGGCCTGCTGCAGACCCCGCATTGCAGCAGCGTTGCCCGGATTGGCGCTCGCCGTCTGCGCCGCGCCCGCCGCCTGATTGCGTGCCTTGATCACCGCATCGAGCGTTTCACGCTCATGCGCCATGTACCCCTTGCACGTTTCGACCAGATTCGGAATCAAGTCATATCGCCGCATCAACTGCACGTCGATTTGCGAGAACGCGTTCTTGTAGCGATTACGCGAGGCGACCAGTCCGTTGTAAATCGATATTGCCCAAAATATGACGACGACTACGACGCCGATAAAAATTTATCCCCCGGTTCCCATGTCGCATCCTCCTTTGGTCTATGCACGTCCGGATACTATAGCGCAGACAACGCGCGAATGTCTTCGTAGAAGCATCATTTTCGCGCCTTCAGGATTGCGACTTGCTCGAAACAAACTCGGCCGCGCCCCGTCCCGCGATCCGGCCAAATACCGCACCCGCCATCAGCCCGGAACTTCCCGGATAATTGAAATAGAAGAGCCCGCCAACCAGCTCGCCGGCGGCGTAGAGCCCCGGTAACGGTTGGTCGCTGATATCCAGTACGCGCCCGGTGGTATCGATCTTGAGCCCGCCAAAGGTAAACGTGATTCCACATCCCACCGAGTAGGCATCGAACGGTGGCTTCTCGATCGTATTCGCCCAGTTGGTCTTGTTTACGGCGAGCCCTGCCGTGCAGCGGCCATCCTTGACGTTGGGATCGAAGGGAACCTCGCGTTTAACGGCTGCGTTGTACTCGCGTATCGTTTCAAGAAACTGCACCGGATGCACGTCCTGCATGCGGTCGACCAGTTCTTCCAGCGTATTCGCCTGCACCTTGGTGGCGCCACGCAGCTTGTATTCGTCCCGCAGCAGGTGCGCAACCTGCGAATCAAAAACCTGCCACGCGTAGCTTGCCGGCTGCTGAAGCACGACGCGGCCATATTTCGCGTAAGTGTAGTTGCGAAAGTCGGCGCCTTCATCGACAAACCGTTTGCCATCGGCGTTGACCATGACGCTGAACGGATAGCTGTGACGATACGACGTGGACATGGAATCGAGGTCGCCGAAATCCGGCGCATAGCGCTCCCAGGATACGGCGTGGCATCCCGACCATTGGCCGTAGGATTGGGCGCCGATATCGAGCGCCATGCGTATGCCATCACCGGTGTTGTAGCGGCTGCCACGCACCTTGGCGACGTCCCAGCCGGGACCGAGGTAGCGGGTGCGCCATTCACGGTTGGCTTCAAAACCGCCGCACGCCAGCACCACCGCGCGCGAACGTATGTTTTCCTCCACTCCGTTGGAGATGACACACACCCCTTCAATACCGGCGGGGCCACGCAACAATGACGTTGCCTGAGTGCCATAACGCACTTCAACACCGCTCTGGGCCACTGCGCGGTACTCCCCGTCGACTAGTCCGGCGCCGCCGCCGTTGGCGTAAACCACCGTGCCGCCGAAAAACTTGAATCGGCCATTGTGCTTGAACGCATAACGGCCATACATCGGCACAAACCGCAGCTTGGTGCTGTCCTTGATCCACTGCACGGTGCCGGTGCTTTCCCGGACCAGGATTTCCGCCAGATCGGGATCGATGTGGTACTGCGTTACCCGCCCCAGATCATCCAGATACTGCTCTACGGTGTATTCGCCAAAGTCAGTGGTCGAAATTTCTTCAGCGGTAAGGTCCGGGATGACTTTTCTGATGGTTTCCAGACCGTCATGGACCATGCGGAAACTTCCGGCAGTGAAGACACTGTTGCCACCGCGCTTGTTTTCCGGGGCGCGCTCCAGTACGAGCACGCTCTTAACCTTTTCCCGAGCCGACATCGCCGCGCATAACGCCGCATTACCGCCGCCAACAACTATAACGTCGTACTCGTTGTCTTTCATATTGCCTCCAAAATCAGATTATTGATCTTTCCAAAACTCATGATAATCATCCGTCATTCCGGCGAAAACCGGAATCCAAAATGGTTATCCAGGTTGCCGTCTGTATTTCTGGGTCCCGGCGTTCGCCGGGACGACGATAGTTTGATGCGCGTGTGTCTCGAAATATGGAAAGAACAATAATTGTGGCCACCGCGCGCATGAAAAACCCGATGCTCACGACAGCACAGGGTCAGGCCACCGAAAACCGGCCCTCCGTGTCCATGTTTTCCAGGCGCTCAAACAGGCGTTCGGCGGCTGCCTCGCCGAGCCCGGCGGCAAGACGCATGAACTTGCACCGCACGTCGGCGATATTCAGGGGCTCTTCCGGCATGCCCTTGAACGAGTCACGCGCCCTCACGAACTCACGACCATCCTTCAGGCGCACGGTGATGCGCGTACTGCGTGCCGATGGACTGGCTCCGGCTTTCAATTTCAGTTCAACGTTCCGGCACGTCTCGATGATGGCAGCATCGTCGACCGCGCTTGCATCAAACGATTTCGGATCCTCGGGGTCGCGATGCAGCGCGATGGCAACCGAAAATGGCACGCTATATTGCGCCTTGGCAATCTCGCGCGGCGCACGGATGTCGTGATGGCTCAACAGCGTCTCGGTGCCTTCGACCACGATCTTCGCAACGTCGGACGGCTGAAAACCGTTTTCTGCCATCAACTCACGCAGCGAAACTACCGGCGTGTGTGCATACAGATGGCACGAATAACGCTTCATGCCGGTTTGCAGAGTTTCCCACTGCTTGTGCAGCCCGGCGGTCAACAGGGCTGGGTTCGCGTTGCGGCAATAAACATCGAGAAATCCGAACTTGCCTTCGAGCACCGTTTCGGGGCCGGTATATCCCTGTGCCGCGAGCCGCGCTGCGAGTATGCCGGCTTCCGAAGCGCGCCCCAGATGCAACCGCTTCACCATCGCACCCTGCTGCGACTTGGTAAACGCCAGCAGCCCGCTGGATAACGAGCCCGCGATGCCCATGGCATGGCCGATCTGCTCGCCGGTCAGCCCGAAGACACGTCCGGCGGCAACGGCCGCGCCATAAGGCCCGTTCAGGCCCGGCGCATGAAAACCCAATGCTTCCGAACTGTGGCAGGCGGCGGCGCCTATGCGGGTAATGATCTCGCAGCCGGCGACAAACGCCGTGATGGCGGTCTTGCCGTCTGCCCCCACTTCTTCGCACCCCGCCAGTATTGCCGGCACCAGCGTTGCGCCGGGGTGCGCACCGCAATTCGCCTTGCCCACGCAATCGAGTTCGAACGCGTGCGCGAACACGCCATTGGCGAGCGCCGCAGACGGTGTCTGCACATGAACGCCCGGCATCGCGATCAGCGAACATTTCCCGGCACCGCCATACGCGGTGGCGTACGCGGCGACCATGCGGCTCCATGGAAACTGAGATCCAAATACGGCAGCCCCCACGGTGTCCATCATGCAATGTTTGGCGTGCTTGATGACCGCGGCCGGGATGTCGTCGAATTTCAGATTCGCGGCGTAGTCTCCTAGCAACTGAGCGGCTGTGGGCATGATAACTTTGTCAGTAATATCATTAATATCAAACTCTTAACGCGGAGCACGCAGTGGCCGCAGAGGTTCGCCGAGGAAAGCTTGTAGATCACGGGCGGTTACACTCAACGTCGCGGCTACAGCTCCAGCCGAAGCTGGTCGCTGTTGCACCTCTACCTTCCTACAAATCCAGCCGCGCCATTGCCCGCGATGCGTCCGAATACAGCGCCGGATGTAAGCCCCGTACCCGCCGGATAGTTGTGATAGAAAAGCCCCCCTACCATTTCGCCGGCCGCAAATAGTCCCGGTATTGGTTTGCCCGACGTATCTTCAACTTCGCCATTGACTGTCACCTTGACGCCGCCGAAAGTAAACGTCACGCCACACGTCACTGCGTAGGCTTCAAACGGTGGCTTGTCTATCGTATTTGCCCAGTTATTGCGCGGCACGCGCAGTCCCGGCGCACTGCGTCCGTCGAGTACCGCCGGATTGAATGGAACGTCGGTACGCACTGCCTTGTTGAAGGCGTGAATTTCGCGCAGACAGGCATCTGCGTCTACGCCATCCAGTTTCTTGACCAGTTCCTCCAGCGTATTCGCAGTGACCTTGGTAACGCGCTTGATGCGATACTCGTCGCGCAGCATGTGCAGAAATTTCGAATCGAATATCTGCCATGCAAACATATTCGGTTGCGCGAGTATCTCGCGGCCGTACTTCGCATAAGTGAAACCGCGGAAATCCGCACCCTCGTCAATAAAGCGCTCGCCGCGCTCGTTGACGACGATGCCGAGCGGATAGCAATGCTTCTGGAAGTTGTCGCCAACCGTGACATCCCCATAGGGCGGCGCATTGAGGTCCCACTCGCAGGCATGCGCGCCCGACCAGTGGCCGTAAGGAACAGCGCCCGCCTCAAGCGCCATTTTTATGCCGGCACCGGTGTTGTAGCGTGTGCCGCGCACCTTGGCAAGATCCCAGTTGGGCCCCAGGTAACGCGCACGCATTTCCGCATTGGATTCAAAACCGCCGCACGCCAGCACCACCGCCCGCGCACGTATCGCAATGCGCTTGCCCTTATGCTTGACTTCGACGCCGCACACCGCGTCGTCGTCATTCGTGATGAGCGCCACCGCCGGCGTTTCATAGAATATCTTGACGCCGCGCTCCGTGCATAGCTTGTGTTCGCTGTCGACCAGTCCCATGCCGCCGCCCCAAGTCTCGCTGGGCACGCCCCAGAACTTGTACTTGCCGTCCACTTTGTACGCCTGGCGGCCAAAACTTGGCTGAAAGCGTATGCCGTTCTTGCGCATCCAGATCAGGGTTTCGAGACTTTTCGTGACCAGCAATTCGCACAGATCCGGATCGGTCCTGTACTTTGTGATGTTCCCCATGTCATCGAAAAACTGGCTCTCGGGATAGGTGCCGAAATCCACCTCCTTGCGCTCCTCCTCGGTAAGCTCCGGAATGATCTGCACCAGATCGTCGACGCCATGAAAAGCATGGCGCATCAGACCCGCGGTGTAGCGACTGTTGCCGCCGCTGTCTTCAACGGGTGCTGCTTCCAGCATGATGACTGAAGCGCCTTTCTCACGCAGCGCCAAGGCGGCGCATGACGCGGCATTGCCGGCGCCGACCACGATTACATCGGGATTACCAAAATCTGTGTTACTCATTTATTCCTCACTTGTCAGGGGAAATGCCTATCCACATAGGACATCAGGGAGAAGGATCTACGCAAGCGCCAGCATTTTGGCGAGACTGGATGCATCGTCTAGCTTCTCAAGTTTCAGAACCGTCTCGCCGATCTGCTCCACCTGCGATGCAGGCAGCACATTCGAGACCAGTTTTCTAAACTTATCCATGACTTCGGCCTCGCTGGCAAATTTCTTATCGCTGCCGCGCGCCGCTTCGACGTGCTGTTCATGCACGCTGCCGTCCTTGAGGCGCACTTCAACCCGCACCTCATAACGCGAGCCCGCGCCCTTGGCGGTTACCGCCGGGTCTTCTATCACTTCGACTTTGTCGGCGAGCGCGATGCGCGCCGGATTATGCACGACATCTTCCGTGAACTGCTTGACGAACACATCACCTTCCAGCAACAACGTCGCTACGCAAAACGGCAGATTCATCTGCGCCGCGGTCAGTCCGATCGGGTTGTATTTCCAGCCCACGTGCTCAAGCACCAAATACGACGCATAGGCGGTGATCTTTTCGACATCTTCCACCTTAAACGGGTGCCGATCACGGATCATGCGCACCGCATCGAGCGTGGCATGGTTGCTGGCGGCGCAGGAATAAAATTTCAGCGAGTCGCGCATGGTCTCGAATTCCTTGCCCAACCCCTTGGTCAGCTCGTTCATGTCAAAGCGGTCCTTGGAACGCGAAAAAGTCGTGCAATAACCGCCATAGTCGCTTTCAAATACGTTCTGGATCCCGGTGTATCCTTCTTCCGCCAGCAACGCCCCGTACAAGCCGCTCTGCGCGGCACGCCCGGCGTGCATGCGTTTCACCATGGAACCGAACTGCGCCGCCATCAAACCCGCCGCCTGCGTTCCGGCTATGCCCAGCGCATGCACGGTTTGTTCTTCCGACAGACCGAATGCGGAGGCTGCCGATGCCGCGGAAGAGTACACGCCCTTGGTGCCGCAATGCCAGCCCTGTGCCAGATGCCCCTGCCCCATGCACAAACCGACGCGCGGGCCGATTTCATACCCGGCGACCGCTGCCGCCAGAAACTTCTTGCCGCTGATCCCGGGCTTGACCTCGGCCGCCGCCACCAATGCGGGCACGGTCTCGCTGCCAATGTGCATGATGGCACGGCTATGCATGCTGTCGAGTTCAAACCCCTGTGTCATGCTGCCATTCACGAGTGCCGCGTGCGGCGCGGACAAGCGATTGCGCGTGCCCCACACCGCACAGGCCTTGGACTCGTCGACCTTGGCCATGGTACGTATCAGTATCTTGCTGTGAGCAGGCAGGGAACCGTAGATCCCGCAACCCAGCGTATCGAGCAGCAGTAGCTTGATGCGCGCCCTGACTTCCTCGGGTATGTCTTCATAGCGTAGATTCGCGACAAACGCTGCCATGCCGCGTGTGTATGGATTTTCCATCTTGGCTGTCTGATTCACGATTATTTCCTATCCGACCCTTGTGTAATGAACGATCAAATCCGGCGATCAGGGCACAGCTTCGGGTCCAAACCGAACTGCACTCTGCGCAGAGCTTTTTTAATACGGCTGAACGACAGGGTTTGGTCGCGGCCGATTCGAATCCCGGATTCCTGATTCAGAGCACGTAACCCGAGA
>CANJQI010000197.1 GCA_947476215.1 Betaproteobacteria bacterium
AGATCGGCATAGCGGTCGCGCGATTCCAGCAGTGCAATCTGCGTCTCGCGCAAAACCTCGTTCTGCATCTCCAGTTCAACCTGGTGCACTTTCAATTCATGCAGCAGTTCCGCCCCCGGGTGCTCACCGGGTTTGGTCTGCGGCGCAGGGTCAATCTGCTGCTCGGCTGCCGCCCGCAGTTGCAGATCGTGTTGTTCCTGATCTTCGGGGAGGCTCATACTTTTGCCAAAGGTTCAGTCGTCACCATCGTCAGCCGGAACATTTTGATATTGCTCTCAGTGGCAACCATGCGGCGGGCGTTGCGCCATACGACGCGGGCCGAGACAGCCGATACGAACCCGCCCCGGAGCCGGCTGTTGAGCGAAAGAGCCGGCCGGCTTTGCGAGTGCGCCTGAGCGAGGCGCGATAATGAATTTGCGACGATAATTCATGAATTCCGTGATCCGCCAATGGGGCTACACATAGCTTTATACTCCATAATTTAGGCAGAATTGCAGGTTTACGGATTTCTATTGGCTGCAAGGTTCGACGCGACGATTTATCGTGAAAATGAGACGTAACCGTCGTTCCACCTGGCAGGCAATCTTTATATTGTCGATATTCGGCATCCTGTTGCTGGATCCCGCGAGCGGAAAGACGACGCTTTTTCTCGAACGTCGTCACACCGAGCGCTGATTTCAGACTGTTGTAGCTGTCATGGGCGCCTGGGCACTAAGAGGTGGTGCAGGAACACTTGATTGACCTCTTCTCGGGCCGGCGATATAGTCGCGCTTGGGGAAAAAGGTGGTTTGAAATGCCTATCCTCCTCATGCTCGCTGAACTCGGTACTATTGTGCATACTGCTGATCACGGTTCGGCGAACTGAGCGCGCGGCGCGTTGATGGAGGCACGTCGCACTGCATTCTTGATTGCGTTGACCACTTTTGCGGCATCGATCGCGTCAGGCATGTCCTGCATGAGCAAAGGGTTCAGAATGCAGGCGAACGTGCGGAACGGGCGCTGCACGCGTGAACGGGACGAATAACGCTGCAACCGGGACGCAACATGATTAATTTTTTCACCGCCGTGGCGCGCGTGTTGGCCGCCGTTGCGCTTTTGGCCGGGGCGGGTTCCGCCGCCGCTCAACAGACTTATCCGGGCAAGCCGATACGGCTTGTGGTTCCCTATCCACCTGGCGGCAGCACCGACCCCGTGGCGCGCATGGTCGCGCAGAGACTAACGGAAAGGTGGGGGCAACCAGTAATCGTCGACAACCGTCCAGGCGGTAATACGGTCATAGGCACGGATGCAGTGGCCAAGGCTCCGCCCGATGGGTATACCATGCTGCTCGTGACCGGAGCCTTCGTGATTATTCCCGGCCTGATTCCCAGCCTTCCTTACGACACACTCAAGGATCTCGATGCGGTTGCCACACTTGCCAGACTGCGCTACGTGCTGGTGCTACATCCGTCACTGCCAGCCATTTCCCTGCAGCAGTTCATAGCATTGGCGAAATCCAGGCCGGGTCAGCTCAATTACGCGTCCGCGGGCGCGGGGGGCGTGAATCATCTGGCAGGTGAACTTTTTGACATGGTGGCAGGCACAAGGATGCAGCACATACCTTACAAAGGTGGCGGTCCCGCAATCACCGAACTCGTGGGCGGTCAGGTGGAGGTGTCATTTCAGGTTCCGATTGCCGTAATCGCGCACATCAATAGCGGCAAACTCAAGGCCATCGCCATCACCGGATCGACTCGCGCCACGGCCTTGCCGCAGGTGCGCACGTTTGCCGAGGCGGGATTGCCGGCATACGAAATGACGAGCTGGTTCGGCATCGTTGCGCCGGCCGCAACGCCGCGCGATATTGCGGACAAATGGTCGCGCGAGCTTGCAACGGTACTGGCGATGTCCGATTTCAGGGAAAAGCTCGTCAGTCAGGGACTTGAGACTTATATATCCGCGCCCGAACAGTTTGCCGCCCTGCTCAGGGCAGATATGGCCAAGTGGAGCAAAGTCATCAAGGCGGCCAAAGTCAGAGTCGAGAACTGAGTTGCGCATGCAACGCATGATCGCAACAGGTTTTTCAATTGGCATTCTGATGCTTGCCGCCAGTGCGGTGCTCGGACAGGCCGGTTCAGCGGGCTCAGGACTATTCTTTCCGATAAAGACTATCCGCATCGTAACGGCCGAATCGGGCAGCGGCAACGACATCATGGCGCGGCTGATCGCGACCGGGATTGCCGGCAGCATGGGGCAGGCGGTAATCGTGGACAATCGCGGCATGACGGCCATCGAAATTACTGCCAAGTCGCCGCCCGATGGCTATACGCTGTTGTCGTTCGGCCCGCCACTGTGGATCATGCCGCTGATGCGCGGTGATACGTCATGGAATCCGGTGCGTGATTTTGCGCCCATTACCCTGGCGATGAGCACGTTCAGCATACTTGCGGTTCATCCATCATTGCCGGTCAAGTCGGTCAGCGAATTGCTCGCGCTGGCGCGTGCGAAACCGGGCGAACTCAATTATGCGGGTACATTTCCGGGTTCGTCAGCGCATCTTGCCGGCGAACTGTTCAAGTTCATGGCCGGTGTCAATATTGTGTATGTTCCGTATAAGGGGCCGGCGTCGGCGCTGGCTGCGCTCATGGGTGGCGAGACTCACGTGACATTCGCCAATAGTGCAGCGACGATGCCGCCCGTGAAATCGGGTCGCTTGCGCGCACTGGCGATAACCAGCGCGCTATCTTCGGCGCTTGCGCCGGGGTTGCCGACGGTGGCGGCAGCCGGATTGCCTGGCTACGAGTCAGCGTCGCCGTTGGGATTATTTGCGCCCGCCAGGACGCCGGATGCAATCATCGCCAGACTGAATCAGGAAATGGTAAAAGTTCTGAACGCAGCGGACGTGAAAGACAGGTTGTCCGGCTCAGGCGCGGAGGTGATTGCCAGCGCGCCCGAGGAACTGGCAGCCACCATCAAAGCAGATATGACGCGGCTCGGCCGGCTGATCAGGGAAGCAGGGATACGCGCCGATTAGTTTTTACCGGACAGCGCGATTGCCATACGCACGAAGTTTCTACGCTGGACCTTGTCCGTGATTTCGTCGCTCACCAGCAGATAGAGCTTGCTTTCGTTGCGCGCTTTACCAATACATTTGCCACTGCACCGATATGCCCGGCGAGCGCGGTTTCGGCGCGCTGTACTGTCGGCAATGTCGGGGGCGAGCATTGCAACGAGATCGGGCACCGTAAGCGACTTGGTGGCGGCTCTTTTTATCATCGAGGCTGCTATGGGGCCGACGTGGCGTGCGAGTTCCGTCTGAATGCGCTTGAGGAGGTCGCGGTCGAACACAACGCCCGTCGGCATTTGGGTCAGGCTGGTGGCGCCCGGCGGCGCGGGTCGTGCGGCGGACGATGGCGCGTCGAGCAGAATATCCACCGCATTCACGTCGGCCAATGTGGTACGCCATTCGGGCACTGATTGAGGACGTTCGGTTTCCGGAACTTTCAGAGCCCAGTCGATCGCCGACAGGAAGTGCCGGGTGTAATACTTGGAGTCACCAATATCCGCCAGGGGGGGCATGGGGTCTGTGCCTACACGCGCCGCCGCTTCGATGGGTTTCTTGCCGGTCACAAGCCAATACATGACGCCGGCCAGCGCAAAGAGATCCGTCCGCGGGCCCTGCCTGCCATGGCTGTGGTACTGCTCCAGCGGCGAAAATCCCGGCGACACGATGGCGGTCAATTCCTTGTTGACCGTGGCTTTCATGCGCGCCGAGCCGAAGTCGATCAGGATCGGGCTGCCGTCGTTGCATATGAAGATATTGGGCGGCTTGATGTCGCGATGCAGGTAACCGGCCGCACCGGCTTTCACGGATTTGTTCAGTGGCAGGATAGAGGTCATGTTTCCGGTGGCCTCGGGCGCGGCGCCGCATATCAGTGCAGGCCGGATGAGGGGGCTGGCGGTGGCATCCCTCAAACCATCGGATCTCGCGCCGGGCCTGCCCACGGTTGCCGCTGCCGCGGGATTGCCGGGTTACGAGTACGGATCGACCCTGGGTTTGTTCGCGGCTGCCTCTGCGCCCGCGGCGATCGTCAATATGCTCAATCGGGAAATGGTAGGTCTGCTCACTACGGCGGAAGCGCGCGAGCGTTTTTTCAAGGCCGGCATGGATATCGTGGCAAGTTCTCCCGCGCAATTCGCGGCAGCCATCAAGCTCGACATGACGCAAAGCGGCAAGGTTATCCAGAACGCGGGTATCCGCTCCGACTGAGAGGCGTCCGGCTGCGAGGCGGACGACGGCGCTATCGTTGCCGACGCAGGTTCCTCGCTTAGACAAAAAGGCCTTAAGCGAATATCATATCGGGCATGGCAGGACACGCGCCCGATGCAGCGGCAGCGCACCCGTAACCCGGAAAACATACTTTCACTTCGATGAGCAATACCCACACTGCAAATCGTCGCGAGGACCTGCGGCTTATTACGGGTCGCGGAAGATACTCGTCGGACTGGAATCTTCCGCGGCAGCTGCATGCGGCGTTTTTTCGTTCCGATCGCGCACACGCAGAAATCGTATCGTTGAACACTGCCGCGGCGCTGACGCGTCCGGGTGTCGCAGCTGTATTTACCGGCAGCGATGCGCTCGCGGCCGGTTATGTGCGGTTTCCGTTGATGTCGAACTTCGTCAATCGCAAAGGCGGCACTCCGATAAAGACAGACCGGCCGGTTCTGGCGCACGGCAAGGTTCGATTTGTGGGCGAGGTGGTGGCGCTGGTCGTTGCGGAATCCGCAGCCGCCGCACAGGATGCGCTCGATGCCATTGAAATCGAATATCGCGATTTGCCGGCGGCCGTAACGATAGGCGATGCGCTGGCAGCGGGTGCTGGAGCGCTGCACGCGGGGGTGCCGGGCAATCTGAGTTTCCAATGGGAGGCCGGCGACGCTGAAGCCGTGGAGCGTGCTTTCGCGGACGCAGCGCACGTTGCGCGCATAGACGTGGAGTCCACGCGCGTGGTGGGGAGCCCTATGGAGCCGCGCGCTTACGTCGTCAACCATGACGCAGAGAGCGGTTGTTATGACATTCATACCCATGCACAAGGCATGAACGTCCTGCGCTGGCAGCTTGCTCAACTGACGGGAGTGCCGGAAGAAAAGTTGCGCCTGCACCTCTACGATGTCGGCGGCAGTTTTGGTCAGCGCAGCAGTGTATATCCCGAGCACGCGGCGCTGATGATAGCGACAAAGAAGCTCGGACGTCCGGTGAAATGGGTGTCTACACGCTCCGAAGGTTTTTTGTCCGACGCGCATGGCCGCGGTATACAGATGTCGGGGCAACTCGCGCTTGACCGTGAAGGCAATTTCCTCGCTGCGCGCTACGATTTTAAATGCGACATGGGTGCGTACCTGACGCCGACCGGTTGTTCGGGACACCTGCGCAATGTCGCAGCATGCATGACGGGGGTATACAGGACGCCCGCGCTCTACGGCGATTTCAGCCTCGTGCACACCAGCGCGGCGCCGATCGCGGCCTATCGTGGTGCGGGACGGCCTGACATTGCATACGTCGTGGAAAGACTGGTGGACAAGGCGGCCGTCGACATGAACATCGACCGTGCCGAAATGCGCCGGCGTAACTTCATACCGCTGGCGGCTTTTCCGTACAAGTCCGTCACCGGTGGGGTCTACGAATTGTCGGATTTTGCGGGTTGCCTCGACAAGGCGCTCATCGCCGCCGACTGGGCTGGCTTCCCGGCGCGCCGTGCGACTGCAGCGGGAACTGGCAAGCTGCGCGGCATCGGGCTTGCCACTGTCATCGAAGGGACCGGCCTCGGACGTATGCCCAACGACCAGATTGCGCTTGAATTCGACGCGCAGGGAAAGCTCACGCTCTATACGGTCGCTTTGTCTACCGGTCAGAGCCATGAAACGACGTTTACGCAGGTCGTCGCGAAGTCGCTGGGTGTGCCGCAAGAATCCGTCGGATTTCGCTCCTGTGTGCAGGGCAGGGAGATGGCTGGAAACCCGTCGGGCGGTTCGCGATCGATGGTAGGCGCAGGCAGCGTATGCCAGATTGCCGCCCAAAAGCTGGTCGCGCAGGCGATTCCCCTGGCTGCAGAAGCGCTTGAAGTCGAGCCTTCGCAGATCAAATTCGCCGATGGCATCTTCAGCGCCAGCGACGGCGAAAAATCCATCCGCCTCGACGCGCTTGCGCGCAAACTGGCAGGCGTCAACCCGCATCCCATGAATGTTATCGGCGAAGGAACCATAGGTTCGACCTATCCGAACGGCTGCCACATCGCGGAAGTCGAAATAGATCCCGAGACCGGCGTTACGCAGGTTGTTTCTTATAGTGCCGCGGACGATTGCGGGGTGGTTATCAATCATAGTATCGTTGAGGGGCAGGTTCACGGCGGTGTCATGCAGGGCGCAGGGCAGGTTTTTGGCGAACATGCGGTTTATGATCGCGGCAGCGGACAGCTGCTGACCGGCAGTTTCAGCGACTATTACATGCCGCGTGCCGGATTGATACGCGACATACGCATGGATGAGCATCCGGTGCCCAGCAAGGCCAATGTTCTGGGCGCCAAGGGGGTGGGTGAGTCCGGTTGCACGGCGTCTCTGCCAGCGCTGGCCAGTGCGGTGATGGATGCATTAAGGCCTCTGGGTGTCCCTGAGCTCGATATGCCGCTCACGCCGAACAAAGTATGGCACGCTATACAGGCTTCGAAAGCTAAACAGACCATGAAGGCGAACCAACATGTATGAACTCAGTTATCTCAGACCGAAGCGATTGCATTCGTAGGCGCCCACCCAGGCGGCCTGATCCTCAAGGTAAAAGCGGTTCTGCAACGGCGACTACGATCCCGCGCGGCCTGCGCTCGCGTGATGCGGTCAGAGTGAGGCGATTGGGGGCGATGTAGGGTTCAAATAGTCATCGCGAGCGGGGAATTTTCAGCAAACACCATTCGATTGACCTCTTGTCGGGCCGGCGATATAGTCGCGCATGGGGAAAAGAGTGGCTTGAAATGTCTATCCTCTCTCGTGGAGCGACGTTTCGTGCCTGCATACCGTCTGATTCCGTTGATACTCTCAGTCGCCGTGACCGGTTTGTGCCCGGCTGGCGCACACGGCCAGGACTACCCCACTAAGCTCATACGCATAGTCACTGGCGGTATCGGCAGCAATGCCGACTACGCGTCGCGACTGATCGCGCCGGTCCTGTCCGCGGCCCTGGGTCAACAGGTGATCGTCGACAACCGGCAGAGCGGTATCATCCTCGGCGACATCGTCGCCAAAGCGCCGGCCGACGGATACACGCTGCTCACCACCGGCAGCACCTTCTGGCTAACGCCGTATCTGCAGAGCAATGTGTCTTGGGATCCGGTCGCGGATTTTTCACCGATTACGCTGGTGTCCACGTCGCCCAATCTGATTGTGGTGCACCCCGCATTGCCGGCAAGATCGATACGGGAACTCATTGCTCTCGCCAGGTCCAGACCGGGAGAACTCAATTACGCGTCCGGTGCCACGGGTGGCACACCCCACCTTGCGGCGGAATTGTTCAAATCGATGGCTAAGGTCAATATCGTGCGCATCACGTACAAGGGTTCCGGCCAGGCGCTTACCGACATGCTGGCCGGCCATCTGCAGGTGAGTTTCCCAAATGCGGGCGGTGCAGCGTCGTATATTTCGTCGGGAAGATTGCGCGCCCTTGCGGTGACGGCTGCGCATCCGTCGGCCCTATTCCCCAAACTGCCGACCGTGTCCGCGTCGGGTTTGCCAGGATACGAGGCCGGGGTTCTCAACGGAATATTTGTTCCGGCGCGCACACCTGCGGCTGTCGTCAGGCGGCTCAATCAGGAGATAGTGCTGGCGCTAAGCAGGCCGGACGTCAAGGATAAGCTCTTCACGACCGGCGTAGAGGCAGTGGGCAGCCCGCCGGAGCGGCTCACGGAAGCGATGAAAGCGGATATGACCGTGTGGGGCAAACTGATCAGGGAACTGGGCATACGCAATGAATAACAGTCGACGGGCTATCCGAGATTTTACATCGTAGCAAAGGAGCATTCATGTCGTTGAAAGTCATACCCTCGGGCGCTGCGTTGGGTGCAGAGATCAGTGGTGTGAATCTCACTGAAAACATGGACGATGCAACATTCGAGCAGATCCGGCAGGCGTTTTACCGGCATGAGGTCGTCTATTTTCGCGGTCTGGAATTGAGCGATGACGATCACATCCGATTCAGCGCGCGCATGGGGGAACTTCGCAAAGTGAAGCAGATGCGGCACTACACGCCCCGGCGCCCCGAACTTATGGTGGTTTCCAACATCGTCGAGAACGGCAAGCATATTGGCAGCTACGATGCAGGCATGTTCTGGCACACGGACGGTGCACATTCAGAAATTTCTCCGGTGGCGTCACTGCTGCACGCCGTCGAGGTCCCGGAAAAGGATGGCCGTATCCTGGGCGACACCCGTTTTGCCAGCATGACCGCGGCCTATGACGCGTTGCCGGCGGGAATGAAGAAGCGAATCGAAAAGCTCGAGGCACTGCACAGTTTGTACCATCGCGACGAACAGTCCAGACAGAGTGGCAACAAGCCCGCAGAATACAACGAGGAAGAGAAGAAAAAGCGGCTCGAGAAGGTACACCCGGTCGTCAGGCTGCATTCCGCGACGGGGCGCAAATGCCTGTACGTAAGCGAAGGTTACACGGTACGTATCCTGGGCATGCCGGATGACGAAAGCCGCGACTTGCTTGCGGAACTGACCGCACACTGCGTACAACCGCGGTTTGTGTACACCCATCGCTGGATGCCGCATGACCTGATCATGTGGGACGATTGTTCGACCCAGCATAAGGCGACATTCGACTATGCGTTGCCGTTAAGGCGCCTGATGTATCGCACGACGGTAACGCGCTTTGCCTGATTCGTGGTCGCCATTCGGTCCCGATTTCCCGTTGCGCACTGTTCCTGGCGCAGTCCGGCATGCATATTCCCGAGCGCGGCGTGCGTTGGTTGGCAGATTCTGTCGGGCCGGCGATATAGTCGCGCATGGGGAAAAGGTGGTTTGTAATGCCTATCCTCCCAACATTGCAGCAATTGCGACGCTTGCTGCCGATTCCAATTCAGATTTGGGCAGGGGGGGCGGCCTGGCGGGGATCAGAAAGCCTCCCAAGGGCGTGCGCATCTTCGCGCAATTCAACGAAACGGTTGACGCTCTCTGCATGACGGCATAGGTTTAAAAAAACCAATCCGCAGCGATTCCCGTAAAAACAACAGCCCCACCTTCAGCCGGCAAAAAGATGTTCGTGGAAACCAGGAAAGGCCGCATGCGGCGCCGGTTTTAGCGGGATTTTGCCGCGCCCCGCAAGCGGTAAAGCATAAGACGCCACCGCTGCCGCGCCCGCTTCAATGCGCAGCGGCGGACGCTGCGAATGAGACCGCGGACCAGC
>CANJQI010000198.1 GCA_947476215.1 Betaproteobacteria bacterium
AACCAGCGACCTGGCGGCGTTCTATCCCAGGCTGGGCGATGCGTTGAAGCAGAAATTCAGCGGCTGGCGCGCCTACATTCTGAGCGGAGACATGGCACTGCAGAAACTGATCCGTCTTGCGGCCTCCAAAAGAACGCCCTTGTTCAATGGCGCTATCGAATGCCGGCTGTATGAATTCAAGATCGTTGCGGGATCCATGAGGACCAAGAGCGCTAATTGAGAAGCGCATTAGTTACCGACAAATTCTACGTTCCGAGTTGTTCCCTCTTCCACGGGGCATAGGTTTCTGCACATCTTGACACCCCGGACGCTCGACGCTCAACGGCATTATTGTAGGGCGGAAAAGCGCCAGCGCCTTCCGCCGTATGCGGTTGAAACCTGCATTGCGAATTGAATACGGATAAGGTGGAATGCGCTACGCTTTTCCACCCTACGCCCTGCGTTAATATCCGGTGTCGAACGTGGTTTCGCGGGATACGTTCATGGATGCACAATCGACAATCCATTCACGACGCGGAATATCCCATCGTCTCAATAGCGGTGATCGCCTGGCACAGAAGGGCCGGTTTCGACAATGGCGTCCGGAAGAGAATCGATGCTCTTCGGTTCTAGCAACAAATAGTTTAGTGGAGTCTCATCAGGGGCGGACGTTCGCGGCATGTTTGTTTACGGACGAATCTTGAAAAGCATAACCTATTAGGTTATGCTCACCAAATGGAAAAGAAGAAGCCGCACTACCCGTTGCCCGATGTGCTGGCGATCGTCACTGCTCGTGGCGTTGATGCGTTTACGGCGACAGCTTTGCATGGGGCTTGGGACTTGGGGCTTACTTCCGAAGGCGCGGTCGCCGCGGTGCTGGGTCTTCGGCAAAAGGATTTCCATAAGAGCATGACCACTCATGCCGATCACCGTATTTGGCAAGACGTCTATCATGCTGATCTGGAATCTAGCTTGAAGGCGTATATCAAGCTGACGCTACGTGAGAATGGAATTGTTGTTATTCAGTTTAAGGAGAAATGAGATGCGGCGCTTGTGCTTGAATTGCGAAAAAGCCGACATGGTGCGCGGCAAAAAAGACATGGTGGTCGATTACCGTGGCAGGCACATTACGATTGCCGCGGTGGATGGCTGGCATTGCCCGAAGTGCGGTGAATGCGAGTTTTCCAACGGTGAAGGCAAGCGCTATGCGAAAACGGTGGAACAACGACGCAAAGCATTAGACAAAGAAGAGTCGACGGAACTGGCGCGAATTCGCAAAAAACTCAAACTGTCTCAAAAACAAGCCGCCGCGATTGCTGGAGGAGGAATTAATGCCTTTTCACGGTATGAACATGGCAAGTCCAAGCCGGTTGCGGCAGTAGTCAATCTGTTTCGTATTCTGGATAAACATCCGGAACTCGTAGAGGAAATTCGTTAACGAACGTGGTTTCGCGGGATACGTTCATGGATGCACAATCGACTATCCATTCACGACGCGGAACATCTCATCGTCTCAATGGCGGCGATCGCTGACGACTGCCGACTGCCGACTCCAAATCAGTAAACAAACCACGTTCGTAGAACGTGGTTTGTTTACTTTCAGCTATCGGAAGCGCGCATAAGCAACGAAACACCCATGAACAGCAGCAACACGCTCATGAACCGCAGCACCTGATTGCGCGAAATACGGCCGTGCAATTTTCCGCCGATCAGGCACCCGAGCAACGCGAATGGCAGCAGCATCACATACATAAGCAGCCGGTCAGCGAGCAGCAATCCGCCGACTGCAAATACCAGTGCGCGCGAGGTCGTGGAGATCAGCGCCATCGTCGAAAGCGTCGCACGCAATTTGTGCTTGTCCGGCAGGCGCCGCGACAGATAGATCGCATAGGCCGGCCCGGCGGCGCCAAACAACGTCCCCATCGTGCCACCGGCGACGCCGGCGATCGGAGCCCAAACCCGGCTTATGAGTCCGAGCACACTGCCCTGTCGCAGCATGTAAACCCCGTAGCCGATCAGAAAAATGCCGAATGCGGTCAATGTAGCCTGCCGTGGCAAATTGACGAGTAGCGTAACCCCGAGCACGGCGCCGAGTATCGCCATCGGTGCAAGCCACTTGAGCTCGGACAAGTCGGCTTCGCGCGACACTCGCGTCCCCATGGCCAACGCTGCCGAGACATCGAGCATGGTGCACATCGGCAGCACGAAATCGAGCGCATAGAAGTGCGTAAGCACGGGCACCGAAACCAGCGCGGCGCCGAACGCGGTAATTCCAAACACCGTGTATGCCGCGCACACCGCCAGCGCGGCAATGAACAGGGTCGACAGATCAAAAGGGATGGTCATCAATAAAAACGCCGGCCTGATAAGCCGGCGCTTTTAGGCGTGCGCCTGCCGAACGGGGTCTATGCCGCGCGGTGAAAGCAGCATTTCCGGTCCGAAATACCCGCGGGCATCACACAATATTGAGATGCTCGATGCCGGACATCACGTCCTTGTCTTTCGCTTCCTTGCCTTCGAGCTTGATCTTAAGGCGCAACTCGTTGACCGAGTCGGCGTTGCGCAGTGCGTCCTCATAGCTGATGGCACCCTCCTCGTAAAGATCGAACAGCGCCTGGTCGAAGGTCTGCATTCCGAGTTCGCGAGATTTGCCCATGATAGCCTTGATCTCGTGCACCTCGCCCTTGAATATCAGGTCGGAGATCAATGGTGAGTTCAGCAATACCTCGATCGCCGCGCGCCGCCCTTTACCTTCCTTCGTCGGTATCAACCGCTGGGAAATTATCGCGCGTATGTTGAGCGACAAGTCCATCAGCAACTGCGCCTTACGCTCTTCCGGGAAAAAGTTGATGATGCGGTCGAGCGCCTGATTGGCGCTGTTTGCATGCAACGTGCCCATCGCCAAGTGTCCGGTTTCGGCAAAGGCAACGGCGTGCTCCATCGTTTCCTTGTGGCGGATCTCACCGATCAGGATCACGTCGGGCGCCTGACGCAGGGTATTGTGCAGGGCGTTTTCCCACGAATCGGTATCGACGCCGACTTCACGCTGCGTAATCAGGCAGTTCTTGTGCTCGTGCACATACTCTACGGGGTCTTCTATGGTGATGATATGCCCGTAACTGTTCTCGTTGCGATAACCTATCATCGCCGCGAGCGAGGTTGATTTACCCGAGCCGGTGCCACCCACGAAAATGATCAGTCCACGCTTGCTCATGATCACATCCTTGAGCACCGGCGGCAGCTTGAGATCGTCGAATTTTGGAATCGCCGTGGTGATGGTGCGGCAAACAAGTCCGACGCGCTGCATTTGTACGAATGCATTGCAGCGGAAACGCCCGATACCCGCCGGGCTGATCGCGAAATTGCACTCCTTGGTGGTCTCGAATTCCTGGGCTTGTTTGTCGTTCATCATCGCGCGCGTCAGATCGGCGGTGTGCTGCGGCGTCAGTGTCTGGTTGGACACCGGCGTCATCTTGCCGTCGACTTTAAACGCAGGAGGAAAGCCGGCGGTGATAAAGAGGTCGGACGCTTTCTTGCTGAGCATGGCACGCAGCAGATTGTGCATGAACTGAACTGCTTGATCACGATCCATGGCTTACTCCCGATTGAGGGGGACAGAAAAAACAGCACCCACAGCCTACCCCCGAACGTGGATTATTTGAAATTGTCTTTGTTGGCGGCCTTACTGCGCGCTTCATCGACGGACACGATATTACGCTTGACGAGTTCCTGCAGATTCTGGTCTAGCGTCTGCATGCCGACCGACTGACCGGTCTGGATCGCCGAATACATCTGCGCAACCTTCGCTTCGCGGATCAGGTTGCGTATCGCAGGCGTGCCCATCATGATCTCATGCGCCGCCACGCGGCCACTGCCATCCTTGGTCTTGAGCAGCGACTGCGAAATAACCGCGCGCAGCGATTCCGACAGCATCGCGCGTATCATTTCCTTTTCCTCGGCCGGAAACACGTCAATAATGCGGTCGATGGTTTTTGCAGCGGAACTGGTATGCAAAGTGCCGAGCACCAAGTGGCCCGTTTCCGCTGCGGTCATCGCAAGACGTATGGTCTCTAGGTCGCGCAGTTCGCCGACCAGTATCACGTCCGGATCCTCACGCAACGCGGATCGCAATGCGTTGGAAAACGACAGCGTATGCGGCCCGACTTCGCGCTGGTTGATCAGGCACTTTTTCGATTCATGCACGAATTCGATGGGGTCTTCGACGGTGAGTATGTGTCCGTATTCGTTTTCATTCTTGTGATTTACCATGGCGGCCAGCGTGGTCGATTTTCCGGACCCCGTCGGCCCCGTAACCAGCACCAGACCGCGCGGCTGATCCGAGATCTGCTCGAATATTTTTGGCGCTTTGAGATCCTCAAGCGACAAGATTTTTGACGGGATGGTCCGCATGACTGCTGCCGCACCCCGATTTTGCACAAATGCATTGACGCGGAATCGTGCAAGATTGGGAATCGCGAACGAAAAGTCGCACTCCAGATTCTCTTCGAAAAATTTTCGCTGGCCGTCGTTCATGATGTCATACACCATGCCATGGACGTCCTTGTGCTCCATTGCCGGCAGATTGATGCGGCGCACGTCTCCATGCACACGTATCATGGGCGGCAACCCTGACGACAGATGCAGGTCGGATGCTTTGTTCTTGACCACGAAGGCGAGCAGTTCTGAGATGTCCATTATAAACTCCTTGTTTTAGCAGGCTGGCAAACGGGGTATGCTGCCGCGTGAAGCATTTCATGCTAAACCACTCAACTTCCACGAAATTATGGACGCAACCGGTATCAACTTGCAAGCCGTTAAGCGACGCATCGCGAACGCGGCCGCGCAATGCGGACGAAATCAAGAGAATATCGGGCTTATCGCCGTCAGCAAATCGTTCGGCACTGACGCGGTCACGAGTGCATACGCGCAGGGTCAACGCGCTTTTGGCGAGAGTTACGTGCAGGAAGCTATCGACAAGGTGTCGGTGTTAGCCCATTTGGGCTTGATTTGGCATTATATGGGACCGATACAAAGCAACAAGACGCGCGCTATTGCCGCCCATTTCGCATGGGTACACAGTGTAGACCGGCTGAGAATCGCGGAACGGCTGTCTTCGGCGCGTTCCGCATCATTGCCGCCGCTGCAAATCTGTCTGCAGGTCAATATTGGTAACGAAATCACCAAGAGCGGTGTCGCGCCCGGCGACGCGCTGGCGTTGGCACGGGCAATTTTGACATTGCCTAAGCTAAACCTGCGCGGCCTTATGGCGATTCCGCCGGCGACACAGGATAAGGCGCGGCAACGACATTACTTTGCACAACTGAGGACACTCAAGGAACAATTGACTGCGAGCGGCATCACGCTGGATACCCTGTCGATGGGGATGTCGGACGACTTTGAGGCCGCTATCATGGAAGGTGCGACATTGGTACGCGTGGGTAGTGCGATCTTCGGGCCAAGACCCACTTCGGTGGGAATACGCTCTAAAATATGAACTCATCAGCATCAGGATCGCCACGAAAGTCCGCCATTTCAGGCGATTTTTTCCCCACATTTGCCGGATTCCGGTCAAAATTTTTGAGGTCTGGATGGATATAACGTTTATCGGTGGCGGCAATATGGCAAGCGCCATCATGGGCGGACTGATCAGCCGGAATTTCGATCCTGCGCGCTTGCGTGCCGTGGAAATCGTGCCCGCATTGCGCGAGCAACTCGCACAACGGTTCGGAATCGCTACATACGCCAACATCGCCGAACTTCCCGCTGTCGGCGATATGGTCGTTCTGGCCGTCAAGCCGCAGCAAATGCACGTGGCTGTGCAAGCACTGGTACCCCAGCTTGAACGACAGGTGGTGTTGAGCATAGCCGCCGGAATAAGGATTGCCGACCTCACGCGCTGGCTGGGGGGCTACGATCGTATCGTGCGCTGCATGCCTAATACACCGGCGCTGATCGGCGCCGGAATCACCGCCGCCTATGCATCACCCGCGGTTACCCCGGAACAGCGCGACGCTACGGATACTATCCTCAGGGCGATGGGCAAGGTCGTCTGGGTCGAGGGTGAAGCCCGGCTCGATGCGGTAACTGCGGTCTCGGGCAGCGGACCGGCGTATGTGTTCTACTTCATCGAAGCGCTGCGCGATGCCGCAACGGAACTCGGTCTGGCGCGAGAAACGGCCAACACGCTGGCCATGGAAACTTTCTTAGGTGCGGTGAAACTGGCGGCGCAGGATAGCGAAGATGTAGCCAAACTGCGCGAACGCGTCACGTCCAAAGGCGGCACCACGGAAGCCGCCCTCAAAAGCATGGCCAAGGACAGTGTCAGGGAAGCGATTATCCGAGCCGTAATCGCCGCCAACGCGCGCGGACGTGAACTGGGACAGGAACTCGGCAAGGATTAACGATGCTGGCGCAGGCACTGACGTTCATAGTTTCAACCATCGGCGGATTGTTCGCGCTTGCTCTGCTGTTGCGCTTTCTGCTGCAATGCCTGCGCGCTCCCGCGCGCAATCAGCTCTCGGTGTTCCTTGCGGCACTTACCGATTTTATGGTGCGTCCAGCCCGACGCGTGATACCCGGTTTGTGGGGACTGGACCTTGCCACACTGTTGCTCGCATGGCTCACCGAAGTTATACAAATCTGGCTGGTTCTGGCTGTCAAGGGTTACGCGCCTGGATCCGCGGTCGGTGCCGCCTTGGCTGCGCTAGGGGCGCTCGGTGCAGTGCAACTCGCGACTCTGACGGTCTATATATTGATGGCCGCATTCATCATGCAGGCCGTGCTGAGCTGGGTGGCGCCTAATAGTCCTCTGGCGCCGCTGTTGACCACGGTAACACGGCCACTGGTGCGACCGATACAAAGGTTGGTCCCACCGGTGGCGAATGTCGACTTGTCACCGCTGGTCGCACTGATTATTTGCCAGTTGATATTGATTGTGCCTCTGGCGTGGGTGGAATCCGCGCTGAGCCGCATGCTTTAGGCGACGCACGCTGTTGTGCCATGGCAATGCCGTTCTTACGCACCGTCGCCGGACGATGGCGAGCGCCTCCCGAATTGGCTGCTTACAGAGTGGCTACCAACATAGCGCGAGCATACTTTCTCACCGGATTCGTTAAATATTACCGGCATTGACCGATTGACTTCCTTCTTTATTGGTTTAAGCTTGCATGCAGCGCAATCAATAAGAACATGCCCGGCGTCACGCGCAGGCTAAAGACCGCCGATCCGGTCCTCGGTATCAGATAGTCGACACCCGGAAGGACCATGCCCAGCCCGCTAGAACTCAGCATCACCCAATTTACCGCGTGGCGCGAAAAACTGGTCGCAGCGATAGACGAATTCCGCACCTGGCAGGACACGTACGGTCAGGCCGATATTGAGCAGACTTTGCGCATTTACGATCTGGCCGAAGGTCTGCGCAACGATCGGATTCGCCTCGCACTGCTCGGCGAATCAGCCGAGGACAAGATCGGGCTCATCAATGCAATGCTGTTCTCGGACCTGCCGGGGGGCCTGTTGCCGTCGGGCCCCGGCAGCGAATTTCTTTGTGCAACGGAGATCTTTCACGACCCGTCCGCGTCACCTTACGTCCGCGTTCTGCCCGTGGACACTCGCAAGAAACAGGAGAGCATTTCCGCATTGCGGGCCAGTCCCATCGAATGGATAACGATGCGCCTCAATCCGGATTCTCCCGAATCCGTGTGGGAAGCAATGTGCAGTCTGCTTGAAACCCGCACCGTCAGCGTCGACGAAGCCAAGTCCATGAATATGACCAGTGTCGAGCGCTCAGGCGACGTGGTGTCGATTCCGGCTTGGCGTTATGCGCTGATAAATATGCCCCACCCGATGCTGAAGAGCGGACTTATCGTACTCTATACGCCCAACGCGCAGGTATTGTCCACGGAACCGGAGATTGCCCTGCGCATGTCCGCGAATGCCCAGACCATGGTCGTAGTGATGACTGGCGAGTTGACGCAGGGTGCGCGCGAGGTATGGCAGCGATGCGCACAGGGTTCCAAAGCCCACAAGTCCATCGTGCTGGATACGGCCTCCGGCGCCAACGCAACGACCGTCGAGAGCGTGGCAAAGGCTTTTGATTTTCCAGCGTCCAACATTTTTCTGATTCCGGTAAAGCAGGCGGTCAAAGAACGGCTTGCACCTACGCAACCGGCGTCCGGGAACGGCAACGGCATCGCCCAGATCGAAAGAATGCATGCGGAGAAGCTGGTGCCCGAGCGCCGGGCGCTGCTGCTCTCGGCCGTGGCCAAGGAGATCGGGCCTTTGGTGCAATCGGCGCGGCAAGCAGTCGCGGCGCGATTTATCGCGACCATCAAGGAAATGCAGGATCTGAAATCGTCCTCGGGCAAAAATCAGAGCGTCGCGCAGGCGATGTTGGCGCGGCTGGAAACGGAACGCATGATGTACCAGAAAAGCGTTGCCACGTTCAATGTCACCTATTCCGACCTGATGGCAAAAGGCCAGGAGTTGCTGGCCGCCCTGCATGAGGATCGCATCGAGGAAATACTGAGCCACGATCGGGAATTCATACACGGCGCATGGACGACCATGGGCATGTGGAAGAACATGCAGGGACTATTCGGCTACTTCACGTTGCAGGTCGACAAGATACTCAACTACGCAGTCAAACTCAAGGAGTCGGTGGACGGAATTTACCAGAGCTTCCACGAAAACTTCGGGCTGTCCAAGCTTGCCTCCCCGCCGCTTACCCTTGAAAAATACCGCGAATCCATGCTGGCCCTGGAAGGCAATGCACGCAGCTTCTGCCATGACCCCATCAACATCGCCAAGTACAAGGATTTCGTGCTCAAGAATTTCTATGATGGACTGGTGGCTGAAGCGCGCCAGCAGTTCGAATGGACTCGCCTTGATACCGAGCGCTGGCTGCGCGGCGCGCTGGGCCCGCTCAAGGGCCAGATAACGGAACGGCAGACTCTGATGTTAAGACGTGTCGAAAACCTGAGGAACCTGAAGGACAATATGACCTCGGTTAAGGATAGACTCAAGGGACTGGACCAGCAGCGCCAATCGCTGAAAAAGCAAGGTGACCACCTTGACCAGTTGCGCACGGACCTCGCGTTGAATTCGGCCGGCACCGCGCCGGTGGCTGGAAATAACGGAAAACCCCCCGTTTCAATTCCGAGCTCGGCACAGGTGTAGCAAGGATTCTGTTGTATCCTAGTTATGTGTTCCAAGCTTCAGCATGGTTCCTGGAATGAGGTTCCGCCACTAAAGTTTATGTGCAAACGGACGATATTGAATGTTGAGCAGGTATCCGGAAGTCCACGCCTGATCTCGCGCGTGGACATTGCCCGCCAGACTTGAATGATGACCAGCCAACTCGAAAAAGAAGTTGCGCAATATCAGCAGTGGCGCGACCGTATGATCGGCGGCATAGATTCGTACAAGACGTGGCTGGATGCCAATGG
>CANJQI010000199.1 GCA_947476215.1 Betaproteobacteria bacterium
GTGACGTCGAACATCAAGCCGTTGGGATCCAGATATTTGCGTTCGCCCTTGGGACCGCTACCCGAACCCAGGATTCCGCCGTGATAGGACGCGCCGTTGGCTTCAACGGTGGCTGCGGTCTTGTCCATGTCGTCGATCAGAAATCCTATGTGGTGCAGCCCGAGTTTGGTCCCAGCCTTCATGTTGATGTTTGTCGGATGGATGATCACCATGCTCATGTACCCGTCGGTAAGGCCGATTGCGGTCTCGGTTTCCCTGACGCGCTTCATGCCGAACGACTTTTCGTAAAACGACGCGGTCTTGTCCATATCTTCGGCTACCATTGCGATGTGGCGTAGTTTGGCCATTTTGGGACTCCTTTGACGTGCGTCAAAAATAGAAACAGTTGCATTCGGATGTTGTCCGCCACGCATGCCGGATGTGAGTGGTCGCGGATTGCGGCAGTGGGCGATCACACAGTGTATCTTTTTCCAGGATGGTATGGGGATGCTCTGAATCCATGGGCGAACTGGCGTGGCTCCCAGATGTGGGCTGCTAACCGCTGCGTGCTATTTGTTCCAGGAGTCGCGCAGGGTCACGGCGCGATTGAATACGGGTGCGCCGGGTTTCGAGTCGGCGCGGTCGGCAACGAAATAACCGTGGCGCTCGAACTGAAAGCATTCCTCCGGTTTCGCATCGCTGAGCGCGGGCTCTAGGTACGCATGGATCACCCTCCTCGATTCCGGATTGAGGTCCTGAATATAATCGCGGTTCCCCGATCCTGGGTGCGGTTCCTTGAATAGCCGGTCGTACAGGCGAACTTCGGTCTTGCACGCATGGCGTGCAGAAACCCAGTGGATATTTCCTTTGACCTTGTAGGTATCGGAGCCGGGCGTTCCGGATTTGCTGTCCGAAAAATAGTTACAGTGCACGGCGGTCACGTTTCCTGCTCCATCTTTTTCGTGCCCCGTGCATTCGATGACAAAGCCATAGCGCAGCCGCACCCTGTTTCCGGGGAAGAGGCGGAAATATCCCGTGCTCGGCTTTTCCATGAAATCCTCGCGCTCTATCCACAGTTCTCTTGAGAACGGCGCAGCGCGTTTGCCCAGCTCGTGTTTTTGCGGATGATTGGGTGCATGGCACTCTTCTTCCTGTCCGTACGGGTAGTTGTCGACCACCAGTTTGAGCGGATCGAGCACGGCGACGCGGCGCAGGGCGGTTTCATTCAGGCTCTCGCGCATGCAGTCTTCGAGTTGGGAAAAATCTATCCAGGAGTCGGATTTGGACACGCCGATGCGCTCTGCCAGAAGACGGAATCCTTCCGGCGTGTAGCCGCGACGGCGCGCGCCGGCCAGCGTAGGCATGCGCGGGTCGTCCCAGCCGTCCACGTGTTTTCCCTCGACGAGCTGGATCAGCTTGCGTTTCGACAAAACGACGTAGGTGAGATTCAGGCGTGCGAATTCGTACTGGCGCGGTCTGGGTGGCGCGAGCAGCCCGCCATTTACCAATTGATCAAGCAGCCAGTCGTAAAACGGACGCTGGTCCTCGAATTCGAGCGTGCAGATCGAATGCGAAATTTCCTCCAACCCGTCCTCGATCGGATGCGCATACGTGTACATCGGATAGATGCACCATTTATCACCGGCGCGATGATGCGTGGCTTTTTTGATGCGATAAATGGCCGGATCACGCAGATTGATGTTGGGCGAGGCCATGTCGATTTTGGCCCGCAGCACCATGCTGCCTTCCGCGTGTTTGCCGTCGCGCATCTCACGGAAGAGTTGGAGATTCTCCTCCACGGACCGGCTTCGATGCGGGCTTGCCGTACCGGGTTCGGTCAGCGTGCCGCGGTTGGCGCGCATCTCCTCGGCGCTTTGTTCATCCACATAGGCAAGCCCGGTGTTGATCAGATACTCGGCTGCTTCGTACATGAAGTCGAAGTAGTCGCTTGCATAGTAGAGGTGTTCGTTCCCGTTAGCGGTCCAGTCGTAGCCCAGCCAGCGTACCGCATCCAGGATGGAGTCGACGTATTCCTGATCCTCCTTCTCGGGATTGGTATCGTCGAAACGCATATGGCACACGCCGCCGTAGTCGCGGGCAAGGCCAAAGTTGAGGCAGATCGACTTGGCGTGACCGAAATGCAGGTAACCGTTGGGTTCCGGAGGGAATCGCGTGCGTATCCTGGCTGGATCAGGCGCAGCACCGGCATGTGCCTTGGCCGGACCGGGTTTACCACCCCAGGTCCGCAATGCATGCGTCCCTTTGGCCAAATCCTGCTCGATGATATTGCGTATGAAATTTGTGGCGTGGGCCGCAACAGGCTTGTTTTTGGGCGGTGACATATTGCGTCCGGAACGTGATAATCGAGTATTCTAATCGATAGGGACGGGCTTGCCCGTTGTCATGCCCGCAGTTCAAAATAACAACCCGACACAAAGTCCAGTCATGCGCTCAGGAGAATGGCAATGATAGGTGCAGCGATTGCATTTGCGATAGGGATGGTGCTGATAATTTCGGACTGGCGCATGTCCACGCCGCCGGACATCAAGACCAAGAAAAGGCCGCCATTGTCGCCCACCGACAAGAAACGGCTGCGCGACATGTTCCTATGGACGATAGGCGTTGCGGCCGCAGCTTATTACCTGCCGGATATGTTCTCGTGACGTAGGGTGCATAACCCTTGTTCGCATATCTAGCGTAGGCCGAGGTACCTTGCGGGAATCTGGGTTTCGAGCGCGAGGTTGCGTGATCTGCCGACGCGCCATGCGCGCGCGCGCGGCACACTGCCGACGACGTTCTTAAGCTGCGTTCCGACGTAGTGCAATGCGACGCCGTCGTCGGCGGCTATGCCGTCGGGCATGGTGCCGCGTGCCACCAGACGCCGGAACGTTGGGCGGCGCAAGCGTTCGGAATCGTAGTGGGGACAGTTGCTGCCCGGCAGGAAGCCGAGACACGGCAGGGAAGCCAGCGGTCCTGCGATCGAATCGGTGACGCCGTGTTCGAACCAGCAGATGCTGCCGGCGCTGACTCCACCGAGCACTATGCCGTGCTCCCACGCTGCGCGCAGGTGCCGGTCCAGTTCCCAGTCGCGCCATACCGCAAGCAGGCTGCGTGTATTGCCGCCGCCCACGAATATCGCGTCTTGCTCCATGACAAAAGAGGCAAGGTCGCGCGGAGTGCGTGCGAACAGCGGCAAGTGCGTTGGACTGCAGTCGAAGCGGCTGAATCCGGCGTAAAAACGCAGCCGGCCGGTTTCTGCGTCGCCGTGTGCGGTTCCTATGAAACAGACTTTCGGTTTTCGTTTGCCGGTCTGACGAAGGAAATATTCGATCAGTAGCAGGTTGTCGAGTTCGGGTGGGAGGGCGGCGCCACCCATCGCAATAATTTGCTTCTTCACATGATACCCAGTCGAGAAAATGATTGAAGGTCGGGTAGGCGGCGCCACTGCGCGCCTTCACGGTCGCAGTCCCACCGCTGTGCGGCGAGGCCCCTGCTATGCGCTGCGGCGCGCACGCCCATTGCGATAATCTGCTTTTTCAAGTGATGTCCCCTTCGGCAGGTGGCCTTTTTCTTCCATGCAGCATGGCGGCGACCAGATTTTCCCTGTGGCGTAGCGAGATTACTACGACACCGGTGACGTGTATTGCGACCAGGGCCAGAAGCGAAATCGCGAACGCATTGTGTATATTTTCCATACGTTCGTCGCCCCACCAGGCGTCGGTCGTAAACAGCCAGCCGCTGATGCCAACGAGTGCCACATTAACGAGCAGCGCCAGCACCATCCAGCCCCCCAGGGGATTATGTCCCAGATAACGCGGTTCGCGATGTGCAATGACCAGAAGCGCATAGCGCAGCGTTGCCGCCGGCGAGCGCACGAATTGTGCGAATCGTGCATAGCAGGAGCCGGTCCAGCCCCACGCAATGCGAAACACGATCAAGGCAAGCGACGCATAGCCTATCCATTCATGCCAGACGCCACCGCCGGAGCGCGTCAGCCATGCGAGGGCTATGCTCAGGACGAGCGCCCAGTGACCAATACGGACGAGCGGGTCCCATACTTGGGCGCCAGCATGCGTATCGGCCGCAGCCACGTCAGCGCTGGCTTGTTGGGACAGGCGCCAGCGTTAGCGGATGAAAATACGCTTCGACGCGCTCCCCTTTGTCGTTCAGCGCATAGACTTCGTAACAGCCGCCGTCGACCTTGATGCGGCGTATCTGCCATTTCTGGTCGGAGAGTTGCCTTTCAAGCTTGTCCTGCGGTTGCCATCCTGCTCGCGGCCCTGAATCGCAGGTGGCTAGACCGGTGGCATGCACCGGCACCGCGATGGCCACCGTGAAAAAAGTGATTAGTCCCGGGATACATTTCATTTTCATCGCCTTAACATTTGAGTGCGTCAAAAAGCGGCTTGGGCGTCTGCAGGATTGATAGGTATAGACGAAAACGTCAGCCAGGACGTTTTCGTTGACTTGCCAGATATCCGTAAACGAAACCAAAAACCACGATAGTCAAAGTACAGAGCTGTGCCAGCAGCGATTGCCAGGTTGGATGTATACCCAGCATAGGTATGGTCGGAAAATCGAGCGCATACGTGTCTATGGTGCCGGCTTCCTGCAGCGCAGCAATACCCTGGCCGACGAAGATCACCGCCAGCAACGCAAGCAGGGTAGAACTGACCGCGAAGAACGGGCCGATGGGCAGGCGCATTCCTGAACGGAATATCAGCCATCCCGTTATGCCGAGTGTCGCGGCGGCCGCGATGACACCGCCTATGATAGCGGGTCCGCCGGCATCGCCAGCCTGTGCCCACAGCGCTTCATAGAAAAGCACCGTTTCGAAAATTTCGCGATATACCGCGATAAACGACACGCTCGCCAGAGCCCACAAAGTTCCTTTCGAGAGTGCGCCCGTCAGGTGTGCCTCGATGAAATGCTGCCAGCGTTGCGCGTAGGCTTTGGAGTGCAGCCAGAAGCCCACATATATCAGGATAGCCGCCGAGAACAATGCCGCGATGCCTTCGGTCATTTCGCGACTCGCGCCGCTGACGCTGATCAGGAAGCTCGCAACAAACCACGTTGCAATGCCCAGCAACACAGCGCTGATCCATCCGATATGGATATACTGCATGGCATCCCGGCGTCCTGCCTTGGCGAGCAATGCAACAATGGTGGCGACGACGAGCAAGGCTTCCAGTCCCTCGCGTAACAGTATGATAAATGCGCTGAATGCCGTGGCCGCCGGGGACGTGTCCGCCGCGGACATGCGTTGCTGAGCGAGCTCCAGAGATGCGCGTATGGTTTCCGCCTGGCGCCCGACGTCATCGGCAGATGCACCTTCACGCATGGAGCCGCGCAGCTTCATCATTTGAGCTTCGATCTGCTGGCGTAGTGCTCGGTCGGCGGCATCCAGACTCGCTTCCGCCGGCTCGAACCCTTCGAGGTATGCGGCGATTGCCTGTTTCTGAGCACTTTCACGGTCACCCTTGCGGTATGTTTCCACGCTCTGCCCGAGGAGGCGCCTGGTGTAGGCCAGCGGCAGTTCGCTGCGTGCAAGTTCCGCAGGGTTGCGCGTAAGCCATTCCAGCGTGGCCGCTGCATCGGCGCCGCGCGTGTCCGCGACCTCTTTCCCGGTGACAAAGGCGATGTCTTTCAGCGTCGAAAAATTATCGCGTGCGACATCCTTGCGCCACATCTTTTCACCCATCGCCAGGATTTGCTCCGAACTGCGCAGGCCGCCCACATAAAATGCCAGCGCCCAGCGTTGCTCATCGGAGATGGAATTGAACCCCGGCATGGGCGTGCCCTTTACGCCGAGGGTAATGGTGCTGTAGAGGGAATACAGGCTGCGATTATTCAAGCGCTCTGTATTGTGGAAATTGCTGGGCGCGGGATTCATGCCCTTACCCGCGGGGCCGTCGCCGCGTCCCTGTGGCCCGTGACACGCGGCGCAGTGGGTCGTGAACAGGGCTGCCGCGCCGCGCAGATCGGGCGCGGCCTTGGGCGCGACCGCGATATCGTAGGTGTGAACGAGTTTCTTGCGTAATTCGGCAGCCAGACTCGCCACGGCGTCACCTGAATCTTTTGCCTCTATCCGTGCGCGCAGTTCGCGCGCATTCGAAAGCAGTGCATCGCGCGCCTCATGGCTGGGCAACTGGGCGACGGCAGCCACCACCTGACCGATGAATTCGCGCTGTTCCTGATATTCCGCCGGGTTGACCACTTTTCGGTCTGTGACCGTGGCAGCGTAATCGACACCTACGTAATCGAGCATGTGCACAATAGAGTTCGCGCCAGACTGTGTGCCGGCCGTGGCCGCGAACGCAGACCCTTGAGCCCAGATGATCAACGCGCACGTCGTTACCTTGATGGCGCTGCGCAGCACGTGCGACACGAGTGGTGCGAAGTCCTTATCTGGAGCGGCCTTATCGGGATCCATAACTTAATGATAACGATTCTCATTAACATCGTCAACAGCGGAGTTGTGGCGGCGCCATAATTAATAAACCAATTTAAAACAATATGTTAATGAAGGCATCGACGTCTAATGTAAGTGCATGCTATTTTTCCTTAAACGAAATTTCTGCGGATGCAATTTACCCACCGTCGCGACGGAACACGGAAGAGACGAAATTTCTTGCGTGTTAAGCTTGCCGTCTACTTGCTGCCTGACCGTGCTCCGCGGATGAATCCACTGACATTTTCACTGCTACGCCTGCTATCGGATGGAGAATTCCATTCAGGCGAAACGATGGCGCGCGCGCTGGCCGTTTCCCGTGCGAGCGTATGTAATGCGCTTCAAGGGCTGGATCCACTCGAACTGAAATTGTTTCGAATACGCGGACGCGGCTACCGGCTTGCGCAGCCGCTGATCCTGCTCGATACCGCGCAGGTGGTACGATATTTGGGTGCCGGCGCGTCTCGATTTGCGATTGAGGTTCTCGCCAGCACCGAGTCGACCAATACGTTGTTGTTGCAGCGTGCGGCACAAGGCGCCGTGAGTGGCAGCGTCATCGCCGCGGAGTGGCAGACACAGGGACGCGGTCGCCGCGGACGCGTCTGGCACGCAATGCCAGGCGCCGCGCTTACCTTTTCGTTGTTATGGCGGTTTCAGCACGGCGCGAGTTTTCTTTCCGGCCTGAGTCTGGCCGTGGGCGTCGCGGTGATACGCGCATTGAAGGTGCTGGGCATAGCGGACGCGGGACTGAAGTGGCCGAACGACATTTGGTGGCAAGGCAGCAAACTCGCGGGTATCCTGATTGAAATGCATGGTGACATGTTGGGGCCTAGCGCTGCGGTGATCGGTATAGGCCTTAATTGCCGCATGCCCGACCTCCTGCGCGGGAAAATCGATCAACCGGCGACAGATCTTGAAACCGCGAGTGGTTCGAGCCTGGATCGAAATTGTGTCCTGGCGGTATTGCTGCTCGAACTGGAACGGGTAATCGAGGCGTTCGCGCGCGACGGATTTCACCCGCTGCGCGTAGAGTGGCAACGACATCACGTTTTTCAGGGCAGGACGGTACGAGTCGCAACACCGGACGGCGCCTGCACCACGGGCATGGTCAAGGGCGTTGCCGAAGACGGCGCCTTGCTGCTTGAGACGGATACTGGTGACAAGCGATTTTTTGGTGGAGAAGTGAGTTTGTTTCGCGTGCCAGATCTGGACGACAGAGAGTACGTCAAATGATTGCCGGCCTTGTGTATATATCGTGGAGAAGGACATGAGCGCTGTTGTTCTCGCCGTCGATGTGGGCAATACGCGTGTCAAATGGGGCATGCACGACGGCACGACGTGGCTCAAACAGGCGTGGATAGAGACGACGCGCGTGGCGGAATTGAAGTCTGAATTCTCGGCGCAGCCTATGCCGCGACAGGTGATCGTGTCTAATGTGGCCGGCCCGGCGTTGCGAATTCACTTGAATTCAGTACTGCCACGCACGCTCGTAGCGCACTGGATCAAGAGCGAATCCACGCAGTGCGGGGTACGCAATACCTACGCCGATCCCGCACAGCTAGGTTGCGACCGCTGGGCCGCCATGATAGGCGCGCATCGGTTGTTCGCCGGTCCCTTGCTGGTGGTTAATGCCGGCACCGCATTGACGGTGGACGCTCTGGCCGCGGACGGTACATTTGGCGGCGGCACCATAGCGCCTGGCGTGGAGCTGATGGTTCGGGCGCTTGCCGCCAATACCGCAGCGCTCAGGCTGCAGCCCGGAAAATTCAGCACCTTTCCGGTCGCGACCGGGGATGCAATCGTGAGTGGAGCGATTAACGCCATGTGCGGAGCGATCGAGCGCATGGCGCGCTTTCTTGAGCAGGCGGGACATGCCGCGCCGCGGTGTATCCTGAGTGGCGGTGGTGCGGACTTATTGGCCCCGCATCTCGGCTTTGGGGTCAAAGTGGTGGAGAACCTTGTCCTGGAGGGATTGATATCCATTGCACGGGAAATCGCGCAGGGTCCGTTAGAATAAACAGTTAAGTTCGTATGGTGGCGGGTACATGAGATTACTGTTTTTGTTATTTCTGCTCGCCAATATTGGCGCATTTGCCTACATTCGTTACGCCGAGAGTCGTGCGGGCGCGAGCGCGCATGCGCAAATACAGACGCTGCAGATCAGCCCGGAGAAGCTCAAGCTCCAGAAGCCAGCAAATCGTGTCCCAGATCAGGGTGCTCAGAAATCAGCAGCGTTGCCAGTGGCATGTCTTGAGTGGGGGGAGTTTTGCCGGCGACGATGTTGCGCGAGTGACCACTGCGCTTGCGAAGCTTGATTTGGGCGACCGGGTCACGCAGCGTGACGCCGCAGCCGACAGCTACTGGGTGCATATCCCGCCATTTAAGACGCGGGCGGAAGCTGACAAAAAGGTCATTGAAGTCAAGACCTTCGGCATCAGCGATATTTACGTCATGCCGGACAGCGATCCATTTCGTTTTGCAATCTCGCTGGGAGCGTTCAAGACCGAGGACGCGGCGAACGTTTTTCTCGCTCAGATCAGGCAGAAAGGCGTGCGATCAGCGATCATCCGTCCGCGCGGCGGCACCAGCAGCGTATTCGTCATTCGTGATCCCGGTGACGCGATCGCGGCGAAAATCACTGAACTGAAAGTTGAATTCCCGAATGCGGCGCTGAAGGCATCCGCTTGCAGCGAGCCGCTTGCCGTGAAAAAGTAACTAGTGCCCGTCCGAAAACCCCTGTTTTTTGAAAAAGTCATAGACCTGAATTTTAATTGTAGCGCGTGAGTTTCTTGTTTTCAGTTCTGGACGGGGAAGTTTTTTAGTTCCCTGCGATTGGGGGATCGAAATTGCCAATTCTTTGGCGACCAAGTTCCCATGATTATCA
>CANJQI010000200.1 GCA_947476215.1 Betaproteobacteria bacterium
GTTCTGTCAATGTGCCTGTCGTGCCGTCGCCGATCAGGCGTTCGTGTACCAGATCGTCGCTGAATCGCGCCGCGCCGCGCTGGAACAGGCGCGTGACCCGATCCGGCCACCATCCCGAATGCCGCATCATTCGTCCGCAGTAACTCGACCGCCTTGGCATCCTGAACGCAGCGTGGTGCCGGGATGTATCGAGCACGCGCACTATTTCCGCCCGTAACTCCGGGCTGACCCATTCATCGGCATCCAGCGACAGCACCCAGTCGCCGGTAGCAAGCGCGAGCGCGCGATTTTTCTGCGGCCCGAAGCCTGGCCAATCGGTTACGGTGCTCACCCGTGCATTGTGGGCGCGCGCGATGTCGCCAGTGCCGTCCGTGCTTGCGGAATCCAGCACGATGATCTCATCGGCCCACGATACGGATGCCAGGCAGCGCCCGATCACCGTGGCTTCGTTGTGCGTAATAACGATGACCGACAGCTTCATCGCATCAGGTACCCACACTGATCAGTTGCCGTTGCCAGCAACGAACTTCCGTAGGGTGGGTTAGCGCAGCGTAACCCACCGATTGCGCGTGACCACGCAGCGGCGCAATACGCGACGCTCATGCGCCCTACCACGGCCACTTTCGATTTTGCGGTAAGGGTGTTGCCATGGTTTGCGGCTGCCGGGCAAGTCCACCAAATAACACGCCGCTCGCCCACGCAAAAAACAACCCTTCCGTGTGATCCATCAGCAGCGAGTTGAACAAACAGCCGACAACAAATGTAATCACCAATCCATGCGCCAGCGGACGTTCAAACGCTGAGGACAGAAAGGCCGCGAGCCGCCACTCGCTATAAAACAGAAACAGCATCGCCAGTAGTCCGACGGCGCCGATCTGCACTGCGATATTAAGGTACTCGTTATGTGGATTTTCGGTAGGCGTCAGCGTTCCGCCCTTGATGTGTTCGGCGTAGACCTTGGGGAAGCTGCCGGTGCCGGTTCCCAACATCGGGTTCGCGGTAACCATGGCCAGACTGTTGCGGTAAAACTCCAGACGCAGTCCGATCGATGATTCCGTGGCGACCCCCGGTTGCCAGGCTGCCCACTCCGCGAACGCCAGTCCGAAGCGCTGCGTCGCGCCGCCTGCGGCAACGAGCACGATCACCGCCACCGCGGTTACCAATGCACCTTTCCAACGCCAGACGGAAAACAGCACATAGGCGAGCAACGCCGCCAGTATGAGTTGTCCGGTGCGTCCGGAGTTCAGCAGTACGACGTTGAGCACCGCAAGCAGTGTCAACGCGAGCCATGTGTAGCGCAGCGTCGTCGATTTCGACTCGCGTGCGAGACAATAGAACAACAGGGCAGCGAACGCCATCAACACATTTTGGGTTAAATATCTTTTAAAAACAGCAGGATATGCCGGATCCACTGCGATGGTATCGCCATGCGGGATTATTCCAAGCCAGACGAGGTACGACATGACCAGCGTCAGACTCATCGCCGCGGCGAATGTAAGCCATGCGTAACTTCGAGCCTGCGGATCGCGAAAAAGCGTTACAAACACCGGAATAAACAGCAAATCGGAATACTTACCCAGATAGTGCGTACCGGCGCCGGTGTCGCGGGTTCCGTAGAGGAGACCGGCAATCAGCAGTACGAACACCAGCAGCGCAGCCAGCGCGACACGATTGCGTTTGATATGTTCGAATTTGGCGCGAAAGTCCAGTGATGCCAGCCAAAATAGCAGTATCAGCGCGAGCAGCACATTATCGAGCGCCACGGATATTGGAATCGAGAATCCGAGTGCGATCGCGCAGCAGCGAGCGGCCTGTTCTGAGCGCTGCGGTATGTCGGACAAACGCATGGATGGTGACGGCGTGTCTGAGCTACGGTTTGCGGAATTCGGGGAGCCATTCTGCAAGATCGCGTCGCACCGCGGCGTCCCCGCGTTGCTCGTGATTACGCAGCCATTCGAGCGCCCGCGGCAGCCATTCGGGGCTTGCGGCGCGTGCCTTGGCAATGCGCAACTTGGGATGGGGCGTCGGCAGGGTATTTTCGCTGTCGGCGAGCAGTTCCTCATAGAGCTTCTCGCCGGGCCGCAGTCCGCTATAGGTGATTTTGATTTCATTTTCGGTAAAACCGGAAAGCCGGATCAGGTCGCGGGCGAGGTCGGCAATAAGCACTGGCTCGCCCATATCGAGCACAAAAATTTCACCGCCATTGCCCATCAGCCCGGCTTGCAGCACCAACTGCGCAGCCTCGGGTATCGACATGAAGTAACGCCGCATTTCTGGATGCGTAACGGTGATGGGGCCTCCCGCCGCAATCTGTTCGCGAAACAGCGGAATAACGCTGCCAGTGCTGCCCAGTACGTTGCCGAAGCGCACCATCACAAAACGTGTCCCGGTGGGCTGTTGCAATGCCTGACACACCATTTCCGCCAGACGCTTGCTGGCGCCCATGACGCTGGTTGGGTTGATCGCCTTGTCGGTTGAAATCAGCACGAACTTCTCAACACCGTGCGCTACTGCGGCCTGCGCTACCACGTGCGAGCCGCCGACATTGTTGAGCACCGCCTGCCAGGCGTTGTCGGTTTCCATCAGCGGCACGTGTTTGTAGGCTGCGGCGTGGAATACGGCGGATGGTTGGTACGCTTTCATGATCTGCGCGACGCGTGCGGCGTCCTTGATGTCACCGATTGCGCACACCAGCGGAATAGCTGCGAATTGGTTGCGAAATTCCTGCTCGATGCTGTAAAGGGCAAACTCGCTGGATTCGAGCAATACCAACTGGCGCGGGCCGAAGCGTGCGAGCTGGCGGCATAGTTCACTGCCGATGGAACCACCGCCGCCGGTAATCATGATGACGCGGCCGTTGATCCAGCTCTTCAGGCGTGCGTTGTCGAGCACTACCGGATCGCGTCCCAGCAAATCATCGAGTTCGACGTGGCGTATCTGCGACACCGTGACCTTGCCGCTGACCAGATCGTCGTACGAGGGCACGGTCATGACCTTTAGTCCTGCGTCGCGGCAGGACTTGACCGCAGCGCGCCTCAGGGTGTGCGAGGCGGCGGGCATGGCGATGATCGCATGTTGTACGCCCAGTTTCTCGACATGCGACTGCAGATCGTCTATCTTGCCCAAGATACGCACGCCCTGCAGCTGGCGGCCAATCTTGGCCGCATCATCGTCGAACACCGCGGCGACACGCCATTGCGTGCTGCGTGCAAGCTCCTTGATCAGGTTGACGGTCGCTTCGTCGGAACCGAGCACTACCACCGGTTCGCGTTCCGCACCCGTGATGGCGCCGAAGTTCTGTTCTTTCCACATGCGGTACGCGAAGCGGCTGCCACCCATCAACAGAATCAGCAGCAGCGGATCGAGGATCAGCACCGAGCGTGGCACCAGCGTCTGCATAAGCGTGAATATGGCGGTGACCGCCAGTGTCGCTGTGCCCACGGCGAAGAAGATGCGTTTCAGGTCGGGTGTGCTTGCATAGCGCCAGATACCGCGGTAGAGGCCGAACAACCAGAAAATGAACGCCTGCGCCGGCACCACCCACAGCAGCGTATCCACCAGCATGCTCAGATAATGCGGTGGAATGTCGAAGTTGAAGCGCAACAAATATGCCGCCGTCCACGCGCCCGCCGCCGCAAGGATGTCGTGGATGAAGGCCAGCGCAGTGCGCATGCGCGTGGTGATGATGTTCAGCATGGACCACTCGTCGCATCTTGCGTGGGAAGCACGGCGACTCGCCGCTCCACCATCACTAGCAGGGTTATGTAAATCGCCGGCACTCCCGCGAGCAAGACCGGACGCAACGCCTCGATGCGTACCGCCGCGATGGCAAGCACGCTGCAGGCCAGCATGAGCGCGTACTCGGCGACGGCTGTGCGCCTATGGCTCCAGCCGCTTCGCACCAGGCGTTGATAATAGTGCTCGCGATGCGCCTGCCAGACCTTAGCGCCGCGCGCCGCCCTGCGCGACAGCGTAACGGTGGCGTCGACGATGAAAGGTGAAAACACTATAGCGCCGAACCACAGCGGCCACGCGTCGCGCAGCCAGCCGGCGATGCCCATCACTGCCGCAAGATAGCCCAGCGGTATAGCGCCGGCGTCTCCCATGAAGATGCGCGCCGGCGGAAAGTTGAACCACAGAAATCCCAGCGTGGCGCCGGCGATCACGAAACCGGCCGAGGCGAGCGTGGTGTCGCCCGCGATCAGCGCCGCGACGCCGTAGGCGCCGAATCCCAGGCATGCCATGCCGCCGGCAAGCCCGTCCGATCCGTCCATGAAGTTGTAGAGATTAATCATCCATGCGGTGGCGAGCGTTGCCGCGAGCGTCAGCCAGATGCCATGCGCGGCATGCAGCAGGACAGTCATCGCGAGCAAGGCGACTGCGATATGCAATAGCAGGCGCCAGCCGGCGCTCAGCGTTCTCACGTCGTCGAGCAAAGACACCGCTGCCAGTATGCCCACCCCCAGCACCACCGGCCACTCGAACGGCGGAAACAAGCAAACCCATCCTGCGGCTATGCCCGCGACTATGCCCAAGCCACCCAGTCGTGGCGTGGGTGTCTGATGCAGCGAACGCTGGTTGGGGTGGTCCATGGCCAGTCGCGCGACGCGGCTACGGATGACCAGTGCGATCACCGCTGCACTGGTCAGCAGTGCCACCAGCGCAGGTATCCAGAGGGAACAAATAATCGTGGAAATCAAGATGTTATACGCGATCCGAACCCGCAATCATACCACCCGGCGAGTTCCGCCAGCCCGTGCGCCAGCGAGGTCTGAGGTTGCCAGCCGAGTTCATTGCGTATGCGGCTGCTGTCGATCTGCAGCGACCCCACCAGCCGACGCATCGCGCCTGACTTTCCGGTCAGACGTCCGGCCAGCACCAGCAACGCGGCGGGACACGGCAGCAGGCGCGGTGTCTTGCCGAGTGCCAGCGCGATGGCGCGCACGAGGTCGGGCGTCGATAAGCCATCGTTGTCGGCCACGAGATAGGTTTTTCCTGCCGCCGCCGGATGTTGTACGCAAACTGCTATCGCGTGCGCGAGATTTGCCACGCCGAGCAGGCTGCGCCGGTTGCGTAGCGATGCCAGCGGCAATGGCACGCCGCGCGCGATGGCGCGCACCAGGGCGAGAAAATTGCCTTTGACGCCGGGACCGTACATGAGCGGTGGACGTAGTATGACGGTCTGCATGGATGAACTCGCGGCGACTACACGCAGGGCGTGTTCGGCTTCCCGCTTGGTGATGCCGTAGTGGTCTTCGGGACACGGCGCATCCGCTTCCGAATACGGCTTGCCGGTGGTGGCTTCGCCGTTAACCTTGATCGAGCTTGCGAACACGAAGCGCTGCACACCGGCTGCCACAGCCGCTTGCGCCAGCGTATGCGTTGCTTGCACATTGATGCGGCGGTACTCGGCCAGTGGATCGGCCGCCGTGTCGTGGGTCTGATGCGTGCGCGCCGCCAGATGGATCACGCAATCGACGCCCTGCAGCATGTCGCCCCAGCTCGCGGGGGTGCACAAGTCGGCGGCAATGATGGTTTCATGCGCTTCAGGGCGTGGACAAGCGGCGGATCGTGTCACCAGTCGCAACTGCCAGCCGCGCTCGCGCAACGCAGTCCGCACTGCAGCCCCGACGAACCCGGATGCGCCGGTGATGAGCACGGTCTTCAAAGCTTATCGATACGAGAGCGCCGCGTTATGCGTGTTTGCGCCACACCACGCGGTTGATGTAACCGGTGTAGCTGAGAATGATGCGCAGTACCTTCTCGGACACGTTGGGCACCGAGTAGTCGGGCGGCGTGCGTATCGCATGCCCCGCGCTCCGCGCTTGAGTCACCAATACCTCCAGCGCCGGCAGCACCGATGCAGCGTTTAAGCCGGTCATCATCACCGCTGCTTCTTCCATGCCTTCCGGGCGCTCGTGTGTGTCGCGAATATTGAGCGCGGGGAAACCCAGGATAGAAGATTCTTCGGTGATGGTGCCGCTGTCCGACAACACGGCACGCGCGTTCATCTGCAACGCCAGGTATTCGGTGAACGAAAACGGTTTGTGCAGCTCGACCAGCGCATCGAGCGGCGCCGACAGGGCTTCCATGCGCTGGCGCGTGCGCGGATGCGTGGACATCACAATGCGCTGGCCGTAGGTCCGCGCGACTGCATTCAGCGTTTCCAGCAACGCCCGCAGGCGGTCGGGAGAATCAACGTTCTCTTCGCGATGCGCGCTGACGACGAAGTACTCGCCGGACTTTAGGTTGAGGCGGGCAGCCACGTCCGAGCCGCGTGCCTTGGCCAGATGATGGTGTATGACTTCATACATGGGACTGCCGGTAACGACGATGCGATCGGGCGGCAGTCCCTCGCGCAACAACAATTCGCGTGCCCGCTGGCTATAGGGCAGATTCATGTCGCTCAGGTGATCGACAAGTTTTCGGTTGATTTCCTCGGGCACCCGCTCGTCAAAGCAGCGGTTGCCGGCTTCCATGTGGAATACCGGAATCTTGCGGCGTTTCGCGGCGATCACCGCCACGCAGCTGTTGGTGTCACCCAGAACCAGGAATGCATCGGGCTTCTCCTGCTCCAACACGTCGTCGATCTTGATCAGGATATTGCCTATGGTTGCCACCGCGCTGGCGCCTGCTGCGCCGAGAAAATAATCGGGCTTGCGCAGGGCAAGATCAGTGAAAAATATTTCGTTCAGTTCGTAGTCGTAGTTCTGGCCGGTATGAACCAGTACCTGTGTGGTATGGGCGTCCAGACACGGAATGACGCGTGCCAGCCGGATCAGTTCCGGCCGTGTCCCGACCACAGTTAACACCTTGAATTTACTCATTTTTTAAACTCTCTCGGGGTAGGTGTCGGGATGCGCCGCATCGAAGATCTCCTGCGCCCAGAACAGCGTCGTGAGTTCGCCCGTGCCGACATTCGTGATGTTGTGGGTGTGCAGGGTGGGTATGTCGATGTACTGCGGTGTGCGGCCCGACACCTTAAACTCGCAAACGTCGGAACTGTTGAGGCGTCTGACGCGGATCAGCGCTTCGCCCTGCAACACCAGAAACCGCTCCAGCTTGCGGCGATGAAAGTGATTGCCGCGCGTGATCCCCGGCTGGGTTGTGGAAATAAAACACTGTCCGCCATGCAGCGTCTTGACGGCCTCGAACAGGCCGCCGCGCGCATCGCTGCGCACCGCGAGATTCACCGGAAACGATTGCGGGTACAGATATCCGCGGTAGCTGTTAAACAAGTCGAGATCGAGCGCGGACGCAAGCTCGGGAATCAGTTGTTGGCCGTATTGCTCGGACATGTAGCGCAGCTTGGCGAGCACCTCGGAGACGCGGATTTCACTACCGTCAACCCGCACATCGCCGCCGGCCGCGCTGTCGATGACGATCTGGATCTGCTCTGCAACGCGCTGCGCGTGTATCAGTTCGAGTTCGCCATCCACTATGACGGTGGGTGTTTCGTGATTCGCCAGCTGGTGGCAAAAAGTTGCAACCGCCGAATTATAAAAAGGCCGGCAGCGTTCGCCGAACACGTGCGGCAGCACCAGGTTGGTGAAAGTCGCACCGGTGTTTTGCGCCCACACCGCGAATTTCTCCCCGGCTATGCGTTTCGAGGTGCCGTAGGCCGATGGGCGGGCGCGATGGGTGGAATTGGCGAATACGATATGCGGCTTTGCGCCAGTCGCGGTACAAGCGGCCAGCAGTTGATCGGCCAGTGCGACATTGGTCTCATGCACTACGCTGTCATCGCCGCGATTGACACCCGCAAGATGCACGATCGCGTCTACACCGCCACAAAATTCGGAAAGCTTGTGCGGATCGGAAAATGTGCTGCGGTTTGCCGCGACCACCTCGACCGCGCGCTCGCACAGCAACAGCGCGCGCAAGTGCCAGCCCATGAAGCCATCAGCACCGGTAATGCCTATACGGATCAAGGTCGTGTGCCGAGGTATGGTGCCTGTTATCCCTTGCGCGTCCGATACGCGCTGCGCACTTCAGGCAGCGCGCGCAACAGGGAAACCACTTCATTCACTTTCAGGCGTTGGGTATTGTGCGAGGTGTAGTCTTCAGTGGCTTCTTCGAGACGGTCGCCTTCAGTAAAGTATTTGGCGTAGTTGAGGTCACGCATATCCATGCTGATCCGGAAATAGTCGCCCAGGTCCTTGCCCTGGCGCAGTTCCTCGCGTGTGGCCAGGGTTTCATATATTTTTTCTCCGTGGCGTATGCCTATGACCTTGACCGGCACGCGCGAGTTGAACAAGCGCTTGAGCGCGGTGACCAGGTCGCCGACCGTGCAGGCGGGTGCCTTGCGTATGAAAATTTCGCCCTGACGTGCGTGTTCGAACGCATATATCACCAGGTCTATGGCCTCGGGCAACGGCAGCAGAAAGCGTGTCATGCCGGGTTCCGTTACCGTAATCGGCTTGTTCGCCAGTATCTGGTCCACAAACAGAGGAATCACCGAGCCGCGTGAATACATGACATTGCCGTAGCGCACGCAGGCTATCACCGTGCGCCCGGGTTTACCGCTGCGTGCGTTGGCCTGCGCGACCTTCTCCATCATCGCCTTGCTCATGCCCATCGCGTTGATCGGGTAGACGGCCTTGTCCGTGCTCAGGCAAATCACTTTCGAAGCGCCATGGCTGACGGCGGACTCTATGACGTTGTGACTGCCCATGATGTTGGTGTAGACGGCCTGCATGGGAAAGAAATCGCACGACGGGACCTGCTTCAGCGCTGCAGCGTGAAAAACAAAATCGACGCCGTCCATGGCCTGATCGAGGCTCTCCCGGCTTCTCACGTCGCCGATGAAGAATTTGAGACGCGTGTCGTGGTATTCGATCCGCATCGTTTCCTGTTTCAGCTCGTCGCGGCTGAAAATCCGGATTTCCTTGACGCCGCGCGCGAACAGTGGCGCGACCACCGCCTTGCCGAACGAACCGGTGCCGCCGGTGATCAACGCGACTTTGTTCTTGAAAGGATTGGCCACAATTTTTCCCGGTTGTTCCAGAAGTTCCTAACTATTCATCGGTAGCCGCATCAGGCGGCACGCTTTAGCAGCTGTCGCAGGGTGGGTTAGCGCAGCGTAACCCACCGGCATCACCGGGCGAATCTCGATATCAGCGCGCCTAGCCGTTATCGCGCCTGGCATCGCCGGCTTCCCGCATCCAGCCTTCAAGCGCGGTAATAAGCAGTTCCCGGTCAAAGTGAGCCTCATAGTATGCACGTGCTGATCGCCCCATTTGTTCGCGCTCGGCCGCGGAAGCACGGTAA
>CANJQI010000201.1 GCA_947476215.1 Betaproteobacteria bacterium
CGCACTGCTTTCAACATGGTAATCATGATGATGGTCGTCGGCGAGGACGACATGTCCGAATGCCAGTCGGAGCCGTTGAAGTTGGCGAGGAGCTGGCCGTCCTGTTGCGGCTGGGCGATCAGCGCCTTGATCTCGGGATACTCCGCGACATTGCCGGCTTGATTATCCTTGAGCCTGCCAAAGGATCTGCACAAGGTGACCAATTGCGCGCGCGTCAGTGGTGCGCCACGGAACAGCAACAAATGATGGTCAAGTAATGCCTGTCGTATGGCGCCAAATGCATCCTCGCCAAGCGGCTTGGTGATGTCGACATCGCTAACTTCGGCCTTGCTCGACCGCCGTGGGCAGGTCTGGAACAGCAGGATTGCGTTCTCTGGACGACAGTGCGATTGCGCGTAACTTACCGGCCTTGAGTATGGGTAGTGCCGTGCCGAGGATGACGGGAACAATATGCACCCGCCCGGCCATCAGGTTCGGATAGGCGGCCCCCAGCGACTTGTAATGCACATACGTGACTTTGGCGCCGGTTGCCGATTCCAGCATCAGGCCCTGCACATGAGGGCCGCCGCCTCCGCCGCCAGTGCCGAAAAAAACGGCTGCTGGTTTGGCCTTCGCGTAGCTGACATATTCCTTAAGGTTTTTCAGCGGGAAATTGTTGGCGACACACAGCACGGTATAGCGCTTGGTCAGCAGTGAGACGGGCTCGAAGTCCTTGACCGGATCGTGCGCACCGTCCTTGACGATAATCGGCAGTGCCGCATAGGAGGTGGATACCAGTACTAGAGTATAGCCATCCGGCTTTTGCCGCGCTGAGTACGTCATGCCTACCGCCATGGTGCCGCCAAGTTTGTGCGACATGATAAAAGGTTGGCCACGGTTTTTGGCCAGCGCGTCCGGCAGGACGATGGTGACAGGTCGCGACGGATAAGCCGCTGTTGTCTAAGCGGTATTCTGCGCGTAGCCGGTGCTCGCCGTCAGAAACATGAAACTCAATGCCGCGGCGATCGCGACAAGACCGCTAACCATGGATTTACTCCTTTTGCGGCTGGCTTATTCGCCGCCCTGGGATACTGCGTCGCGGACAGTCTGACGATATATATGGAAGTCGGGATACCCGAGAATAACCGGTCGCAATGAAGTGACCGGCAGTCCTCGTCCATGCTGGTAGACTCCAGTCGTGGCGCGCCATCCAATTAAATTAACGAATGATAAAAAAATGTCCATCATACTTCCCGGCTCATCGCAAGATTTGTTGCGCAAGTTGGGTCCGATAGTGGTCGGGCAATCCGTGTTTGCGCGACTGGCTTGCCCGGAACAGGCACGCTAAACTCCCCGAGAAATCAATCTTCCCCGAGTGACCGACATGAGCATGGAAAACATCGCGACCGCCGCGATTGAACGCATACACCTGAGCGTGGCCGATGCCGGGGATTTGTCGCGGCGCGCCTTGCTCGGCATCGGGTATGGCGCGGACGAAGCGCAAATTATTACCAACCATGTCCTGGACGCAGCGTTGTGCGGCTACGAATATTCCGGTCTTCCGAAATTGCTCAACATACCGGGCGACGAAAGGTTTGTTGCCGGCAGCACGCCGATGCGCGCAGTGCGCGAAACCGACGTCTCTGTGTTGTTTGACGGCGGAAACAAGATCGGCATGCTTGCAATGTACGATGCGACGCGCGCCGCGATCGAGCGTGCGCAGCGCCATGGCTTTGCTGTGGTCGGCTTGACCAACAGTTGGATGAGCGGACGTGGCGCGTACTATGTCGGGATGCTGGCGGAGGCCGGTCTGATCGGCATCCTGACCGTGAGTGCGAGCCGCCAGGTTGCACCCCTGGGCGGGGCCAAGGCAACGCTGGGTACGAATCCGATTTCGTTCGGTTTCCCGACCGAGGGCGAGCCGCTGCTGATCGATATCGGCACGTCCGCGCTTGCGGCAACGGATCTAAAGATACGCGATCGATTCGGCACACCTCTGCCCGAAGGGGTTGCGATCGACGCACAGGGGCATCCCACGACCAGCGCGGCGCTCGCGCGACTGGGCGGGCTGCTGCCGTTCGGCGGTCACAAGGGGTATGCATTGTCGATCGCGGTACGCGCGCTCGGCGTGCTGTGCAGTCCGATGCTGGACCTCGAGAAAATATATGGCTACCTGATCATTGCGATCAAACCCGATCTGCTCGTTCCACTGGAACAGTTCCGCCGCGACTTGTCGGAGGCCATCGCCGAAATCAAGGCTACGCCGCCGCGCGAGGGCGTGAAGGAGATACGCATCCCCGGCGAGCGCGCATACCGCGAGCGCGCGCGGCTCATGCGGGTAGGTATCGACATCGATCGGCGGGTCTACGACGCGTTGCAGGAGTTCGCGGCACACAAGTGATCGTGCATTTGTGTGGATCTTGATATTGATGGGTTGCCGGAATGGATGAGCGCAGCATTTCCACCGATGGTCATATAGACCTCGCGTGGTTGCCTTATACGCTGTTGCGCGCGGCGCTGGGCATCGGCATGGCCACGGTATCGGGCCATGCGGCTTCGGCCGAGTCGGGTGCGGGATTTCCGAACAAACCCATACGTGTCGTAGCCACAGGCGTGGGCAGCGCCAGTGATCTGGCGGCGCGATTGATAGCCCCCACGCTTGCGGACAATGTCGGTCAGTCCGTGATCGTGGACAACCGCATCGGCGGGTTGGTCATCGCGGAGATAGTCGCCAAGGCGCCGCCGGACGGCTATACAGTACTGCTCTCCGGAAGTTCGCTGTGGTTGTGGCCGTTGATGCAGGACCAGCCATCCTACGATCCGCCGGTCAGGGATTTCTCGCCGATAACCATGGTGACTACGTCACCGCTGATCGTGGTCGCGCATCCCTCGGTGCAGGCACGAACCATCCAGTAGTTTATTGCACTGGCCAAGGCGAGACCCGGTGAGCTGAACTATGCCGCGGGCGCGGTGGGCGCTGCCTCCCATCTCGGACCGGAATTGTTCAATGCCATGGCTGGCGTGAATATCGTGCACGTCCTGTACAAGGGCAGCGGGGCGACCATCATCGATCTGCTGGGCGGGCAGGTGCAGATTTCGTTTACCAGTGCAGGCTCGGTGGCGCAGCATGTCAGGACTGGCCGGCTGAGTGGATTGGCGATCACCAGCGCCCAGCCTACGCAGCTTGTGCCTGGTCTGCCGACCGTGGCAGCCAGTGGTCTTCCCGGATACGAAGCGGTGTCGGTAACGGCACTGCTCGCGGCGCCTAAAACCCCGCTGATGCTGGCCGATCGCCTGAATGCCGAAACGCGCAAAGTTCTGAAGCGCGCCGACATCCGGGAAAAATTCTTTAATGCCGGTGTGGAAATATCGGCGGGCACCCCGGATCAGCTATCGGCCGCAATTAAATCGGAAATGGCGAGATTGGGCAAAGTCATCAGGGACGCCGGGATACGTGCCGTATTAGGACAAGTTATTGCGCGCGTATGCCGGCTTCGCGTATGACTTTTCCCCACTTCGCGATCTCTGATCTGACAACCGCGCCGAATTGCTCGGGCGTGCTACCGAGCGTTTCGAAGCCCATGTGGAATACCTTTTCTTTTGTCGCCGGGGAATTCAGCACCTGCAGGACTTCCTGATTGAGGCGGGTAATGATGGCCACGGGCGTTTTTGCGGGCGCGAGTATGCCCAGCAGCGATGCAGACTCATATCCGGCAAGTCCCGACGCGGCTATCGTCGGCATGTTGGGCGCAAGAGAGGTCGCTTGAGCGGTGGTCACGGCAATCGCGCGTACGCGCCCGGACTGCACATGTGGTGCAACTTCGCCGATGCTGGGAAACATCAATTGAAGCTGACCGCCGATAAGATCGGTCATGGCGGGTCCGTTGCCTTTATAAGGGATGCGCACTATCTTTACGCCCGCCATCGACATGAACAGTTCGCCGGCGAGGTGAGTCGTGGAACCCGAGCCGGCGGAACCATAGTTGAGTTCTCCGGGTCGCGCTTTGGCCAACGCTATCAGGTCCCTGGTGGAGCGTACTGGCAGCGAAGGGTGCACGACCAGCATATTGGGCGAAATCGACGTTGACGAAATCGGCGCAAAGTCACGCACCGCATCCCATGGCACGTTGTCGCGCAGCATCGGTTCGGTCCATATCACGCTGCCGCCCACCAGCAACGTATATCCATCGGCCGGCGCCTTGGCGACCAGTTCGACGACGACGACGCCGACCCGATTCTCGACGACGACTTGTTGTCCCATGCGGCCCGAGATCCCCTGCGCAATAAGCCGCGATATGATGTCGCTGCCGCCACCGGCGGCAAATGTTGCAATGCGGATCGGCTTGGCCGGGTAATCCTGCGCATGCGCCGCTACCCCGCACAACGAGATTGCACCGAATAGCAGGCATAGTTTCGGATGGTTTATTCTTGCCGCTTCCATATATATAACCTCATGATTGTATTGATAATTGGTTCCCCCTATCGAGGGGAATGATATGTCAATATCACGATTTAAGCTGAAGACAGCTGGATGGCTAGCAACGAGCCATCCGAGGTCAATCAGTCATCCCGTCCATTGGGATGACGCTCGAGGTAACTGCTCTTCGGCTTCCAACCGTAGACCTTGGCGCAGTTCTCGCCCATGAGCTTGGCCCTGTCGGTCGCACTCAGGCGCTTGGTCTGGCGAAAGGGATCCACTCCGTTGATATAGGGAAAGAGCGGATAAGTCCGCGTCCAGTCCGTGCCCCACAGGCAGCGATCCATGCCCCATGCGTCGAACACGCGTTGCAGGTTGTCCCAGATGTCATCGTGGGGATAGGGCAGGGCGGACATGGTGCAGGCACCGCTCACCTTGACTATCGCGTTCTGCCGCTTGGCGAGTTCCAGCAACTTGGGCAGATCGGCCCACGCTTCGGGCGTCGCGGGGAACTTGCGCGGCTGGCGGGTGCCCAGGTGGTCGAGAACGAAGCGCGTTTCAGGGTGGCGGTCTATCAGCCCTGTGGCCGCATCAAGATTGCCCGAGCACTGGAAATTGACCGGGAGGCCATGCCGTGCCGCCTCTTTGGCAATGACGTTGACACCGGGCGTGTTGGGATCAAGCCCGATGTGCGAACCGAGCATGAGACGGACGGCCACCGCTCCGGCGGTCCTTTTCCATTCGGCGATGGTCTCACCGACCGCCGGGTTTTGCGGGTCGACCGGCCTTACAATGGCGAAGCGGTCGGGATGGGCGCGCTGAACTTCCACCACGTAGCTGGGATCGAAACCGAACATGCCCTTGGGTGAAACCGCGATGGCGCCATCCACACCCACCGCATCCATGGCCATCACCATTTCATCGGCGGTGACGTGGCGACGCCCTTCGTCATGGGGATGGGCCCAGCGGCGTTGCGGTGATTCAGCGTGGAAGGGGTGGACCTGACAGTCGATAACTAACATGTGATCATCCTCCGTAGAATTGATCTGCATAATAAATCAATGTAGTTTCCCGCGCTCAGGATATTCAAAACTTCAATTGCTGAAGATGTGGCCTTGTGTGCACGTCCACACGCCCGGTTCCCGAGTTCTCGACCGCTGTTTGCCATCGACCAGTTTGTTACCGAATTGATGAGATGTCGGAATGGCATATGCGCAATTCAGTAGAACTCGTGCCCCGAGCGGGAGAGCAACGTTTGCCAATGTCGAATGGCGCATGTTGACTATGGGCTGACCATAATTGCGATGTGCGGACGAGAGTTATCAGGCAAGGGAGGGCGGATGGGTGAATTGATCGGGCGGCGCTTGCCCCTCCCTAGCTCCCCCGCGTCGACGGAGACCCCCGGACGCGGGCACTACGTGCGCAAGGGAAGGAAGCGATCTGCAGATACGCATGGCTTCCCGGGAAAGAGCGACCGCGCGGCATGCCGGATGCGTTAACCGTCGCGGGCTTCCACGTTACAATTGCGCTTCACCAATTGAATGAAAATGGAAATGGCAGATAATATTTCCAGCGGCAATCCTTACACCCGCGGTATCGCCGAGTTCGTCTCCAATCTTCGTTACGACGCGATTCCGCCGGAGGTGCGAACGCGCATCAAGCTACTCATGCTTGACGCATTCGGTTGCGGGATCTATGGCGCGGATCTTGAGTGGAGCCGGATATTGCAACAGCAACTGGGCGTGCTTGATACCACGCAGGCCAGCGTGGTTTGGGGGACGAGTCAAAAGCTGTCCGGTCCGCATGCCGCGCTGGTCAATGGGACCCAGGTGCAGGGATTCGAACTCGACGATATGCACCAGCAAGGGATCATGCACACGGGCTGCCTGGTACTGCCGGCGCTGCTGTCGGTCGCCGAAGGGCGCGCGGGTATGAGCGGCAAGGAGTTCCTGACGGCCGCGGTTTCCGGTTACGAAGTCGGGCCGCGTGTCGGCATCGCCATGAACCCCGAGCATATTACGCAGGGCTGGCATTCGGACGCGACCTGCGGGACGTTCGCCGCAGCCGCTGCCGCCGCGCGAGGTCTTGGCCTGGACGCGGAAAGGACGATACACGCACTGGGGATTGCCGGCACACAGGCCGCGGGACTCATGGCGGCGCAGTATGGCGCGATGGTGAAACGCATGCATGCCGGACGTGCATCACAAAGCGGGCTTTACGGCGCACACCTTGCGAATGGCGGGTTCACCGGCATCACCAACGTATTCGAGAGCGAATATGGTGGCTTTTGCACGACGTTCTCGCGGTCGCATGATCGATTCAGAATGGCGGAGCTTACCGCCGGATTCGGCCAGGTCTGGCAGACCATGGGTGTCAGACTTAAATTCTATTCATGCATAGGCACCGTGCATGCAGCCCTGGACGCCATACGCGACATGCAGGCGCAGCGGCCATTCGGCGCTAACGACGTTGAAAAAATCGTCGTCCATGGATCGCAAATCACGTTTGAGCGCGTGGGCTGGAAATATGTGCCGCAGGGCATCACTTCCGGGCAGCTCAACATGGGCTATTGTCTGGCAACTTGGCTGATCGATGGCGCGTGCTTTATCGACCAGTTCACCAAGGATAAAGTAGCGGATCCCGAGCGTATCGCGCTCGCCCATAAGGTCATTACATTGCATGACCCCGAGATCACGGCGAAGGGTCTGGACTACCGGTGGATGGTGCGTATGGAGGTTTACTTCAAGGACGGCACGCGCATCGAGGTTACCCGCAAGGCGCCGCGCACTCAGGAGACTTTTGCCAGCGAGGCCGAGGTCGTCGAAAAATTCGAAATGCTGGCTACGAAAGTGTTGCCCAAAGCGCAGGTCGCGAAACTGCGCGATGCCATGCTGAATCTGGAACAGATGGCGGATGCGGCGGAGCTGGCGAGGTTGATGGCGAAGCCGTGACGATTTCAGCAAGTGCCGCAGGCGGGCGTTGTAAGGTCGGTATTCGCTAAGCTTGGTCCCGCACTTTCATCGACGAGAAAAGCACACGGAGGTCGTTAAGCCTTTCGATGTCCCAGAGTTGATCCAGAAGCTTGCGTGCTTGCTGGGGCGCGACCACCGTGTCGATCTGCTTCAGGAACTTCGCTTCGAGATCCTGATCGCTCATCGGGTTGGCGGGATGGCCCTTGGGATTCTGTTGGCATACGGTGACGACTTTCCCTGACTTTAACGTGATGTCGAAACGGCATTCAAAGGTGCGCGGAAACGCGGCGGTGTACTTCGGGTCTTCCTCGAAGCGGATTTTCAGTATCAAGTCGAGTATGGTCGGATCCCGAAAACGTTCGGGGGTAAAGGTCTTTTCGGTTATGCCGCCGTCGACCAGCGCCGCGCCTATCAGGTACGGGCCGCTGTGGTCCGCGGTTTCGCGGCTGGTGGGGTTCCAGCGCTCCGGATGCTGGGCACGTGTGTCTATTGTGCGTTTTTCAAGGAAGACACATATATCTTCTATGTCTTCGATCTTCACTTGTTCACGTGCTTGTAGAGCGATCCAAACTGGGAGCTGCATCTCGTACCGGCACGGGATGTATTTGAAAAATGTTCCTTCGACCTTGTACGGTGTGTTGCCGCCGCCAAACGCGGCGAGCTTGAACGGATTGGCGAGTTGTTTCATGAAACCGGCGCGACCTTCGAAGGGGGCGGGTGGTCCGGTTATTCCCTCTTTCGCCAACAGCGCCGCGAACAGTCCATTGCGGCTGCCGTTGGGCCCGGCAAATCCTTTCCAGTTTGAAATATGTCCGATCCGCGTTTCAAACAACGAAATGTTCGCGACCACGGCCAGGCCCAGGGCGTGGGCCATTTGGTCCTCGGTCAGCCCCATGATATTGCCTGCCCCGGCGGCGGTGGAGATGGCATGCATTACGGGATGGTCCCAGCCGCCGACCCGTAACGCGGTATGGTCCACCAGTAGTCCGCAGACTTCATAGGCGGTGGCGATACCCAGCACCAGGCTCTTGCCGTCCAGCCCCGAGGATTCTGCGGCCGCCAGCAACCCGCCGATGTTGTCGCTCGGATGCGGACCAGTGTCACCGTTGCCGCCAAAGTAATCATCGCTGAAATCGGAATAACGTACCATCGAGCCATTGGCAAATGCAGCCCATTCGGGCGAGGTCTTTTGTTGTGTGCCTATGATGGTCGCCGGCATGGTGGAGCTCATGCGCGCGGCCAGAGCGCGTACTGCTTTGACGGGTTCCGCGTTGAACGCGCCCAGCGCGCAGCCTACGGCATCGACAACGCAGCGCTTGACCGCGTGTATTGCCTGAGGCGTGAGATCGGTATAACGCAGATTCGCAGCGAAGCGGGAAAATTGCGCGGTGGTGTTATCCATTTTATAGTCCTGTTCGAAGCGGTTGTTCGTGAATCATCCGGCATCTTGTGAGATCCGGTATGTTACGCATGGAAACTGCCCTCAAGGCAGCCCGTATTCGCGCCAAATGGAAAATGGCGGGATTGAATCCGACCGAAATTGTTGTCGATAATCCATGAACGATGGAGTTTAGGGTATTTGAAGAATTTTGTGTCCGGCGTGTCCCGCGACCGGGCCGTTTCGCAAGGTGCTGCGTGCGTGGGACCGCGCTCACTCGGTGCGGCGGGCAAGTAATCGGATCTTCTTCTATAATGACACCTTCGCAGATAAAACTCGCGCCAGAGCGCGGCGCCGGATCGTGTCTTTATGGACTGCTCCTGCGCAACGATCGTATATCGATAAAGGAATGCAAATGACTGCTGCCGCACC
>CANJQI010000202.1 GCA_947476215.1 Betaproteobacteria bacterium
ACGACGATTCCGACTGGCAGAAGGCGATATCGGCCTGTTTGAACACGTCGCGCACATGCGCGAGTGCGGTCTCTGGCTTATCACGGTAAATCCGGATGTCTCCTACGGCAGCGATGGTCGGCATGTCTCATGCTCCTTTTTGAGGTTGTGGGGTGGCGGGATGCAGTCGGGGCCAGGGCGAATAATAACGCTTTGCGCTGCCCCGTGTCCTGTTGCCGGCGGCGCTTGGCCCGAAAGCAAGTGGTTGATCTGATATACGGTGGTTTGAAGCTACCACTCATTAAAACAGAAAGGGGCTTGATCCGATTCCGTATTAACCGCACGGACCCAGCTTCGACAGTGTTTCTCGTCTAACCGCACGCCAACTCGCAACATACCAGCTGGCAACACGTTGCGGCGAGTACACACTAGCCGCCGCCGTCGGTGATGTGTAGACTCATGTGAGCGGATTGACACATGGCCATGAATCGTTCTATTGAACCTGACCTGATCGAGCGCGCGCTGGAGGTTAGCGGCGAGCGCACAAAAAAAACTGCGGTCACCCGCGCGCTTGAGGAGTTCATCTTGCGGCACAAGCAAAAGGGCATGCTTGATTTAATGGGCAGGCTCGAATGGGACAAATCCTTCGATTACAAGGCGGGACGCTCCCGTTCGTGAATTTATTCGTCGATACCAGCGTCTGGTCGCTGGCGTTTCGGCGCGATGCGGCGGGCCTGACTCTTTCGCGTATGCAGCCTTGGCCGTACGTTATCGAACATGGGTTTCCGGCCTGACTCACGCGCTTAGACCATGACTCCCCGCGATCTGCTCCTCGGCAGTTTCAAAGCCGCCATCGCCGCCGCCGATCCGCTACTGATCGTGCCACCGCATCTGCCGGCGCCGCCCAAAGGACGCACCCTGGTGGTCGGCGCCGGCAAGGCGGCGGCGGCCATGGCACTGGCCGTTGAACAGCATTGGCCATCGGCCGCGCCACTGCATGGAATCGTCATCACGCGCTATGGCCATGGAGTGCTTACCAACCGCATCACGGTGATAGAGGCAGGGCATCCGCTGCCCGACGAGTCGGGCCAGATCGCGGCGAAAACCATATTCGACAGCGTAAAGCGCCTGGCGAAAGACGATCTGTTGATCGCATTGGTTTCCGGCGGAGGTTCGAGCCTGCTCGCGCTGCCGGTGCCGGCGATCAGCATGCCGGATCTCAAATCGATCACCGCGGGACTGCTGCGCTGCGGTGCGCCCATCCAGGACATCAATACGATCAGAAAACATCTGTCGCTGATACAGGGCGGTCGGCTCGCCGCTGCCTGCAAGGCACGCATACTCGCGCTGGTGATTTCGGATGTGACCGGAGATGATGCGACGCATGTCGCGTCGGGACCGTGCGCGCCCGATCCCACCACCTATGCCGACGCCATGGAAATTCTGCGGCGTCATGATTGCAAAGTCCCGGATGCGGTACGGTCCGCGCTGCAACAAGGCGTGCGCGGCAACATGGCGGAGACGCCCAAACCCGGCGACCCGGCATTTGACCGGACCGAAAATAACGTGATTGCGACTGCGCAACAGTCGTTGCAAGCCGCGGCAAAATTTTTTGAGGCACATGGCATACGTGCCGCAATCCTGAGCGACAGCGTAACCGGCGAAGCGCGCGAAGTCGCCAAAGTTCATGCCGCGCTGGCGCGTGAGATCGCGGCGCACGGCCAGCCTTTCAAACCGCCGGTCGCACTTTTGTCGGGCGGCGAATGCACGGTCACCGTCAAAGGCGCGGGTCGCGGTGGCCGCTGCACGGAGTTTTTACTGTCGCTATCGTCTGAATTACGTTTTGAATCCAATATTTACGCTCTCGCGTGCGATACCGATGGCATAGATGGCACTGAAGACAACGCGGGTGCGATAGCGACGCCCGATACGTCCACGCGCGCCGCCCAACTTGGCCTGAACGCGGGCGCCATGCTTGCGAACAATGACGCTTATGGCTATTTCTCGGCGCTCGGCGATCTGATCGTGACCGGCCCCACGCGCACCAACGTCAACGACTACAGAGCCATACTCATCACCTAATCCGGCCCCTGCATTCGACGTGGGCGGTAGGCGGCAGGATGGGTTGAGGAACGAAACCCAGCAGCTACTGCGTGAATTCATTGATGGGTGTCGCTACGCTCGACTCATCCTACTTCGTTCACCACGTAGCCCGGAAGAAGGCCATGGCTTTCGCGTGGCCGTATTCCGGGGACGTAAAGCACGTGCGAACTCACGTGCACTTGATTCACGTTGGTTTTCCCCGGAATACGTCCTTGGGACTCCTTGCGGGCTACGGACGCTGTATCGCGATAGCTCTGGATGGCATGCGCGGGCACGATACGTAATGAGCCGCGTGCAGGCAGTTCCCGTGACGAGCAATACGACCAAGCTCTACGTGTTCGAATCCCGGATCGAGGTCAAGGGCGCCCAAGGTAAAGTGATGGCGGATCAGATCATGACCGCGGACAAGCAGCGGCTCAAGAAGCGGACCGGCAAGGCATCCCCATCGGAAATGCTGGGCATCGCGCGCGCCATCAAGATTCAACTGGGCATCACGTAATTCGGCCCCTGCATGCTCACGCATGCAGGGGCCGAATGTTTGATGCCTAAGCCCTATACCAGCTTGACGTTCTTCAGTGGAAGACTACGCACCGGCCGGCCAATCGCCGCATGAATTGCATTGAGCACGCTGGGCGCGACCACGCATATCGTGGGTTCGCCGATACCACCCCAAAAGTCATACGTAGGCACGATCACGGTTTCCACCTTGGGCATATCCGCTAGCTTCAGCAGCGGATAATTGTGGAAGTTGTTTTCCACGATGCGTCCCTTGTCGACCGTGCACTCGCCGTAGAGCGTCGCGCTCAATCCCATGACCACCGAACCCTCAACCTGCGCGGCGATCTGGTCCGGATTGACGACATGACCGGAATTGCACGCCAGCACCATGCGATGCACCTTGACGTCACCCTTGTTGCTGACGGAGACCTCGGCCACTGCCGCCGAATAACTGCCGTAGCCCATGAACTGCGCGATACCGCGATGCACCCCGGGCGGCAGCGGTTTGCCCCAATTGCCCTTTTCGGCTGCGGCATTGAGCACGGCCAGATGCTTGGGATACTTGCCCATGAGCGCGCGCCGGAATTCGAGCGAATCCTTGCCGGACGCACGCGCCACCTCTTCCATGAAGCACTCCATGTAAAGCCCGTTCTGGTTGGTGTTGACACCTCGCCACGCCCCCACCGGCACATGCGTATTGCGCATCGCGTATTCGATGAGCAGATTCGGTATGCTATAGCCCAATTGCGCGTCGCCGGGTGCCGCCGAGTATCCTTGCAGCTGGCGGTCATCCTTGCCGCTGACCATGGAAGCGGGATTCACAAACGCATTGATGGACTGACCCGACATGCGCATATGCAGCCCCACGAGATTGCCGCTTTCATCGAGACCCGCGGAAAGTTTGCATTGCGATATCGGCCGGTAGAAGTCGTGCTGCATGTCCTCCTCGCGGCTCCATACCAGCTTGATCGGCACGCCCGGTATCTGTTTGGCAATGGCGGCCGCGACGGTGACGAAGTCCTGTTTGCTGCCGCGCCGGCCAAAACCGCCGCCAAGGTCGTGACGGTAGACTTCGCACTGCGCGAGCGGCAGCCCCGATGTTTCAGACAGTGCCGCCAGCGAACCCTCTGCATTCTGCGTCGGCACCCACGCTTCGGCTTTATCAGCCGTGATTTTCACCGTGCAGTTCATGGGCTCCATGGTCGCATGCGCGAGAAACGGTGTGCTGTAGACCGCCTCGACCTTTTTCGCGGCGCCGGCAATCGCAGTCAACGCATCTCCTTCATTGCGAAACGCGTAAGCCTCCTTGGCGGTCAGGCCTTCCTGCAAGTGCGCTGCTATCTTCGCGCTCGTGCTCGACGCATTGGGCCCTTCGTCCCAGACTATAGGCAGCACTTCAAGCGCGGACTTGGCGCGCCACCAGGTGTCGGCCACGACCGCGACCGCGGCATCGTTTACCCGAACCACGTGGCGCACGCCCGGCATGCGCGCGACTTTGGCCTGGTCAAAGCTGCTGAGCTTGCCGCCGAACACCGGACACGCTTTGATTGCGGCATGCAGCATTCCCGGAAGTTTGAGATCGATGGCGTAGACCTTGCTGCCGTTGAGTTTGGCGGCAGTGTCGAGCCGTCTCATGGGTTTGCCGGCAATTTTCCAGGTTTTGGGATCCTTGAGTTTGATGGTTTTCGCATCCGGCGCAGGCAGTCTGGCCGCTGCGGCCGCCACCTTGCCATAAGTCGTGGTGCGCGCGGAGGCCGCGTGCGTAATCACGCTGTTGGACACCGTCACTTCGACGACCGGGACATTCCACTCGTCCGCCGCAGCCTGCAGCAACATCATGCGCGCGATCGCGCCACCGCGACGCACGTAATCCTGCGAACTACGTATGCCCCGGCTACCCCCGGTCGATACATCGCCCCACACGCGCTTGCGTGCAAGATTCTGGCCTGGTGTAATCGTTTCGGTGGTGACCTTGCTCCAGTCGCACTCGAGTTCCTCGGCGACAAGCTGCGCCAATCCCGTCAACGTGCCCTGGCCCATTTCAGAACGCGCGATACGTATCACGCACGTATCATCGGGTTTGATAACGACCCACGCATTGACCTCCGAACTTCCGGCCGCGACACTCTGCGCAGCCGCTGGAGAAATTGCAAACGGCAAGTGAAATCCAAGCGCCAACCCGCCGCCGGCAGCGGCGGATCCAACGATGAATCTGCGGCGCGCGAGATCCGGAGCTTTGCTGCTGATATGTTTTTTCATCGCCGGCCTCCTTATGCTTTAACCGTGTATGGGTCGTTACCGGACGCAGCGTCGCTGCCAACCTTGACCGTGCCGGCCGCTGCATGCACCGCAGCGCGTATGCGCTGATAGGTGCCGCATCGGCAAATATTGGTCATCGCCTTATCGATGTCTGCATCGGTGGGTTTGGGCTTTTTTGCAAGCAATGCCGCCGCCGCCATGATCTGCCCGGACTGGCAATAGCCGCACTGCGGGACGTCGAGTTCCGCCCATGCTTTTTGCACGGGGTGAGAACTGGTAGCCGACAAACCCTCTATTGTTACGATCTTGTCGGCAGGCTTGATATCGCGCAGGCGCATCGAGCATGAACGTCGCACTTCGCCGTTAATGTGTACCGAACAAGCGCCGCACTGCGCCACACCGCAGCCGTATTTGGTACCGGTAAGTCCGACCTGCTCGCGCAGCACCCATAGTAAGGGTGTGTCCGGTTCCGCGTTGACGTTGTGTGTGCTGCCGTTGATATTTAGCCTGGCCATTGACGATCCTCCTCGTGAGTAACCCTGATTAAATTTTCATGCACATGTCGCTGATTCGACGAAAGACTGGTTAACGCCACGAACACTTTCTATTGTGCTCGCGATGCGGCATCATAGCCAATGCTACCGATGTACGCCACACATGCGGGAAGGAAGTTTCATGCGTTATCGAAAAAAATATGCTTGCGCTCTGATGAGCAGTCTCGCGATCCTTATTTGCCGCAATGCGACAAGCCAAAACTACCCGTCCAAACCGGTGCGCGTGCTCACCGCCGAAGCCGGCGGCGGCGCCGATTTCGCGACGCGCATCGTCGCTCACGGCCTGACTGGTGCGCTGGGACAACCGGTCATCGTCGACAATCGGGGCGGTGGTGTGATTCCACCGGAAATTGTCAGCCGGGCGCCGCCGGACGGCTATACGCTGCTGTTCCTGAGCGGCGCCTTCTGGCAACGACAACTGCTGGACGCGAAAACCACGCCGTACAACGTGCAGCGCGATTTTGCGTTTGTTACCCTGGCGTTAAGTTCTCCCAATGTTCTGGTGATCAATCCATCGGTGGCGGCAAGCTCGGTCAAGGAACTGATCGCCTTGGCAAAAGGGCGACCCGGCGGGCTTAACTACGGCTCCAATCCTTCGGGCTCCACCAATCACCTTGCCGCGGAACTTTTTAAAACGATGGCCAGCGTTGATGTCGTGCGCATCACATACAAAGGCGCGGGACCGGCGCTCAATGATCTGGTCGCCGGCCGCGTGCAAGTCATGTTTGCCAGTGCGGGTTCGGTGACGTCGCATCTCAAGTCGGGCAGATTAAGGGCGTTGGCCGTGACCAGTGCGCAGCCGTCGGTGCTGTTTCCCGGTCTGCCGACGGTGGCAGCAACCCTGCCCGGTTACGAAGCCGACGTTATGATAGGGTTGTACACGCCGGCGAAAACACCCGCCGCCATCATTAACCGCCTTAACCAGGACACCGTGCGCGTGCTGGCCACGCCGGAGGTCAAGGAAAGATTTTTCAATGCGGGCATCGCCACGGTGGGCAGTTCCCCGGCGGAACACGCGGCGGCCGTCAAATCGGACATGGTACGATGGGAAAAGGTCATCAAGGATGCCAACATCCAGGTTGACTGACAGAATTCGGGAGGCGGTCGCGTGACACAGAAATCAGGAGCATACGTTTTGCGTTTACTCGCCAGTGTGATGGCGTGTTTTTGGGTAATTGCCGCGCCTGCGTCGGCGCAAGGTTATCCCACCAAACCGATACACCTGATGGTGGGTTTTACCGCGAGCGGGATTGCCGATCTTACCGGGCGATTGATCGCGCGTCAGATCGCCGACAACCTGGGGCAAAGTGTGGTGGTCGAAAACCGCCCCGGGGCGGGCGGCGCCGTGGCCACCGAACGCGTCGCGACGTCACCCGCCGACGGCTACACGCTGCTCTATATATCGGCCGCCGACACGGTGCAGCCGGCGTTGCGCGTCAAGCTGCCGTACGACGTGGAGCGCGACCTGGCGCCGGTGTCGCTGGTGATGACCGCACCCTTCGTGCTCGTGGCTCATCCGTCCTTACCGGCGCGCGATGTCCGTGAACTGATCGCGCTGGCACGTAGCAAACCGGGTAAGATGAGTTCCGGATACGCGGGTGTCGGCAGCGGTACGCACCTCGCGGGCGCGCTCTTTTACCTGATGTCCAAGCTCAATGTCGTGCTGGTGCCCTACAAAGGCGGCGCGGAAAGCACCATCGCCACGGCGTCGGGGGAAATCGAAATCAGTTTCACCAGTCCGGCCGCGGCGCTGCCGCTGGTCGATGGCCGCAAGCTGCGGGCGCTCGCGGTCACCACGGCCAAACGCGCGTCGACCATGCCGTCCATACCCACCATCAATGAATCGGGCGTGCCCGGCTACGAACGCGCCAACTGGTTCGGTATCGCCGCGCCGGCAGGCACACCGCGCGACATCGTGGCGCGGCTTAACGGCGCAATCATCAAAGGCGTCGCCGCGCCCGAAATCAGGGACGCGTTCGGCAAACAGGGCGCCGAACCGCAAAGCAACACGCCGGAACAATTTGCAACGCTGATACGCGGCGAAATCGCGCAGAACATCAAATTGATCAAGCTGACGGGTGTGAAACCGGAGTAAGCCGGTAATCATTCGTTCACGGTAATCCGCAATTCCGCGACCAGCTTGCGCCAGCGCTGAATTTCGCCGGCGATAAGCTGCGCGAATTGATCAGGCGTGCTGCCCACCGCGACGGCGTTGTCGGCCCTCAGCTTCTCGGTGATCTCCGGCAATTTTGCGATCTTCGCGAGCTCCGCGCTCAGTTTGTTGATGATCGCAGGCGATGTGCCCGCGGGCGCAGCCCAGCCGTGAAACGTGCCGGCTTCGAATTCACGTATGCCCTGTTCGATGATGGTCGGCATGTCGGGCAGCTCCTTGGAACGTTGTGCGGCGCTGATCGCCAGACCGCGCAGCTTGCCGGTCTTGATATGCGGGATCGTGGTCACCCCGGCCGAGAACATGGCGTCGATCTGCCCGCCCAGCAAATCAATCACGGTTTGTGCCGTGCCTCGGTACGGAACGTATGCCGCCTTGATACCGGCCTGATGATGAAACCACATCGACATCAAATGCGTGCCGCTGCCGCCAAGACCGCCGCCGAAAGTCAGTTTTCCCGGCTGAGCGCGCGCCAGACCGACCAGTTCACGAACCGATTTCGCGGGCAGCACCGGATTGACCACCAGCAAATAAGACGCCCTGCTCATCAGCGAAATGGGGACGAAGTCCTTGATCGGATCGACGCGCAGATCCTTCGATAGCGCCGGCGCGAACGTCAGATCGGGTAACACCACCAGCAGCGTATGCCCATCGGCGGGCGCTCTGGATACCATGCCCCACGCGACGTTTTTCCCGGGATGATTTTCGACCAGGAACTGGCGGCCCAGCACTTCACTCAGCCGGTTCGCATACATGCGCGCCTGCACATCGGTGCCGCCCGGCGCGGTTCCTACGATGATGCGCACTGGCTTAGACGGATAGCTGTCGCTGCCATCCTGCGCATACGCGCAGGATGGCAGCGACAGGATCGCAACAAACGCACAATACGCGCCTACAGGTTGAAACATGATTACACCTCGCATTGCCAATACAAAAACAAAATAATATCAATGACTTATGGCGCAATTTCCGAACGTGACTCGACCATGCCCGACATTTCACTGCCCTGCGATGACCGCGCTACGAACACGTATCAATTCGTGCACTCGCACCGTCTGTGCGCGTCCGCGCAGTGCCACGCTGTCAACCAGACGCGACTCAAAGCGGCCCGCCGTCAGGTTGAGTGTAGATTCCGACAGCAGTATCAATGTCTGGTACTCGCGATTCAGTTTTTCCAGGCGCGCTGCAAGGTTTACGCCGTCGCCGAGCAGGCTGTAGTTGAGCCGGTCGGAAGAGCCGAAATTGCCGACCACCACGCGCGCAGTATTGATGCCTATGCCGGTCCTGACCTGCGGGCGGCCTTCGCGCGCCCAGCGCGCATTCAGTTCAATCAGCCGTTCCTGGCATTCAAGCGCGGCCAGACAGGCCTTGCATGGGCCGTCCTCGCATTCCACCGGCGCGCCCCAAAATGACATCACGGCATCGCCTATGTATTTGTCGACGGTTCCGCCATGTTTCATGATCACGCTGGTCATCAGTTCGAGATATTCGGATATCTGACTCGTCAGATCCTTCGGTGAAAGTCGTTCGGCAAGCGCCGTGAAACTGAAGATATCGGTGAACATGATGGTCAGTTCCGCCTCGCGGCCGCCTACGCGCGCGAATTCGGG
>CANJQI010000203.1 GCA_947476215.1 Betaproteobacteria bacterium
CATGTATGCAGTTACCACGACTTTGTGCGTCATGCTGTTCGAAAACCTGCATGTCCATATTTCCCGTCTTGAGCACGCATTGGGGCGCGCGCGGCATCCACACGACAAGCCACTGCCCGACACTCGCGCCGATTCCGCATATTCGCACTGATGCGAATGAGCGTATCGGTGGTCGTCGGCGCCACCACGATTTCGACGCTGGCGTAATGGCCAAGTCCAAAGCCATATATTGCTGCACTGAATGCGGCGGACAGTCCGTTAAGTGGCAGGGGCAGTGTCCGCACTGTACGGCGTGGAACACGCTGGTTGAGACTGTCGCGGAGTCCGCGCCGGTAACGGCGAATCGTTTCAGCGCCTTGTCCGGTGTCAGCAAACTTCAACGCTTGAGCGATATCGAGGCGCGCGAGGAAAGCCGTTTGCCCACAGGTGTCGCGGAATTCGACCGCGTGCTGGGCGGCGGACTGGTGCACGGCGCGGTCGTGCTGATAGGCGGCGACCCCGGCATCGGCAAGTCGACATTGTTGTTGCAGGCGTTATGCGCCATGGGCGATAGACATAAAGTCCTGTATGTCAGCGGCGAGGAATCGGCGCAGCAGATTGCGCTGCGCGCGCGGCGCCTCGCGCTTGATGCATCGACGCTGCATCTGCTGGCCGAGATCAGTCTGGAGAAAATTCAGGCGCAGTTGCAGGCGGAAAAGCCTGCCGTGGCGGTGATCGATTCCATACAGACGATATATTCGGAGCAGCTTACTTCGGCGCCGGGGTCGGTGGCGCAGGTGCGCGAATGCGCGGCGCAGCTCACGCGGCTCGCCAAGTCCAGCGGCATCACCATCATCTTCGTCGGTCACGTCACCAAGGAAGGCGCACTGGCCGGTCCGCGGGTGCTGGAACACATCGTCGACACCGTGCTTTACTTCGAAGGCGATACGCATTCGAGTTTCAGGCTCATCCGTGCCTTCAAGAACCGCTTTGGCGCGGTCAACGAACTCGGCGTGTTCGCAATGACCGAGAAGGGCCTCAAAGGCGTGTCCAATCCTTCGGCGCTGTTCCTGTCGCAGCACGACGAGCAGGTTGCGGGATCATGTGTGCTGGTAACCCAGGAAGGCACGCGGCCGCTGCTGGTGGAGATTCAGGCGCTGGTCGATGATGCGCACGCACCCAATCCACGCCGGCTCGGCGTCGGTCTTGAGCAGAACCGGCTGGCACTGTTGCTGGCCGTGCTGCATAGGCATGCGGGCATCGCCTGTTTCGACCAGGATGTGTTCATCAATGCGGTGGGCGGCATGAAAATCACCGAGCCTGCCGCCGATCTCGCGGTGCTGATGGCGATAGTTTCATCACTCACCAACCGGCCGTTGCCCGCCAAGCTGGTGGTGTTTGGCGAAGTCGGCCTTGCCGGGGAGGTTCGTCCGGTGCAGCGCGGCCAGGAACGATTGAAGGAGGCCGCCAAGCTCGGCTACACGCATGCATTGATTCCGGAAGCCAATAAATCCAGACAGGCTATCGCCGGCCTGCAGGTGATCGCGGTTCGGCGCATCGCGGACGCCGTTGCGCGCATGCGCGATGGATTTGAGGCCTGATCCGGCTGGATGGTGTAGTGCCGCGCGTTCCACCGCGTGGACATTTCGGGCTGCCACACGGGTTTCGTGTGCGCGCCTAATCCGGTAAAATCTCCCCTTTTTCGGCGGTTTGTGCCGTAATTTTCATAAGAGGCGAAGGAATGAAGATACTGGTTCCAGTCAAGCGTGTGGTTGATCCCAATATCAAGGCGCGGGTCAAGGCCGACGGCACGGGTGTCGAAACGGCCAATCTCAAAATGGCGATAAATCCTTTCTGCGAGATCGCCGTCGAACAGGCGGTGCGCATGAAAGAGGAGGGCGGGGTGGACGAGATCGTGGTCGTATCGATCGGCGTCACGCAGTGCACCGAGACCATACGCACCGCGCTGGCGATGGGGGCCGACCGCGGTATTCTGGTGGAAACGACGCTTGAAATGCAGCCTCTGGCGGTGGCAAAAATTCTGAAATTGATCGCGGAAAAGGAAAAACCTGATCTGGTCATCGTCGGCAAGCAGGCCATAGACGACGACTGCAACCAGACCGGCCAAATGCTGTCCGCGTTGCTGGGCTGGCCGCAGGCCACGTTTGTGTCCAAGATCGCCGTGGCGGGCGATCACGCCGACATTACGCGTGAAGTCGATGGCGGACTTGAAAAACTGACCGTCAAGCTGCCGGCGGTGATGACGACCGACCTGCGACTCAACGAGCCGCGCTATGTCACATTGCCTAACATCATGAAATCAAAGAAAAAACCGCTTGAAAATGTCAAGGCAGATACGCTCGGCATCGATATCGCACCGCGGCTCACCACACTCAACGTGAAAGAGCCGCCGCAGCGTGGCGCCGGCGTCAAACTCGCCGATGTTGCGGAACTCGTCAATAAGCTCAAAAACGAAGCGAAGGTGATCTAAATGGCTATTCTGGTTATCGCGGAACACGACAATAAACATCTCAAACCGGGCGCTGCAAACGCGGTTGCGGCCGCCACCAAGCTCGGCAGCGACATACACGTGCTGGTTGCAGGCAGTCAATGCGCAGACGCGGCGGCGGCGGCGGCCAAGATCGCCGGTGTCACCAAAGTGCTGGTCGCGGATGCGCCCCAGCTCGCCGCACCGCTGGCCGAGAACATGTCGGCACAGGTGCTGGCTATCGCCGAAAATTACACGCACATACTCGCCGCGGCAACGGGCGGCGGCAAGAACTTCATGCCGCGCGTAGCGGCATTGCTCGATGTTGCCCAGGTTTCCGATATCAGCGGTATTGAATCGGCGGATACATTTGTGCGTCCGATATACGCTGGCAATATTCTGTCGACGGTGCAATCGAAAGACCGCATCAAGGTCATCACGGTGCGCATGACCGCTTTTGATCCGGCAGGCGAGGCTGCGTCGGCGGCACCCGTGGAAAGCATCGCCGCGGTTGCGGACAGCGGATTGACGCAGTTCCAGGGCAATGAACTCACCAAGTCGACTCGCCCTGAACTGATCGCGGCTCGCGTCATAGTATCGGGCGGACGCGGCATGGGCAGTGGCGAAAATTTCAAAATCCTCGAAGCGCTCGCCGACAAGCTGGGCGCCGCAGTCGGCGCCTCGCGCGCCGCGGTCGACTCGGGTTTCGTGCCGAACGACTACCAGGTTGGCCAGACCGGCAAGATCGTGGCCCCCGAACTCTACATCGCGGTCGGAATCTCGGGTGCGATTCAGCATCTGGCAGGCATGAAGGACAGCAAGGTTATCGTTGCCATCAACAAGGACGCTGAAGCACCCATATTCCAGATCGCGAATTACTGGATAGTCGATGACTTGTTCAAGGTGGTGCCGGAGCTCACAGCTGCGCTTTAGATTCGGTGAGCGGTAAGCCGTGAGTGGTAAACGGTAAACGGTGAGCGGTAAGCTGTTGCGAGTCGCGGTCTGCTGTAAGCTTGGCTGTAAGGCTTACCGTTCACAGCTCACGGAGAAAAACCATGTCGACCTACGCCGCACCCCTGCGGGACATGCAGTTTGTGATGAAGGAATTGGTCGGACTGGCGGATATCACCGCCATGCCCGACTGTGCGGAGGTCACCAGCGATCTGGTTGATGCGGTTCTCGACGAGGCGGGCAGGTTTGCGGCCGAAGTGCTGGAGCCCCTCAATCGCGGCGGCGATACGCATGGTGCACAGTGCGCCGATGGCAAGGTCAGTTCAGCTCCGGGATTCAAAGCGGCCTACGAACAGTTCGTTACGGGCGGCTGGAACGGCCTGTCCGGTGAGTCGGATTTTGGCGGCCAGGGTCTGCCGCACGTGGTGGCCATGCCGGTGCAGGAAATGTGGAACAGCGCCAACATGGCGTTCTGCCTGTGCCCGATGCTGACTTCCGGTGTGTTGGAGGCGCTGAAACTGTGCGGTTCCCCGTCTCAAAAGCAGCTTTTCATGCCGCGCCTGACGGCCGGCACATGGAGTGGCACCATGAACCTGACCGAACCGCAGGCGGGTTCGGATCTGGCGGCGGTGCGCACGCGCGCAATCCTCGAAGGCGATCACTATCGCATCCACGGCACCAAGATATTCATCACGTGGGGCGAGCACGATATGGCGGAGAACATCATCCATCTCGTGTTGGCACGCAAGCCTGATGCGCCGGACGGCGTCAAGGGCATTTCGCTGTTTATCGTTCCAAAATTTCTGATCAACACCGACGGCAGTCTGGGCGAACGCAACGACGTCAAGTGCGTGTCCATCGAGCACAAGCTCGGCATACACGCAAGTCCGACATGCGTCATGTCCTATGGCGACGCAGCAGGCGCCATAGGCTATCAGGTGGGCGAGGAGAATCGCGGGCTCGAATACATGTTCATCATGATGAACCACGCGCGCCTCGCGGTCGGCCTTGAAGGTGTTGCGATCGCCGAACGCGCGTATCAGCATGCACGCGAATACGCCAGAACCCGAGTTCAGGGCCGCGCCATCGGCCAGAAGGCGGGCGAGCGTGTGACCATCATTCACCATCCCGACGTACGGCGCATGTTGCTGTCCATGAAAGCTCAGACCGAGGCGATGCGCGCGCTTGCGTACACCGCATCCGCCGCGCTCGATAAATCCAAGCATCATCCCGATGACAAGGAGCGTCGTCGCAATCAGGCCTTGGTCGATTTTCTAATCCCGATAGTCAAGGGATGGTGTACCGAACAATGCGTGGAAATAGCCTCCACAGGCGTGCAGATACACGGCGGCATGGGGTTCGTGGAAGAGACCGGCGCCGCGCAATATCTGCGCGATGCGCGCATCACGACGATATATGAAGGAACGACCGGGATACAGGCCGCCGATCTTGTCGGTCGTAAAGTGGGTTATGAAAAAGGCGCAACCGCATTCGCGGTCCTCGGCGACATGCGCAAGCTGGTTGCGGAGCTCGCGCTCAGCGCCAACGCGGAGGTCAGAGGGCTGGGCAGTCATATGGAACAGGCGGTTGAGTCGTTGGCACGCGCCACGCAGTGGGTGGTCGACACCTTTCCCAAGGATCCCAACGCGGTCGCTGCGGTATCGGTACCGTTCCTCAAACTTTGGGGCACCGTCGCGGGAGGATGGCAGATGGCACGCGCGGCGCTGATCGCTGACGCCGGACTCACCGCTGGTGCTGACGATGCCGATTTTTATCGTGCTAAAATCGCGACCGCAAAATTCTATTCCGACCACATTCTGCAAAATTCATCCGCACAGTCGTTCGAGGTGTGCAATGGCGCGAGCAGCGTAATCGGATTTCATGACGCGCAGTTCTGATCCGTGCCTCGGCGAATAAGTTAGCTTTGCGCCGCATATATGTTTTTTATCACGCGACCACCTGGGGGCATATTGAACGTGTTGAAAGCGGGAATTGCCGCAGTCATTGCTGGCACCACTATGCTGTGCAGCGCGGCGGATCCGTCGTATCCGATCAGGCCCGTCAGAGTTCTCGTCGGATTCGTGCCGGGTGGCGGCAGCGACCTGGTGGCGCGCGTGCTGTCCAGAAAACTCGGCGAGAGCTGGGGGCAGCAGTTTGTCGTCGACAACCGCGCTGGCGCCGGCGGTGTCGTGGCCGCTGAAACGACTGCCAACGCCGCGCCCGACGGCTACACATTGTTCGTGACCTCGTCCAGTCTTACGATACAGCCCAGCGTTATCGATAAACTGCCCTTTGACACGCTGCGCGATTTCACCGCGATAGGACTGGCCGCCTCACAGCCGTTTTTGCTCGTCGTGCATCCCGGATTCGAAGCAAAAACGGTAAAGCAGCTGATCGACATGGCAAAGGCGCAGCCGGGCAGGATCAACTCCGCCACCGCGGGCGCCGGCAGTTCGGTGCATCTGGCGGCGATGCTGTTTAACCGCATGGCCGGCGTGGACATGGTTCTGGTTCCGTACAAGGGCGTAGCCGGTCTGACAGACCTCATTTCCGGTCAGGTGCAGGTCGCCTTCCAGGGTTTGCCGGTGCTGCAGCCGCATGTGAATTCCGGGCGCCTGCGTGCGCTCGGTGTAACGTCGGTATCGCGCTCGCCGCTCTATCCGGATATTCCGACTGTCGCGGAAGCGGCAGTGCCGCGCTTCGAGGTAATCACGTGGTACGGCATGATAGGGCCCGCGCGCATGCCCAGGCCTCTCATTGACAAGCTTAACGCCGGCATTTCCAGTGCAATGCAATCAGCCGAGGTGCGGCAAAGTCTTTCCAGTCTTGGCCTGAGTCCGGAGGGAGGCACGCCGGCAGCGTTCGCGGCGAGAATTCGCGAAGAAGTTCAGAAGTGGAAGCAGTTGCTGACGCCTGCCGAGCGCAAGCCAGGTTGATCGCATTGTGAGTTTCATTGCTGAATCGCTGGCCGATTTCGCAGTCAGTCTTTCGAGCGGGAAAATACCGCTGTGCGTTCGCCGGCGTGCGGCATACCTGATGCTGGATGCCGCTGGTATTGCGCATGCCTCCACAACGTTTGAGTTTGCACGCCAGGCTGCGGCCGCGGTGTCCACGTTCGAAGGCGGCGCATGTCCCGTCATCGGCCTGCCCATGAAACTGGCGCTGCGCGATGCCGTGCTGCTCAACGGTATTCTGGTGCACGGACTGGACTTTGACGACACCCATCAAGCGGGCGTCGTGCATGTTTCGTCCAGCTGTTTTCCCGCCGCGCTGGGCGCTGCGTGGGCTGCACGGCGCTCGGGAAGCGAGATGCTCACTGCTTATGTGCTGGGAATCGAGGTTGCCGCGCGGTTGGGCGCGGTCGCCAGAAGCGAGCTTAACCAGATTGGATTCCATCCCACGGGCGTGATCGCCGCATTCGCCTGCGCGCTTATTGCGGGCAAGCTCGAGGGCCTTACACGCGATCAGCTCGTCATGGCGCAAGGCATCGTGCTCAGCATGGCCGCCGGTACACGCGAATACAGCACCGACGGATCGTCGACCAAGCGCATGCATCCGGGCTGGGCCGGGGTGTGCGGGATCACCGCGGCGCGGCTCGCGCGCGCGGGATTCACGGGTCCGCGCTCGGCGTATGAAGGTCAGTTCGGCCTCTATGCGACGCATCTGGGAGCCGATCGCACGCAATGGGACTTGCCTGCTGCATTGTCAGGTCTGGGTTCGAAGTGGGAAACCGCGGAAGTCGGAATCAAGGCATTTCCGATCTGCAATCTGAGTATCGCCTGTGTCGACGTGGCGATCGCCTTGGTGAGCCAACATCCCATAGTGCCTGCCGAGGTCGAATCGATAGAAGTCCTGGTGCCGCCTCAGTCCGTGAAGATCATTTGCGAGCCGCTGGCCGAGAAAAAACGCCCGGCGGGCAGTTACGCGGCACAGTTCAGCCTGCCATTTGTGGTGGCGTGCGGATTGATCCACGGCAAGTGCGGGCTCGCGGAAATCGAACGCTACAACGATCCGGATATTCTTGCGCTCGCCGACAAGGTTAGATACCGGCTCGATCCGTTGACGGGATATCCGCGTCACGTATCCGGAGAGGTCATAGTGACGTTCAGGAACGGCACGCGGATCTCGCATCGCGAACAGATCCACCGAGGTGCCGCTGAAAATCCGATTTCGGATGCCGATATCGTCGAAAAATTCACTGCCAATATGATGTTGGCCTCGACACCGGAGCACGCCGAACGTGTGCGCGATACGATAATCAATATCGATACGCTTGACGATGCACGTAATCTCGCTGACACTTTGAATGCCGCTCCCGTGCGTGCATGATGTCGGTTTCATCCTGGAAAAGTTTCGGGGTGCTTGCGGGGGAGAGCCTTCATGCGAGAGGGCGCAGGGTGGGGGCGAATTGATAGTGCGGCGCTTGCCCCCTCCCGACCCTCCCCCACCCGCACCTTGTGCGCAAGGGAGGGAAGAGATACATAGATGCGTATGATTCAGGAGAGTCGAGATGAGATATGGAATGGTGGTGTGCGTGTTGATCAGCCCCGCGTTAATTTTTTGGGAGGCCGCACCAGTTCATGCACAGGGTCAGAAGCCTGCGCCAGCGGCAAGTCCTGCGGGCCAGGTGCAGAATTATCCGGCGCGCCCGGTACGGATAGTCGTGCCGTGGCCGCCCGGTGGCGCCGCGGACAATGTCGCGCGCGTCATCAGCCAGAAGATCACGCAGACATACGGCTATCAGACGGTCGTCGACAATCGCGCCGGCGCGGGCAGTATTATCGGTACCGAAATCGTAGCCAAGAGTGCGCCCGATGGCTACACGCTGCTCGACGCCGCGGCTGCACACTCAATCAATCCCGCACTCAACAAGCTGCCATTTGACACCGTCAAAGACTTTGCCCCGATCACGATGCTGATGGTGACGCCGAACTTGCTGGTGGCGCACCCGTCATTGCCCGCGAAGTCGATCAAGGATCTGATCGCCCTCGCCAAGGCGCATCCCGGGCAATTGACCTTTGCCTCAGCAGGCGTCGGCAGTTCTCCGCACATGGCGGGTGAACTGTTCAACTATCTGGCCAAGGTCAACATGGTGCATGTGCCATACAAAGGCGGCGGGCCGGCCGTCACCGATCTCATGGGCGGGCACGTCCAGTTGTTTTTCTCGAGCATTGCCACCACCATGCCCTATCTGAAGGGCGGCAAGGTGAAGGGCATCGCGGTCACGTCCGCCAAACGATCACGTTCGGCGCCCGAGTTTCCCACCATCGCGGAATCCGGGATTCCGGGCTATGAGTTGTATGAGTGGAACGCCTTGTTCGCGCCGGCCGGCACGCCGGCCGAGATCATTGCCAGGCTCAATGCGGATTTCGGCAAGGTCCTCGCCGCAGCTGATGTTCAGGAAAAGCTCTTTGAATTCGGCGCAGAGCCGACGTCGAGTACGGCCGAACAGCTGCAAAGCCACGTGGTGCGTGAAATGGCGAAATGGGACAAAGTGGTCAAGGCGATGGGCATCAAGGCGCAGTAAATCACGCCCTCATTTGAAGGCCTCCCAGGGCTATTTGATACCCACCGCCCGATCCAGGGACACCGTTCCTGCGCCGCGCCCGGCGAGATAAAGCAGCG
>CANJQI010000204.1 GCA_947476215.1 Betaproteobacteria bacterium
ACGCGCGGGCAGAAAACGCGTTGATAGAGCGTGCCGCTGGTGATGGACAGCAGTGAAACCACGATCGCCAGCAGGCTCACGGCCGTCATTTCATGCACCTCTATTTTGTGCCATACGATGAGCAATACGCCGCTGAATCCGGTGGCAATGCCCAGCCACTGGCGCGGCGACAGGCGCTCATGCATCCAGCGCGATGCAATAAGCGCGGTCAGCAATGGTTGGGCCGACAACAATGCCGCGGTGATGCCCGAGGACACACCGAGGAATTGGGTGTAGTGGCTGCCGGCAAGATTCGCCGCATGCATCAGCAGTCCGGCGGCTATCACGTGATACAACTCGCCGCGGCTGGCCGGCCACGCCGGCCGCGTAACCAGCACGATGGGCAGCATGCATGCGATCGCGAACAAAAATCGCAGCGTCAGAAAAGTGAACGGCGCCGCATACTGCAGGCCCGTCTTCGAGGCCAGATAGCCCGAGCCCCAGATAACAACGAAATACCAGGTGATAACAACGTCGAACCAGCGGCGTTCCGTAAGCGGGGTAGTCACGCTGTGGCGATCGTCATGAAAATTTTGGTGTACGTATCGTAAAGGCCATGGGCCCGAAGAATACGCGGTTGAAGCCCGTCGGCGGTTTGTGCGCTGAAACCGGCGGCGCGACTACGCTTTTTCTGGCCACCGGGCTTGGCGTGCCGGTATCAACCCCGCACACCATCACCGGTGCCATCGTTGGCGTCGATTCGGCGCAAAAATTTTCGGCCGTGCGCTGCGGCGTTGCCGGCATATCGTGTGGGCGTGGATATTTGATACTCCGTGCTCGGCGTATGTTTCTGCGATCGCATGATGGATTGCGCAATATTACCTGTGAAGCAGAACTTGGCAGCCACCTAGGGCGCGAGCCGGACGATTTTCCAGCCGCGTGATTTTCGCGTGTACAGGATACGGTCGTGCAGTCGGTTGAGACGTCCCTGCCAGAATTCGATCGCTTCCGGCATCAGACGGTAGCCGCCCCAGTGCGCGGGTCGTGGCGGATTCGCACCATGTTTTGCTTCGCTTTCCGCGACGCGTGCCTCCAGCGTGGCACGGTCCGCGACGACCTTGCTTTGCGGCGAAGCGATGGCCGAATGGCGGCTGCCCAGCGGGCGGCTGGCAAAATAGATATCGGATTCGGCGGCTGACAGTTTCGTGATGCGGCCATCTATGCGTACCACTCGTTCCAGTTCGACCCAGTGAAACATCAATGCCGCGGCGGGATTAGCGGTAAGTTCCCGGCCTTTGCGTGACTTATAGTTGGTGTAAAACACAAACCCGCCTGCGTCCACACCCTTAAGAAGCACGATGCGCGCCGATGGTTGTCCGCTGGCTGAGACGGTCGCCAATGTCATCGCATTCGGCGTCGGCATCCGAGCCTGGGTCGCTTCATTGTGCCACTGATCAAATTGGGCGTAGGGATCGGGCGCAACGCCGTGCACATCCAGGGATGCGTGCATGTAATCCTGGCGCTGGTCAGCGATGTTCATCAGGTGATGGGAGGTAATCGAAACGGGTTTGATTTTACCTTTTTAGGGTAGACTCCGCTTCCGGCACTGTGACCCGAAATTCGAGGAATGATATGGCAAAAAGTCGCGCAGCAAAGCATTCCGTGCCCCGATCGTCAGTAGCGCAACCCGCGACCGCCAAGAACCCCTTTGCGCAGAACGTCAACTACAATCAGCAGACGCGTAAAGTTCTGGCCAAACACTATCGCGCGAAATTTGGCGTGAAGTGAAAGATTCTGATTGCACTCTCCTCGATCCTAAAATCCCAATCCTCAATCCTGCCCTTTCATGCTCGCGTACAGGCATCAATTCCACGCTGGTAACTTTGCCGACGCGTTCAAACATGCGTTGCTCGCGCAACTCGTGCTGGCGTTGACGAGAAAAGACAAACCATTTTTTTGTCTCGATACGCATGCGGGCATCGCGCACTACGACCTGCAGCACGAGTGGACGCAGAAGAACGCCGAGTACAAGAACGGCATAGGATTGTTGTGGGAACGCAAAGATGCGCCTTCCGAGCTCGCACCCTATCTAGACGCGGTTCGCGCCGAGAACCCGGATGGCAGGCTGCGTTACTATCCGGGTTCACCGCGCATCATCCGCCGGCTGTTGCGATCCAAAGATCGTATGACATTGATTGAATTAAATAAAAAGGATTGCGAGTCACTCGTCACGCAGTATGCCCGTGACCGGCGCGTCACCGTGCAGTGCGTGGACGGGTATCAGGCGTTGAAAGCACATCTGCCGCCGCAGGAGCGGCGCGGGCTGGTGTTCATCGATTCATCGTTCGACCGTGCGCGCGAGTTCCAGCGCCTGACCCAGGGGTTGGTTGCCGCGCACAAGAAATTTTCGACCGGCGTGTATGCGCTCTGGTATCCGCTCATGGAGCCGGCGGCGATGGGCGGGTTCGAGCGCGGCATCGTGGCCACCGGCATACGCAGAATCCTGCAGATGGAAGTCGCCATTCATCCCGACGACTGGATGATGAGCGTGCGCGGTTGCGGGCTGCTGGTGGTGAATCCGCCGTTTGGTTTCGAGCCTGTTGCGCGCACGATAGTCGACTGGCTGTGGCCCGTGCTTTCGGAGGCTGGCGCCGGCTACCGTAAGACTGCCTGGCTGGTGCCGGAATAAGTCGAGGCAGCGCGAGCTCACGGCATTACCGTCGGTGATTTTTGAGATGTTACACGTAAAGAATTTTCATGTCGGGTTCGCATCGGTAAACGCATGCTGCGCTTAAATGAAATCAAGCTTCCCCTCGATCATGCCGCCGGCGCCATCGAGGAAGCCATACTCAAGCGACTGAGGATAGCCGCGCGCGAACTCATCGGTTACACGATCTTCAAGCGCAGCCTTGATGCGCGCAAGCGCTCCGCCATCTACCTGATCTACAGCGTAGATGTCGAGGTGGAAAACGAAGTTAAATTGCTGGGACGCCTGCACGATGAGTCTCACGTAGGATGTGCGCCGGATACGAGTTACCGCTATGTGGCGCGGGCACCCGCCGGTCTCACGTCGCGTCCCGTGGTGATAGGCACCGGGCCGTGCGGATTGTTTGCCGGATTGCTGCTGGCGCAGATGGGATTTCGCCCGCTCATACTTGAGCGCGGGAAGGCGGTGCGCGAACGCACCCAGGATACCTGGGCACTGTGGCGAAAATCGACCCTCAACCCGGAGTCCAACGTGCAGTTCGGCGAGGGCGGCGCAGGAACGTTTTCCGACGGCAAGCTGTATAGTCAGATCAAGGATCCGCGCCATCATGGCCGCAAGGTGCTGAACGAGTTCGTCGAGGCCGGCGCACCGGCCGAAATCCTTTATGTCAGCAAGCCGCATATCGGAACCTTCAGGCTGGTGGGCATGGTCGAGAACATGCGCGCGACGATAGAGCGGCTGGGTGGGGAAATCCGCTTCCAGAGCTGCGTCGATGGTCTCGATATCGACGACGGCGGTGTTCGCGGCGTGGCACTGGCGAGTGGAGAGCGCATCGCCGCCGAGCACGTCGTCCTGGCCGTAGGGCATAGTGCGCGCGATACGTTTCGCATGCTGCACGGCAAAGGCGTGTATATCGAAGCCAAGCCGTTCTCGGTGGGATTTCGCATTGAGCATCCGCAGTCGCTGATAGACCGCGCTCGTTATGGCACGAATGCAGGACATCCGCTGCTGGGCGCTGCCGACTACAAACTCGTGCATCACTGCGCCAACGGCCGCTCGGTCTACAGTTTCTGCATGTGCCCGGGCGGAACCGTGGTTGCCGCCGCGTCTGAAGAGGGAGGGGTGGTCACCAACGGCATGAGCCAGTATTCGCGTAACGAACGCAACGCCAATGCCGGCATCGTGGTCGGCATCACGCCCGCCGATTACCCGGGACACGTGCTGGCCGGCATCGACTTCCAGCGTCATTGGGAGGCGCGCGCGTTCGTGGCGGGCGGCAGCAACTACTGCGCTCCAGCGCAGCGCGTTGCTGATTTTCTCGCCGCACGCCCGTCGTCGGCGCTGGGAACAGTGACGCCCTCGTACACGCCGGGCGTGCGCTTGACGGACCTCGCTTCGTGCCTGCCCGACTACGCCGTCACGGCCATACGCGAAGCGCTCCCCGCATTCGACAAGAAGATTCGGGGTTTCGCGATGGACGATGCGGTCTTGACTGGCGTGGAAACGCGCACCTCGTCGCCGATACGCATTAAACGCGGCGAGCATTATCAAAGCGTCAACACCCGCGGTCTGTATCCCGCCGGCGAAGGCGCAGGCTACGCCGGCGGTATACTCTCCGCCGCGATCGACGGTATCGAAGTCGCTGAAGCGGTGGCATTGAGTATGGTTGGAAAAACTGTTTGAACCGCCAAGACGCCAAGGCCGCCAAGAAAACCGAAAAGCAAAACTAACATCTATTCAATCGTGAACAATGCAACCGTCAACGAAACCACGTTTTCGAGCAATGTATCTAGTGTCCTGAGTCAGAAATTCGTGGCAAAACTGTATGGCAGAGCGCGAAGGCAAAGAAATTCTGCTGCGAATTTCTGACTCAGGCCACTAGCTTTGGCTTTTGATCTTGAATTTCTTGGTGGCATTGGCGTCTTGGCGGTTAACCTCATATGGAAAAAATCAGAATCTCGAAACTGATGTCCGCGCAGGGCCTGTGCTCGCGCCGCGAAGCCGATAGTTACATCGAGCGCGGGTGGGTGCTGGTGGACGGCGTGCCGGTGACGGAACTGGGGACACGCATCTTCCCCACGCAGCGCATCACCCTGGCAAAAGCCGGCCAGTCGCAACAGGATGCGAGTGTCACGGTTCTGCTCAACAAGCCGATTGGTTTTGTCTCCGGGCAGGCCGAAAAAGGTTATCGTCCGGCGATCGTGCTGGTTACCGCCCAGTCCCATTTTGCGGGTGACCGGTCTTCCGCGCGTTTCAGTCCTGCGCACCTGCGAGGACTGGCGCCCGCCGGTCGGCTGGACATAGATTCAACCGGATTGCTGGTGCTCACTCAGGATGGCCGCATCGCCAAGCAATTGATCGGCGAAAACTCCGGCATGGACAAGGAATATCTGGTTCGTGTGGAGGGCCGGTTGTCGGTGGAAGGGCTTGCGAAACTGAATTTCGGACTCAGCCTCGATGGCGCCGCGCTCAAGCGTGCCGAAGTCGGCTGGCAAAACAAGGAGCAGTTGCGTTTCATACTGCGCGAAGGCAAGAAACGGCAGATCCGGCGCATGTGTGAAATGGTCGGCCTCAAGGTTACCGGGCTGAAACGCGTGTCCATAGGCAAGGTAAAGCTGGGCGAACTGCCCATCGGACAGTGGCGTTATCTGCGCAACGATGAGCGGTTCTAGTGTTTTCCAACGGGTAGCGTTTCACCCGTGGCGACTAATTTCGAAAGTCTGAGGTCGCGCAGCGTCGATGCACCGCTCCACGATGCAATTGCGATGAATGCCGCGACTGCGGCAAGCAGTACCACCAGCGTCTGAGGTCCCAGCAAGTCGGCACCCATCCCCGACGTAATTGCGCCGACCGAGATGGAAGCCGGAAATATCATCAGCAGGCTTGCAATGCGGCCACGCATGGCGGGCGGCGCGCACATCTGCAGCGTGGTCACGTTGCTGGTGGCTAGCGCCATTTCGGCCGCGCCCGCCATGACCAGGAAACCCATCGCGTAGGCCATGCCGGGGCTCAACGCGAACCCTGCGAGCGAAAACGCGAACACCAGCAGCGCGCCTGTCTGCAGCAAGCCGATACGGTCGTAACGCGATGCCGCCGCGGCAAGCGCGCCGCCCACTATGCCGCCGACCCCGACCGCCGACAACATCAATCCCAGGCCTTCGGGGCCGGTCTGGAATACTCTGACCGCGAACACCGGCATCAGGGCGCTGAACGATGGTATGAGCAGCAGCGGCGGCACCAGTCCCAGCAGCAGCATCATGCGCGCTACCGGGTCCGTTACGGCAAAGCGCAAACCGGCCAGCATATCGCTCCATGCCGAACCGCGTGGCTTGGCATCACCTTTGTGCCGGATCACGTTAACCATCAGTACCGACGCCACCACGCCCAGCGACAGAAATCCCTGAATGGCGAAGTTCGAGGCGGACCCCACCCATGCAATCAGCAGTCCCGCGACGGCGGGTCCGACGGCACGCGATGAACTGAACGCAATGGTATTCAGGGCCACGGCGTTGGAAACCTCCTCGCGCGGAACCACGTCGAATACCAAAGTGCTGCGCAGTGTGCGGTCGAACGCGGCATTGGCGCCGGCACACAGGGTAAAGACAAACAGGTGCCATATTTGCAGCCAGTTCAGCGCGATCACCGCCGCCAGCACAAACGACGCCACTCCCATCAGCGCCTGTGACACGGCGAGCGAGCGTCTGCGATCATAGTGATCAGCCACCATGCCCGCGAGTGGTGCACACAGCAGCATGGGAATTGCACGCACGCCGAGCACCGCACCCAGCAACGTTCCTGATCCCGTCAGATCGTATGTGACCCAGCCCAGGGTTGCATTCTGTATCCACTGCCCGGCAGTGGCGCAGAACGTGCCGCCCCACAGCCAGCGAAAATCGCGATGGCGCAGGGCTTCGAACATCGATGCTCTTTCAGTGACGCTTTGCAAGTTAGTCTTCAGGGTTAAGTTGAGAGCTGCGCAATAGTATCGCGTCTGTGTCCGCTAGGTGCGGGCGATGCCGGGCGCGGGTGCGGCGACAGCCTAAAATAGGATACGCATGCGGTGGTATGTTGTCGCAACCCTCATGAACGGAACCTGACCGATGAACGAAAACGTTTACTGGTTGCTTGAATTGGCCGTACAACACGGCCGGCGGGACGAATTCAGACTGCTGATGCGCGAGATGGTCGGTGCTGCCCTGGGTGAACCCGAAACGTTGAACTACGAGTGGCATATCAATGCCGACGGCACGGCGTGCCATGTCTACGTGCGATACCGAAACTGCGCCGCTGTCATGACGCATATGCGCGCCTTTGGGAACCGGTTTTCGGACCGCTTTCTGGACCTGGCGCGCATCACCCGCATGGTGGTTTATGGTGCACCCGACGGCGAGGTCATGATCGCATTGGCACCGTATGACCCGATTTACTTCGAGCCTCTGGGTGGATTCAGGCGATGATGATGGGCAGCGCAATATTTGTGGCATTTCCCATTGTCTCCTATGCGATGCGCTAAACTGACTGTCAGCCGATTCATGCGGCAATTCCAGAGGAGCAGCCTGTATGAAATTTCCGTATCGCACTTTCCCGGCAGTTCAGGTGCTGGTCACGGTGGCGTCTCTGATCATGGGCGTGTCACAGTCTCGTGCGCAGTCCGACTACCCGAATCGCCCCATACGCCTGATCACGCCTGCGGCGTCAGGGGGTACGACCGACATACTGGCGCGCCTGTTTGGCGCCAAACTGAGCGAAGTATTCAAACAGCAGGTGATCGTCGACAATCGCGCCAGCGCTTCGGGCATAGTCGGCGCCGAGATTGCGGCACGTTCGGCGCCTGACGGCTACACGCTGTTTCTGGCCTATCATCAGCACACGGTCAACGCCGCACTCAACTCCAAACTGCCGTACCACCCGGTCAATGATTTCACGCCGATTACGCAATTGACTGCAGCCGGTCTGATGCTGGTTATCAATCCGTCAACACCGGCACGCAACCTGAAGGAGTTTGTCGAGTGGACGCGAACCTACAAAGGCGCGTTGAACTTCGGTTCGGCGGGGCTGGGCAGCGGTGGACATCTATCCGGCGAGCTTTACAACCTGATGGCCGGGATCAAGGCGCAGCATATTCCCTATAGCGGCACCGGGCCGTCCATGATCGCGTTGCTGGGCGGCCAGTACCAGTACAGCTTTGCAGGCATGGCGGGTGCTGTCATACAGATGCGCTCGGGCAAACTGCGCGCGATCGCGGTTACCAATCCCAGTCGTGTAGCAGCGCTGCCGGAAGTACCCGCCATGTCAGAAGTTCTGCCCGGGTTTGATGTCGTCGGATGGTACGGTTTGGTCGCGCCTGCGCGGCTGCCACAGCCGTTGCTGACACGTTTGCACACGGAAATCGTCAAGATACTGAATCAGCCGGACGTGCGCGACCGAATATTGGCTGATGGGGCGGAACCGGTCAGCAAGACGCCCGAGGAGTTCCGCAAATATATGCTGGCGGATCTTGCCAAGTGGGCCAAGCTGGTCAAGGACAGCGGCGCGAAGTTCGAGTAAAACCCAATGGCGCTATGTGCAAAGGACGGATCTTTGCTACTACAGAGTCAACTCAAACTCCCAACGCAGGGGACGCGGAGGACGCAGAGGAAAACTCCAATTCTGCTTTTGTTTGTGCTTTCCCCCGCGCACCTCTGCGTCCTTCGCGTTAAGAGGTTGAGCTTCTCAACAAAACCGTTCTACCCTTTGTACTTCAGGTGCTTCTTAATCTCGGCCATGCTGGGGTTGTTCAGCAGCAGTTCACCGTTTACCACCAACGTGGGTGTGCCCACTCCCCCAGGCGGCACATAGCGCGCGGCAAGCAGGTCGTTGAACTCCTGCATTTTCGACGGGTCGGCATCGACAAAAACTTCACTGAACGGAATGCCCGCGCTGGTCATCTGCTGGCGCTTCTGTTTGCAGTAGGAGCAAGTCGTCAGTGAATACATGACGACCTGATTCCCTGCCGCGAGTGTGTCGGCGATGTTTTTGTTGATTACGCCATCCATGCCGCCATTGATGTGTACTGCAATGTAGGCGCCGATCGCGAACAGTATGAGGTTGAATATTTTCATCATGTCTTCCTTGTGGCGGCGGGGTAAGTCCGTTTTCCGGATTACTGCTTCAGCGAAAAGTCTACACGCGTAGGCGCGCCTTTGTCCTTGATGCCTTCGGCCGAGAGTCTGGGGGTAAGGAGAAATACCCGCCCCGCGTCTATCTTGCCGGCTTCGACGAGGGTGTCTTTTACTTTTTGCGCGCGCTGGCCGGCAAGCTGCCTGAGATCCTCTTCTGTGACCTGCGTGTTTATCAGCATCAACTGC
>CANJQI010000205.1 GCA_947476215.1 Betaproteobacteria bacterium
CCGAAGCCAGCGGTCAGTCCAGACACGATCAACCGTGCGATAAAGTCATTGCCGCCGCCGACGTCGGACGTCACCAGCCGTATCGGTTTGTTCGGATAGGCCTGCGCTGAGCTTTTCGACAGTGGCTGGCTGATCGCGCTACCCATCGCCAGAGACAGCGCAGCAGTCGCAGGCAAAAAAACACGGTAATACCGCTGCGGCATCATCTCTCCTTCAGGTAACTCAGGATAACGTCCGCGATTTCTCCAGACTTCGCCTCGACCGCTCGCCCGCCTCCTTTGTGTTCTATCGTGACCAGCCGGCTGCGTGGAATGATAGCCACCAGCTTGGGTCCCTGCGGGCTCAAATGCGATTCCTCGGGCACCCGTATCTCGATGACCAGCGTGTCTTTTACACCTATGTCGCGCATGCGCCCGGCGAGATCGAACGCAAAGATCGCGCGGTATTTCTCCTTTGTGCCTCGCATCTGAAGGGCATCCACGACCCGATCCTTTCGGCGCTGCAACAACTCCGGCGTGAGCGTCTCCGACGCATGAACGTCGGTGCCCCACCACATGGCGCTCAAATAGTTGAACTGCGTTGCCCACTCTTTCACCAGATGCGATCCATCAGGTGAAGGTTCGAATTCGCGCAGCATGGGCCTGTCCCTGGCCCCCATCACCGATACCTGGTCTTTATGATTGGCCTGTATGCTGTGCGTCTGCCCGCACAAAATCAATCCGTCAATGCGAGCCGGCCAACCCGCCCCCAGTTCGGTGCCGACCTTGTTGCCGGTGTGCATGCCGAACACATGGGCCTTCGCCAGACCCATCGCATCCATGAAATGGATATAACTACGCGCCATGTCGCGGATTTCGGCGTTGGGCGGCAGGGGGTCGGAATTGCCTTCACCGAGATTGTCGATAGCGAATACGCGATACGACTTGCTCAGCAGCGGCAGCAATCTAAAAAGACTTCTGGACGACCCCGTCTGGTGCAACAGCAGCAGCGGCTCCCCTTTGCCATCTTCCGTATAGTGAATCTGACCTTCCGGTGTATCTGCGTAACCGCGTTTCATGGATTTGCTCCTATAGAGGACCGGCCGTATGAGTAATGAGCACATAGCTCCCGTTTGCCAAGACTCATTCGATGCATGATATCCCTGCGCGTTTTTTGCCTATCGGAAGTGGCAATGATACAGGCTGCCGGCTAGAAAACGACCAACAGCCGCTGAACTGCAGTGCAGAAAACCAGATAGCGCTGATGACTCGGGCTTTATTTTTCTGTGCAACTATGCGACCGATGCACCTTGGCGTCCCAAAGGGGAGTCGAACCCACTCACGCTCACAGGTTTCGCTGGGGCAATTAGAGCGCCTATACGCTTGACAAGACAAGCCGCAGTCTGTGCGCCGCCTTGGGTTCCTCGGTAACTTCGATATTGGATCGAATTGCTTGGCGACCCCATTGCCGAGGTCACTATTGGGCACCCGGTGCCGGCGAATTACGAATCCGCCATGCACAGCGATCCGGGTCCAAGAGGTGGTGCGCGACATCATGCAGGACGATGCCAAACAGGCCGCACTCGCCAATAATTTGATCGAAGGATTAACCGAGACCGCACCCGGCTACGTCTCGCTCGTGGCGATAGTTGAATTGATATGGGTGCTGGAGTCCGCATACGATCTGACTCGCCGGCAAATAACGGAGGCGTTGCGCAATTTGCTTTCGGTAAATGTATTCAAAGTAGACCGCGTTGCTGTGGTTGCAGCGGCGTTACGCGCCTATGCAGACGGTACGGCAGACATTGCCGACTGTTTGATCGAGCGCTCATCGGCTCTCGCCGGCTGCCGTTGCACGATGACCTTAGACCGCGCTGCGGCGAAGACAGGTGGCATGGTTCTGATTAAATAAGCCGTAGATATCTTCGCGTGTGCGGTGCGAATTGGTTGTCGGTTGAGTTCGTTTATCCTGTCGCAGTCAGGACCAGCTGCAGGTCCTAAACCGTTGTCTTATCGTCGACAATCGACAGCGACGCCGGACGCAGATCCTTGTCGGCGAACTGCAGGCACTGCGGTCCGATCTCGTCCACGGTGCACAATCCGAGCAACGCCATGTTGCGACTGATCTCCTCGCGGTAGAGATCGAGTGCGCGCGCAGCCCCGGCTTCGCCGCCGGCCGCCACGCCGTATAGCGTCGAGCGACCGACCATCACCGCGTCCGCGCCGAGCGCCAGAGCTTTGATCACGTCGCTGCCGCGGCGTATGCCGCTGTCCATGAACACCGAGGCACGCTTGCCCACCGCATCCACGATCTCCGGCAATACCTCCAGCGGGGAAATAATACCGTCCAGATTGCGGCCGCCGTGATTGGATACGCCTATGCCATCGGCGCCGTGGTCGACCGCCAGCGCCGCGTCTTGTGGATTGAGCATGCCCTTGACGATGAGCTTGTGCGGCCAGATCTTGCGCAGCGCATCGAGGTCGTCCCAACTGATCGAATCGGTGCGCAGGCTGGAACGCCCGACCGGCCCCTTGGTCATCTTTGCCCGCGCCGCTTCCGGATAGTTCGCATACATCGGCATACCGGTGGTAACCAGGTAGCGCAGCATGACACTGAGCAGCCAGCGCGGATGCGACACCATATCGACGACATTGCGCGGCGAAAACGAAAACGGCAGCGTAAAGCCGTTGCGAACGTTGTATTCACGATTGCCGGACGCAACGCCATCCACCGTCACCACCAGTGCCTTGAAACCGGCGGCCTTGGCGCGCAGCACCAGTTCGTGCGACATGGAACGGTCCGGCCACATATAAAGCTGAAACCACAATTCCCCGCCGGCGTGCTCGGCGACGCGTTCCATCGACGTAATCGAACCAGTGGCCAGTGTGAACGGAATTCCCGCCGCGCGCGCGGCGCGCGCGAGGGCGAGTTCGCCTTCATACCACATCAAGCCCGCGGTTCCAGTCGGCGCAATGACCATAGGCATCTTGTGCTTGACGCCGAAGATCGTGGTTTCCGTACTGCGTTTGGAAACATCGCGCAGGGTGCGCGTCTTGAAGCGCAACCGTTCGAATACGGCACGGTTGTTTCTCAGCGACACCTCGTCCTCGGTGCCGCGGTCGACGAATTCGAACAGGCCCTTCGGCACACGCTTAAGCGCGATGTCGCGCAGGTCGAAAATATTGTACGCTTTCAGTTTGCTGCTCATCGGTGTTCTACCCAACCTGCGTCAATGACGACAACCGTCGTCAGGAACGAAGTATTATCAGCGCTTTCGCGCGTGTCAAGCAAGCCTGGACCCGCCGCGATGCGATTAAACGGATATTAAGGAGAACGTGGTGAATATGCCAATTGAAAAAGCAAGCGGCGTTGCGGTGGACCAGATACAGCAGCGCCTGACGAACTACGCGCTTGCTCTGCGCTACGCCGATATTCCCGAAGAGTCGGTTTACGCCGCAAAAGTGCGCATCATCGATACGCTGGGCGCGCTGATGGCCGGGTTCTCGGACGAGCCCAGTGCGCTGGCGCGCGGCATGGCCGCCGATGTCCCCAGTCCCACGGGTTCCACCGTGATCGGCACGCGCATGACGACGACGCCCGACCTTGCGGCATTCGCCAACGGCACGGCGTCGCGTTCCGCCGAACTGAACGACCATGACCGCAAACCGGGCGGGCGCAACGGTCATCCCAGCGACGTTGTGATGCCCGTTTATTCGGTTGCCGAACAGGTGCATGCGAGCGGACGCGACTACATAACTGCGGTCGTCCTCGCCTACGAGGTCTATCTGCGCTTCGCCGAGAACATCAGTTTCATATCGTTTGACGCCACCAATTTCTGCTGTCTGGGCAGCGCGACTGCGGCGGGAAAATTGATGGGCCTGTCGCCCTTGCAACTCGCGCACTGCATTTCGCTGGCAGCTATTCCCAGCAATGCCCTGAACCAGACGCGGACAGGCCAGCTGTCGATGTGGAAAGCGGTGGCCAGCGGACACGCGGGTCGAGCGGGCGTGTTTGCCGCGATGATGGCGCGCAAGGGAATAGAGGGGCCGTATCTGCCGTTTGAAGGCAAGAACGGCTGGTTCAAACACGTCGCCCAGAAGCAGTTCGCACTCGACAGCATGGGTGGCAACGGCGAGCCGTTCCGGGTGCAGGATTCAGTCATCAAACCGCGTTCATCATGCTTTCACACACTGTCTTCGATACTTTCCGCGGAACAGGCAGCACGAAAGCTTAAGACAGGTATCGAGAACATAAACCAGATTACCGTCGAGATATATGGCGCCAGGGAACGCGCGGTCGATAAAATTCCGCCCGTTGTCGGCGGTGGCGGACATCACTGGTGGCATCCGGATTCACGCGAAAGCGCCGACCACAGCACGCCGTACGCGGTCGCCGTGGCACTGATGGATGGCACCGTAACGCAGGATTCATTCGACGACGCGCACCTCTGGAATCCGCGACTGCGCGCCCTGCTGCAGAAGATAAAAGTTATTGAAAACAATGACTTCACGACCGCCTACGAGACGCGGCCGGTGCAGCACTGCACGCGCGTCACGGTTGTAACCGGCAGCGGCGCGGAAGTCGTCGGCGAATACGGCGGCAAGCACGGGAATCTTTCGGACCAATGGCCACGAGAAAAGGTCGAAGAGAAATTCACGCGCGTCAGTGCCGGGATCCTGGACGCGAAGAAAGTGCGCACCGTTCTGGATTTGCTGTGGAGTCTGGATGACATCAAAGACGTTGCTGCGATTGCCCGCGAACTGGTGATTGACAAATGAGGATCATACGGTGGCTATCGATAACGGCATCGGTGGCCGGCGGACTCGCGTTGCTCGCCGCACTGGCGGCGGCACAGACGTTTCCCGTCAAGCCCATACGCATCGTGACCACGGAATCCGCCAGCACCGGCGACCTGTCCGCGCGCGTGTTCACGCCGCCGATGGCGGCCAGCCTCGGCCAGAACATCATCATCGACAATCGCGGCCTGACGGCTGGCGAACTGGTGGCGCGCGCCGCGCCTGACGGCTACACGCTGGTCTATTACGGCGCGCCGCTGTGGCTGCTGCAGTTCCTGCGCGACAAGGTTCCGTACAATCTGCAGCGTGACTTTGCGCCCATCAGCCTGACCGTTTCATCGCCGCTGATACTGGTCGTTCATCCGTCGCTGCCTGTCGCATCTGTCCGCGAGCTGATCACGTTCGCCAAGTCGAGGCCTGGTGAACTGAATTCCGGATCGGGCCTGTCGGGCGGCGCGCCGCATCTCGCCTGCGCTTTGTTCAAATCGATGACTAGCCTCGACATCGTACACATCAGTTACAAGGGCAGCGCGCAGTCGCTGACCGCGCTGATCGGCAACGAAGTGCAGATTGCATTTCCCGCGGCTGGCGCACTGGCGCCGCATGTGAAATCAGGCAGGCTGAAAGCGCTGGCGGTTAGCAGCGCCCAGCCCTCCGAACTGGCACCGGGTCTGCCGACGATTACCGCGTCAGGACTGCCCGGCTATGAAGCAACTTCCTTGTACGGCATGTTCGCACCCGCCGGTACACCTGCAGGCGTAATGTTCAGGCTTAATCAGGAAGTGGTCAAATCGCTGAACAGAGCCGATTCGAAAGAAAAACTTCTGCGCGCCGGCGTGGAAGTGGTCGCCAGCACGCCACAGCAACTGGTTACTACGCTGAAGGCGGAGATGTCGCGCATGGGCAAAGTAATCAAGGAAGCCGGCATCCGGGATTAAGTTCTATTCCGCGCGGATTCCCGCATCCCTGATCACCTTGCCCAGGCGGGATATGTTGATTTTCATGAAAGCCGTCAGTTCGTCGGGCGAACTGCCCACGGGCTCCAGTCCGACCTTGAACAGCCGTTCCTTCATGTCGGCTCGGGCCAGCGTATCCACGATCTTCTTATGGATCAGGTCGCGCAAGGCGGCGGGCGTTGTTGCCGGCGCGAACATTGCGAACACCGCCGCGGACTCGTAGCCGGGCAAACCTGATGCCGCGACCGTGGGCACGCCGGGAACCAGCGCGGAAGGCTGGGTCGTGGTGACCGCCAGTACATTGAGCCGCCCCGATTTGACGTGCGGCATGCCGGAAGCAGCCGTGGCGAACATGATGTGCACCTGTCCACCTATCACGGCATTCAACGCATCGCCGCCTCCTTTGTACGGTATGCGTTCTATGTTGACATCAGCCATCGCCCTGAACAGTTCGGCTGCAAGGTGCGCACCGCCGCCATCGCCGGTCGATGCGTAATTCAGCACCCCGGGCTTGGCCTTGGCCAGCGCAATCAGTTCCTTGACGGTTTTCGCCGGCAGACTCTGCGTCACTACCAGCACGTTGGGCGACAATGCGGCGAGCGTCAGCGGCGAGAAGTCCTTCACGGGATCGTAGGGCACGCGATCCTGCAGCAGGGGCAGCAGCCATACGATGCCGGTCGACAGCAGCAGCGTGTAGCCGTCGGCCGGTGCCCTGGCGACGATATCGCCCGGAATCACGCCGCTGGCGCGATTGTCAACAATGATCTGCTGACCGAATGCGCCGGTAATGCCCTGTGCAATGACACGCGTTGTGACATCGACGCTGCCGCCGACGCCGCCGGTGACGATGCGTATCGGCTTGCGCGGATAATCCTGCGCATTCGCGGCATGGCCTGAAAGCGCGACCAGGCAAGACAATGCCATGCAGTACCTATTCAACATGATTTTTCCCAGGGTTCCAGCCCAGCCACTCGCAGATTCCACGCCCCATGATCCACTCCTTGTCCGTGGCGGATAGCCAATCCATCTCTTCGGTAAACATCGTCACCGCCTGACGGTAGCTGCACGTGAGCCGCGATAGGTCCGTGCCCCAGAACATGCGCGTGGGGCCGAACGCATCGTAGACGCGCCGCACATAGGGATGCAAGCGGCGAAAAGGGTAGCTGTCGGTCGTGTATGTCGGCAGGGCGCTGACCTTGACCATGATATTGGGCCGTTTCGCCAGCGCCAGCAGCTTGTCGAGGTCGCGAAACGCGCCATCGTCGCGCTTGCTGCTGTCGAGTGCAAGGTGATCGAGCGTCAGCTTGCACGCCGGATAACGCTGTGCGACCTCATCGACCATGTGCAACTGATCGTGATGCATCATCAGCATGAGCGGCATGCCCGCCTTCTCCGCTTCCGGCCAGAACCAGTCCAGGCGTCCTTCCGCCAGCGCCGAACCCCACAGGGTTTCTATGAAACTGCAGCGCAGTCCGCGCATGCCGGGTTGATTGCACCACGCCGCAATACTGGCGCGGGCCTCGGGCAACAGCAGATCCAGCCTGCCCATCACCGTCAGTCGATCCGGATGCGCACATGCGCCTTCCAGCGCCCTGTCATTGCGGTAGTTTTCCATCTGCGACGGCACCAGCACCGCGCAATCGACGCCCGCGGCGTTCATTTCTTCCAGCAGAAGTGAGGGTGTCAGCGGCACGGGCCGGTGCGGTTTATACCCCGGTGGCCACGGACGATCAGGCGTGTTTGTCGACCATACGTGAACTTGCGCATCTACGATTTGCATGTGGAGGGTCCTCAGACGGAAAGGCGAGGCTAGCACCATTCAAGAGTTGATTCAACGATGGATAACTGCGCATTGCTCCAGACCAGGCGGCGAATGCTATGCTTGATTTTTTTGGAAAAGCAAACCATGGACTCGCGCTCTGGGCGATGGAATTTCCGGTCACTTGCTCTATGGGCAGCGCTGGTTTGCCTGCTGTTACCCGTAACATTGCACGCGCAAACACCGGCGGCCGAAATCTACGCCAAAGACATGCGCGAGGAGATTGTGCGCATCAACGTTACCGTAAAGGACATGTTCAACCGGCAGGAAACGCGCCCCATGCCGATTACCATCTATCGTCCTGCCGGCGACGGCCCGTTTCCGCTGGTAGTGTTCAATCACGGACGCGCGACGCAAAGTAGACGCGCGGCACAGGCGCGCTACCGGCCCGAACATGCGGCACGATACCTGGTGACGAAAGGTTTTGTTGTGTTGGTCCCCGTGCGTATCGGTTATTGGGAGACCTACGGTGACTTCGATCCCGAACAAAGCGGCTCATGCAGCAACATCAGCGTCGAGCCGATGTCGATCGCCGCGTCGGATCAGGTCCTCGCTGCCGTCGAATACGCAAAATCGCTAACCTACGTCGATGCGTCGCGCTGGATAGTCGCCGGCCAGTCCGTGGGCGGACTGACGGCGATAGCGACCGTCGGGCGCAATCCCGCGGGACTGCTGGGCGGCATTAATTTCGCCGGCGGCACCGGTGGAAATCCGGATGCAAATCCCGGGCGTCCGTGCAGTCCAGGCCAGCTGTCACGTTACTGGGGCCGCCTGGCAAAAGGTTCTACGGTGCCCATGCTTTGGCTGTATTGGCAGAACGACAAATACTGGGGACCGGACATCCCCAGGGAATGGCACAAGGCGTGGGTGTATGGCGGCGGCAAAGCCGACTTCAAGTCCTTTCCTGCGGCGGGCACGGACGGGCACAGAGGCCTCAACATCGATATGAACACCTGGCTGCCGGTCGTCGATGAATTTCTGGAAAGGCTGGGTTTTACCAAATCTGCAATCGTCACCAGACCAGCGGTGAGCGGGTTTGCGGATATTGCCGACTCCGGCAAGTTGCCATCGGCTGCGCAGGGCAAGGCCGGCTATGCGAGATTCCTTGAAATCAAATTGCACCGGGCCTTTGCGCTCAGCGCCAGGGGCGCGTGGGGCTACGCCAGCGGCGACTATGCGATGGGAAGAGCTCTCGGGAACTGTCAGCGCAGTGGGCAGACTTGCAGGCTCTACGCGGTAGACAGCGACGTGGTGTGGCGCCCGGACTGATTCGTGGTGAGGGGCGCATCAAGCCTCCGGTCGGGGCACCCCTCAAGCTCGGGGGTTTAGGGTGGTCGCCACTCGTCTGCATCAGGTACACC
>CANJQI010000206.1 GCA_947476215.1 Betaproteobacteria bacterium
AGTTGAGTTCTCCGGGCCGCGCTTTTGCCAGTGCAATCAGCGATTTGACGTCGCTGACCGCAAGCGCCGGATTGACAACCAGAACGTTGGGCGCACTCACCAATTGCGTCACCGGCGCAAGGTCGCGTAATACGTCGTATCCGGCGTCCTGCATGAATGGCAGCAACCAGACCGTGGCGCCATGCAGTAACAGCGTATGTCCATCGGGCGCCGCCTTCGCCACCGCGCCAGCCGAGTTAACCGGCGGTCCGCCGCGATTCTCGACTACGACTGCTTGCCCCAGACCTGCCGACAGCCCGGGCACAACCAGTCTGCCCACGATGTCCCCCCCGCTTCCGCTTTCGGCGGTGATGATATGCACGGGCCTGGCCGGGTAACCTTGGGCATGCACGAAATGAACGTCTAGCGTCGACACGATCACCGCCGCCATGGCCGGTAAACATCCAACCTTCAGCCTGTCGATTGCGCTCATGATTCGTGACAAGCGATCCCGTCATGCTGCGCCGCAAAGTGCAGCACGTGCTGCGCGCATGCCGCACGTGCCAGATGCTCAATATTGTGAAACCGCCACGGCATGCGCACAATGGTCGCATTGCGCGCATGCGCCTTAAGGGCGTCCATGTGCTCATCACCGTGTATCGGCCCTTCCGTGGGATACAGTCCGAGTATCGGTGCTTCGATGCGCGGCAGATACTTCATGGCGCTGAAATCCGAAACCCAGCGATACATCGCAACCAGCACATCGACATCCGATTTACCCGTCTCGTCGACGAACCAGCGCAGCAGCCCGGGATCGGCATCCGCTGGAAATCGGCGCCCGACGTTGGATGCTTCGGCCCACGCTCTCACGCCCATCTTGCGCAATGCCTCCATGCGCGATTCGTAGCCATGCGACGAAATTTTTCGGTAGTCGTCCTGAAAATGCACCGGCGACGACACTATGCTTAACGTGCGCACGCGCTTGGGGTGCTCGCCAGCGTATGCCATGCCCAGCACACCGCCAAATGACTCGCCGCAAAAATGCACCGATTTTGCCCCGAGGTGATCGACGAGTGCGTTCAGATCCCCGAAGTAGTCCTCCAGACGCAGATCTTTTTCGACATCGAAGTCGCGTGGCGACAGGCCCAGACCCCGCAAATCCGGGCGCACCACCTTATAAAACCTGCTGAGATACGGAACCCAGCAATACCAGAACCGCGCGGAGCGTCCCCATCCATGCTGCAACAGCAGATACGGGGCATCTTTCCATGGATCGGTGTAGTCGTCGAGCTCGTAATGTATGGCGGGTTTACCCGCCCTCTCCATGAATGGCATGCCTGCTCCCTGTGGCTAACCTGTGAAGATACCGTCTAGCGTCTTGGCAATAGGCTTCGGCTGCTCATGCCGCAAGCGGCGTAACCGCGGGCAGGTTGTAGAGTTGTGTGACGTTCTCATGCAATAAGCGGCTCTGGGTCGCCGCCGGCAGCGCGCTCAACTCTCGTGCAATCACCTCGCGGGATTTCGGCCATGTCGAATTTCGATGGGGAAAATCGTTCGACCACATGCAGTTATGGGTTCCCCATTCGCCAAACAACAAACGTGCATGCGGATCGTGCAGAAAAGTCGCGTAGCCCTGACGCCGGAAGTATTCGCTCGGCAACATGGTCATGGTGCTGTCGTAGGAACCGCGCGCACAATACTTGTCCCATTGCGCCATCACAAAAGGCAGCCAGCTCACTTCCGTCTCGACCAGAACTATTTTCAGGCGCGGAAAACGCTCGAGTACGCCGGATGAAATGATATGGATAAGTCCGGTGCTGATGTGCAGCAGCTTCTCATTGACGGAATAGACCAATCGGCTGGGAGCATCACGTCCTTCCTGCCCCACGACGCCCGGCGCATACGCCATGCCTGTGAGTATATGCAGGCTCACCGGCAATTCCAGGTCTTGCGCTGCAGCCCAAAAAGGGTCGTAATGCTTTGATGCAAATGACAATTCTTTAGGTGGCACCTGCCACAGCATGGCGCCGCGCATGCCCGCCTTCTTGCATCGCTCGGCTTCCTTGACCGCGTTGTCGATGCGATAGGCGGAGATGCAGCCTATACCGTACAGGCGGTCCGGCGAATGCGAACAATATTCGCTCAGCCAATCGTTATAGACCGCGAAGCACGCTTCCTGGAGCTGGGCGTCGCTCAAACCAAACTGATCCAGCGCCAGACTCGGATACAGAACTTCAGCACTGACACCGTCCATTGCCATTTCGAGCATGCGGGCGACGGGATCGGTGCCACCCTCGCGCCCCTGAAAAACGGTTTGCTCTTTGTAGACCGGCGCCTGATCGCGCAGCGCCTGCGGCATGCGTTTTTTCCACAGATCGAAAGGTTCGATGACGTGGGAGTCCGAAGAAATCAGTAAATTTGCAATGGCATTCATTCGTGCGTTCCTTAAAAAATCGATAGTTCGTGTTAATCGGCGCGTATCTTCGCGTCTCTTATGACCATGCTCCACTTGGCGGCATCCGCCTTGAGCGTGGCTGCCAATTGTTCCGGCGAGCTGCCTATGGCCTTGACGCCGACACTGATAAACCGCTCCTTTACGTCCGGCTTGCCGAGCAAGGTCAAAATCTCCTGATTCAGTCGGCTGATTACGCTGGCTGGCGTGGCCGCGGGCGCGAATATGCCGGACGTAAAATCGGCAGAATAACCCGGAAGCCCAGCGCTCGCCATGGTAGGTAATCCAGGAAGCAATTCCGATGGTTGCGAACTCGTCACGGCGAGCGCGCGCAATCTTCCCGACCTGATCTGGGGCAATGCCGCGGCGCCAACGAGAAAGGACAGTTGCACTTCTCCGCCGACCAGACCGTTGAGCGCCCCACCGCCGCTCTTGTAAGGGACATGCAAGGTCTTTACACCTGCCAGCGCATTGAACAATTCGCCGCACAGATGCAACGTCGTGCCTGATCCACCTGTTGAAAATGCCAGTTCTCCGGGCCTGGACTTGGCGAGTGCGATCAATGCAGAGATGGATTTGACCGGCAATGCCGGATGAACAACCAGCACGTTGGGTGAACTGGCGGCCAGCGAGATCGGTGCAAAGTCCTTGAAAACATCAAACGGCACATTGTTGCGCATCAGCGGCAACAGCCATACGACGTTCGCATAGATGAGTATTGTGTATCCATCAGGCGGTGACTTCGCCACAAACTCGGCGGCTATCGCACCGCTCGCACCGCCCCGGTTTTCGATGACCATCTGCTGACCCAGACTGGCGGTCAAGCCCTGACCGATGAGACGCGCCATGACATCGGCACCGCCACCCGGTTCGGCGGCTATCATGCGCACCGGTTTGGCGGGGTAATCCTGACCCGACACGCCGCCAGCGCTGAGGATTGCGCCGGCCGTGCATACGGTAACGATAGTGTTGTTCAGCGACATATGAATTCCTGACTCGAAATCGGCCACCATGTGGGTCATGACGAACGCTCTCCCGAGGCTAACGGAGCCGGCTGATCCGGTCAAGGCACTCCCCAATGAGATGGGTGCCCGGATTTCAGTTTACCGGGCCTGCGCGCGTGGAGGAAAATGCGTTCACCCATAACCACCGGGAATCGACAGGAGCGCAATAGCCTAAGCAACCGTTACCGAGATGTTTATCGATGAGGCCGTACGGGCGATCGACTTTCCATGCTGGCCCGGCGAGGCCGGCAAGCCCCTGACTCGCGAACAACGGCTCGCGAAGTTTTTTTCCTGCACGCGCCCGGTGCTCGCCGAAGGGACCGCCGTCCGCATACTGGATCTGGTGGAGCGGCTCGATATGCTGCCCGATGTCGCGGAAATCTTGGATCTTGCGCGAGCATGTCATGCACAGCCAGACGCGTCGTGATGGCGGTTCTGGTATTGAGCCGGCCTATGATGGCAGCGGGTATACCAAGTCAGTTTTGGTCATCGACTTGACTCATTCGACAGCAGCCGACCGCATTGACTCGAAAAGGCTCGCGAGGTGGGCGGCTTTTTCCAGATTCCACAACTGATCGAGCGCGCGTTCTGTCTGCTCGTGGGTCAATGCACGACCGGCGAATCCGCGGAACTTGGTATTGATCTCATCATCTGTCATAGGATTCTGATGGTGGCCGCGAGGAAAATCGGTAGCTGCGATCTTGCGCTGGCCATTCCGCGTCACAATCTCGATGCGGCATGGGAAGGCCAGTGGAAACTTGCGAGTCAGGTCCGGGTCTTCCTTGATGGAACTTCAGACCCGACTGGCTGATGCGAAATGGAAGCCCGCCACCGCCAAAGGGACCGAGATTGAAACGGCCCATCAAGTCGCGCAACCCTTGCACGGCTTCAATTGGGTTTTCGGGCCCGCTGATACCCTCGGCACTCAACACCGCCGCAAACACACCGTTGCGCGCGCCATTGCCGGCGGCACAGCCCTTCCACATCGACAAATTGCCACGCCGTGTAACATAAAGCGGCAGGTACGGCGCAATGGCAAGCGACAGTGCGTTGGCGATCGGCCCCCTTTCCAACCCCAGCGCCTTCGCCGCGCCGGCAGCGCTGGCGATGACGGTGTACAGCACGTGGTCAAACCCCATACCACGCACCACATCGACTTTTTTCTCTTCGTCTATCATGCTGCGCCAGAATTGATGGTAGACCTCGTACGCGACGAAGGTCGCGGTGATGGCGGTCGCACCTCCCGCGCCCGCCGCGTCGGCCGCCGCCAGCACCGGCGCAATAACATCGCTGGGATGCCCGCCGCCGCCCGGAAACGCATCATTGGCGTCCAGGTAACGCATGGTCACGCCATTGGCAAATGCGACAGCGTCGGGCAACCTGCGTTGATCCGTGCCCAGCACGCAAGCGCCCTGCGCAACCGTGGCACGCAATGCGACATGACGCGCAATCCTGCTGGGTTCGGAGCCGAGCGCCCCAAGTCCGCATCCCACGCTGTCTATGATGCGGCGCTTGCAGTCGCGGACTACACTGGCGGGCAGATCGGCAAACGCCAGCGCGCCGCAAAAATCCGCAATGCGGTCGGTACTGGATTACATGCTATTTTCTTTTCTAGTTCGATGCAGAAAACTATCGGACACGAGAGCGCGCAAACTCTAACCGGCAATCCCGCATAACGGCAACTCCGCGGCCTCCATACCTGCAAATGGTCCGTATTCTTGTGTTCCCATATTTCGAGACATGCCCGCGCATGGCTATCGTCTTCCCGGCGGACGCCGGGACCCAGCAGCACTGACGGGAACCTCGATAACCATTATGGATTCCGGTCTTCACCGGAATGACGAGTGAACGTCATGAAACTTTACAAGATCAACCGATACAGCCAGACCATTGCTGTTGCTACAACACGCCCTTCAATGAACGGTTGTTCAGAAACGCCTCGATATTCATCGCGACATCCCTGAACCGCAATCGCCACGGAGTCACCCCCGCGGTGTGCGGCGAGAGCAAAACGTTGGACAGTCCGCGGAACTCGTTGACCCGCACCGGCTCGGTCTCAAACACGTCCAGGCACGCGCCGCCAATACCTCCGCGCCTGAGGCACGCGATCAGGGCGCTCTGATCAACCTGATTTCCACGCGCGGTGTTGATCAGTATCGAGGTTGCTTTCATCTTCTCCAATTCCTTGGCCCCGATTATCGGACGCCCATCTTCGGGCAGGGTCGCGTGCAAACTGACATAGTCAGATTCCCGGAGCAAAGAGCCCATGTCGTGGTATACGACGCCGTACTCGCGTTCAAGCTCCGGTGGCAGGCGACTTCGTTTCGTATACAGAATATTCATGGCGAAGCCCTGTGCACGCCTTGCGACGTGCCGGGCAATGTCCCCAAAACCTATCAGGCCCAGCGTCTGATCCGCGAGCAGACCGTAAGAATCGCGCGCATGATCAAGCCAGTTGGAATTTCGTCTTGACTGTGTCGTGAGTACAGGTGTCACGTCCGCGGGACACACTCCACGAATCACATCGGCATGACCAGTCAACGTATGGCGCGCGATGCAAAGCATGAACATGAGAGTGTGATCGGCGACCGCCATATGATTCATGTCCGGAACGGACGCCACGACAATACTCCGTTTCCGGCACGCTTCGATATCAATGCCATGGGCTGCACCGATTTTCTGCACGAACGTGAGCCGCCTGGCCCGGGCGATGGCATCCGCGTCTAGACTACGGTCCGAGAGTATGATCAAGGCTGCGCAATCCTCCAGTCCGCGGCCCCAGGCGCCCCCTGCGTCTCCGGTATCAAACTCCAGATCAACATTACGCACGCTGCTCAGACCGAGTGCGGCATGAAATTCAGACTGGTAACGCTCCACGTGACTGCGCCCCAAAGTCGCTATCAGTATTTTCACAATCGACATCTGAATATGGTGACTAGAACGCCGATTTCATCACATATGAATCATGAACAGGATGCCGCTCGCGTTGCCACTATGAGACAACATCGCGATGTTCGTGGCTTGAGGATTATTCTGCAGAATGTCCTCGGACGACAACAGACACCTAGCACTCTGCTGAAATTCGATTCGTCACACCGGCGAAGGCTGGCGTCCAGACAGCGCGAGTCAATCGAATCAACGCCTTACTGGATGCCGGTTTTCACCGGCATGACGAAATGATTACCACTGTGACAATATTCAACAGACTGCTAGTCGGCAACGATACCGGCCGCTTTGATTACCTTTGTGATCTTTGCTATTTCCGATTTCATCGTAGCCGCGAGTTGTTCCGGCGTACTGCTAACCGCGTCCGCCCCCCTGCCCAGGAGTTGCTCTTTCGCCACGGCGGTAACCAGGTAACGCACCATCTCCTGGTTTAAGCGATAGATGATGGCAGCAGGCGTTCTGGCCGGTGCGAATGCCCCATAAAAAGCCACGGCTTCATAGCCGGGCACGCCCGTCGCGGTGACCGTCGGCAATCCGGGAGAGAGCGCGGAGGGTTGCAGGCTGGTGACCGCCACGGCCCGCAATTTACCCGATTGCACGTAAGGCATGACTGAACTCGATACAGCGAATTCAACTTGCACCTCGCCACCGATCAGCGAGGATATACGGGTCGACCCGCTTTTGTATGGTATGCGCACGATATTCACGCCCGCCATGGACTTGAACAATTCCGCGGCAAGATGGGTTGAGGAGCCGTTTCCTGACGATGAGTAGTTCAGCGCGCCTGGTTTTGCCTTGGCCAACGCAATCAGGTCCCTGACGGATTTCACGGGCAGGGACGGATGCACGACTACGATATTCGGCGTCGTACTGATCATGGAGATCGGCGCGAAATCCTTGACTGGATCAAACGGCACTTCCTGAAGCAGCGGTCCGTTGAAGAATGTGCCCCCAGCCACGAGCAAGGTATACCCATCCGGCGCGGCTTTCGAGACGATCTCGCCGGGTAGCACTCCGCTCCCGCGGTTATCGATGATGACTTGCTGTCCCAATGCCGGCGCGATGCCCTGCGCCACCAGACGCGCTGAAAAATCCGCGCTGTTTCCCGGCCCTGAAACCACAATGCGAACGGGCTTGCCCGGATAATCTTGACTGAGCCCCGCACCCGATCCGAGCATAGCCAGCAAGATAATTCCAGATTCAATTATCCTGGGCATAATGCATTTCATAATGCGTCTCCGCGTACCTATCATCCTTGACGTCCCGCGATGCTACCTCTGCAACAACGGCCGCAACGCACGGACATCCTTAAGTCGGGCGAGCGCCAGGAGACTATTGCAAAGCAAACGCGCACGCCTGGTTCCCAGCACTGGCGCCATCAAATCATACGATTTTTCATCGACGTCCGTGCGACTCATAGGATTGCGTGGCGACCCGAGTACTGCACTTGTATGGTGACGCAATTGCCTTTCGCTTTTATTTCAGTGCGTCGCAACGCCGTGGGCATCCGGGATCAACAGACTCACGAATTCATTTACCGCCGTACGCCCAAGCGCGGTTCCATCACCTAACAGTGCCAGTATGCTCGCCTGTCGGGACGCGGAAAACCTGCGCGCCAGACTGGCCTCGAACTTCGCACGCAACACCGGAATAACGTCGGCTCGCCGTTTAACATGACCGGCGGGAAATTCAATCTCAATTCTGGGCGTGCTCGATCCGTCCCTGAACCAGACCTGAACCGAGCTGGCACTGGATCGCCTGGCGGGATCAAAGAATCCCTGTGTATAAGCCGCGCATTCCTCGACCACCATTTTCTCACGCAGCCGGTCGATGCGCGGATCGCTCGCGAATTCGTCTTCATAATCCGTGGGATTGAGCTTCCCGTGTATGAGACCGACCGCCACGATGTACTGTGCGCAGTGATCGCGATCGGACGGATTATGCAGTGGGCCGGTCTTGTGCATGACCGTCACCAGAGATTCATGGCCGCGAATGTCGATACGTTCTATGTCGTCCAGTCGCTCCTTTACCCTCGGATGCAGGCGGAAAGCCGCCTCCACCGCCGTTTGACTGTGCATGCCGGCGGCGACCAACTTGAAGTTCGAGTGCTGGATGATGTAATCGCCATACGGTCGCTGAAATGTAAAAGGGGCGCCATGGAATCTCGCATCGTAGAAGCCATAGGTCTTTGCCGTCAAAACCGATGGATAACCCATCTCGCCTTGCACCGCCATTCTTGCCAGCCGCATCGCCTGTAGTATGGACTCGGCGCATGCCCAGTTTTTTCGCGACCCGGTATTGGGTGCACGTCTGTAAACCATCAGACTGGCGTCAATGAAAGCATTGGAAACGGCATTGATGACCGCTTCACGGGACCCACCCATCATTGCAGTCAGCACCGCGCTGCTAGCCACTCTCGACAACAAGCTCTGGTCCATCAAGCC
>CANJQI010000207.1 GCA_947476215.1 Betaproteobacteria bacterium
AGTTCATTGTGCGCAACAGCGACCACGACATGGCCACGGCGACGCTCACACACAGTATCGCGAATGACTTCTGCAGCTTTGGTCCGTCCAGCCTTGCGCTGAAGTAGCGCCCCACCATCATTCCGGCGGCCGCGCCGACGACGAATGGCGCACCCACGCTCAGATTGAGTGGGGCATGCCCCACGGATGCGACCACGCCGATAAGAGAAACCAGCGTCAGCACGCCCATGGACGTCGCGACGCAGGCGTTCATCGACAGATCCGTATTACGCCGCAGCGCTGGGACAATAATGAATCCGCCACCCACGCCCAGAAGACCCGATACAAAACCCGCACTCAGCCCGGACCCAACCATTGCGCGCGCGCAGGGGCGCGTCCACAGGAACTTTCCCGTCGCCGGATTGAGATGGCAAGGTGGGTCGTGGTTGACGACCTTGGCGTCAGTCGGCACGCGCGCCTGCCGCCATGTGATCGTCCCTACCCACAGCAACAGTACGGAAAACATCGCAGTCAGCAACGCATTAGGCACAATGTGGGCTATCGCGACGCCCAGCGGCGAAACCACGGAACCCGCGATGGCCATCAGCATCGCTGCCTTGTAACGCAGGATTCCCTGCCCAAGTGCGAGCGCCGCACCCAGCCCGGCAGCCACAGTGACCGCGAGCAATCCTATAGGCGCAGCCTCAATTAACGGCAAACCGATCACCAGGGTCAGCAGCGGCACGGACAACACCGCACCACCTGCGCCCGTGAGACCCAGCACCAAGCCTACGCAAACGCCTAGCGGGGCTGCAATCAGGTAGGCGGACATGTGTTGGGGAAGACTGGCTCGTCGTTTACGTTAAAAGCCTGTAACAGGTCGGCAGCAATTGAAGGTCAACTGCTATTTTTCTTCTTCGCGTCTTGTATCGCGCACCACAGTTTGTACGGCGTCATGGGCATGTCGAGATGGTGTATGCCCAGCGGCCGCAGCGCGGCCAAAACGCCATCGACAAGCGCCGGTATCGACGCCGTGCATCCGGACTCGCCCATGCCTTTGACGCCCAGTGGACTGACCTTGCTCGCAGTCGGATGATCCAGCCCGCGTACGCCCGTGATCAGACCGGCACGCGGCATGGCGTAATCCATGAAGCTCGCGGTCAACATCTGTCCCGAAGCGTGGTCATAGACCACGTGCTCGCCGAATACCTGCCCCGCGCCCTGCATGATGCCGCCGTGCAATTGACCCTCGACAATGTCGTGATTGATGATGACGCCGCAGTCATCGACGGCGCAGTATGAGACGACTTGCGGCATGCCGGTATCGGCATCGATTTCGATTTCGACGATGTGGCAGCCATTGGGAAAGGTGGAGCCGAACTTTCCCTCGGCCACGAATGACAGCGTTTTCCCCTGGGCCAGATCGGCAAGCGCAATGCCGCGCGGCGCCGCAGTGGAGTGAAATTCACCTTGCGCATACGTGATTTGAGACGGTTCGAGTTTGAATTCGAGCGCGGCCAGCGCCTTGCCCTCCTCGATCAGCTTTTTCGCGGCCAGATGGCAAATGCTGCCGGCGCCTACCGTGCCGCGCGAGCCTCCGGTATGACTGCCCTGCAACTGTATGCCCGGCGGGCACTGCACAACCTTGACCTGCGAACGCGGTATTTCCAGGGTATCCGCCACTATCATCGCCAGCGTGGTTTCGTGTCCGTGGCCCTGCGACTTGGTCACCGTGTGTATGCTGACGGTGCCGCTGGCGTCGAGCTTGAGTTCGATCTCTTCGAGCGGACCTAAGCCGGTATTTTCGATGACCGTCGAGATGCCCATGCCGCGCAACTTGCCGGCGGCGGCCGATTGCGCGCGACGCGCTTCAAACCCGTTCCAGTCGGCGAGTTTGAGGGCTTTTTCCAATACGCCCGGAAGGTCCGCATTTTCGTAAGTGGAGCCGGTCGGCGTCTTGTATGGAAATGCCTGCGGGGAAATAAAGTTGCGGCGCCGCAGTTCCGCCGCGTCCATGCCCAGTTCCGCCGCTGCCTGGCTGACCAGACGCTCGACCGCGTAGGCGATATCGGGTCGACCGGCGCCGCGATACGAGGACACCGGGGCGGTATTGGTGAGTACGACGCGATAGCTGGCATACAGCGCGGGTATGCGGTATACGCCGGTCAGGCACATGCTGGTATTACGCAAATGTCCCAGCGGCGCGGGCGACAGATAAGCGCCAAAGTCGTTAACCCAGTCCATGCGCATGGCCAGGAATTTCCCATCGCGGTCGAGCGCGAGTTCGCCTTTGATGATGTTGGCACGCCCGTGCGTGTCCGTCAGGAACCCCTCTACGCGCGATGATGTCCATTTGACGGGCCTGCCCAGCGCCTTGGCCGCCAGCATCATGGCGCAGTACTCGGGATAGACCGGCGTGCGCTGGCCAAACCCGCCGCCGACATCGCGCACCTCGAAGATGAGTTTTTCTTCGGGCACATGCGCGTAAAACGAGATCTGCTTGCGTAGCGTGGTCACGCCCTGCATGCATACGTTGAAGCGGTATTCTCCGCTCGCGGCGTCGTAGGCAACCAGACAGGCGCGCGGCTCCATGGGGCTGGGTGCGACGCGCGTGCTCTCCACGCGCAGCCGTGTGATATGCGCCGCATGCTCGAATGCCGCTTTCACTTGCGCGGCATCGCCGACTTCGTACTCAAAAGCGAGATTGCCCGGCACCTCGTCGTGATGCTGGGGCGCGCCGGGCGCAAGCGCCTCTTCCGGCTGTATCGCACACGGCAGATCGCGATACTCGACTTCAATCAGCTCCGCCGCATCCTGCGCGACGCGCGCGCTGGATGCCACCACCAACGCAATTGCTTCGCCGACGAAGTGCACCTTGCCGTGCGCCAGCGCAGGCCGCGCCGGCGCCAGCGCCTTCATGCCGTTGCGGCCGGCAAATGTGATGGAATGCTGCACCCGGGTGTAGCCTGCGTTGACCGCGTCCTCACCGGTCAGCACCTGCTTGACACCCGGATGCGCAAGCGCGCGTGCGGTATTTACACTGACGATGTGCGCGTGAGCGCGATCGGCGCGCACAAAATGCCCATGAAGTTGCTCTGGCAAATTCCAGTCGGATGCAAACTTGCCGCCCCCGGTGATGAGCCGGTGGTCCTCCACCCGGTTGGCCTTGTGGCTGTGCTGTGTGGCAGTGGCATTCATGCGCGCGGTGTCCCATCAAGATTGAATCAGAAGGTGGATAGTAATCTGCCTGCAGCCCGCCTGCCAGTCCGGGCACTGTTTCATCGTCGCCTGCGTCGAAGCAGGCGTAGCATGGGTCGAGCGCAGCGACACCCGTCAATCATTCCTCTGCGTAACAACAGGCGGCCGCTGATGGGTTTCGTGCCTCAACCCATCCTACAGAGGCAAAGACCGTTTCATGATCGCGTGCGTCGAAATCGCCATGGACGACGCTGCACGGTCTTGCGCGTATGATGAAGCTCATCAATATCAAACGAGTATATGAACCTGCGGCAGCCGCCGACGGTTATCGCGTGCTGATAGACAATTTGTGGCCACGCGGTGTGTCCAGGGCCAATTCCAAAATAGATCTGTGGCTGAAAGAGATAGCCCCGTCAGACGCGCTCAGAAAGTGGTTCGGTCACGAACCGGCGAAATGGCCCGAATTCCGCAAACGCTATGTGAAGGAACTTGAGAACAATCGCGAGCCGGTGGGCGTGTTGGCCGCGAAAGCGAAATCAGCGTCTATTACGCTGCTGTACGCGGCAAAGGAAGAGCGCTACACCAATGCGGTGGCGCTTAAGGCGTGGCTGACACGTGGGGCCGACTGACGCCAGCGCGGCAGTTATCGGTAGATGGTTCCCGGGCTTCCTCTGCTATGACACAGTGGTCAGCTTGCAAGAGGAGGCACCGCATCCCCGTTGCGCGCATAAAGGTGCAACACTTTGCCGGCAGCCCGCGCGCGGGGCCGTAGCGGAATTACATTGCCCGCGCCCTTGGCCGTTGGTCGCTCCAACATTATTTCATTACGTGCCGGCGCGGCAATATCATCCGATGAATCCGCGTCGGACATGACTGCGTGATAGGTCGCGCATTTCGCGCAGTAGCTATACCAGAGACCATGAATTCGTTGCGGCGCATCCACGCTGGGGGGGGCCGTGCATTTCGTATCGAAAACTTTCCACATTGGACACCTCTGCTTGCAAATGCGGCACACGCAACGTGCCGCGTTTATCGATTCTCGCGGCAGTGCAATAGGCTCCAAACGCGGAATAGCGCCGCGGAACCATCGTTAATTCACGCTTGGGCGTATGACACCACACCCGCGCCGGCCACCGGACTGGTATCAGCGGAACACGCTAAAATCACGACTGCACTGAGATAAATATAAAAAATAGTTATTTAAAACAACGAGGTATAGTGTATGGCACATGAATCCCGGGCACTCGCGAAATTTGCCGCGGAACTGCAATATGACGATATGCCACCGCATGTCATCGAGCGCGCGCTCGACGTGTTTGTCGATCAAATCGGCAGCGAGATTGGATGCTCCGAACTTCCATGGGCCAAACAGGTACGGGAGGTCTACAGCAGAGCCGGCGGCGCGGCGGAGGCCACCGTGGTGCGCTACGGCGACCGCCTACCGGTGACCGCAGCGGCGTTTATCAACAGCACCTTCGGTCATTCGTTCGAGTACGACGACGGCAATCCGCGTTTTCTTGGACATCCGGGGACCGAACTCATCCCGGCGCTGGTCGCGATCAGCGAGCGCGAACACGTGTCGGGACGTGATTTTCTGGCGGCGTTTATCGCCGCCTACGAAGCCCGCGGACGCATCGGATCCGCGATCGTGGATGCGCTGCGCAAGCGCGGCGGCCCGCAGTTCTCGACGACGTGCGGGCCGTTCGGCGTGGCGATCGGCGCGGCAAGACTGCTGGGCCTCGGGGAAGACGGCATACACAATGCGATGGCCATCGCCGGCACTTTCTCGGGCGGTCTGATGCAATATGACCACGGCGGAGGTTCCGTCAAGCGCATCTACTCCGCGACCGCCGGCAGCGGCGGAATTCAGTCGGCCTATCTTGCGCAGGCAGGCCTGACCGGTCCGGAGGAAATACTGGAAGGACCGCGCGGGCTATTGCGTATCTATTCACCCGAGTTTCTTCCGGAATATCTGGTTGCCGGCTTCGGCGAGATATGGATGTTTGACACCGTCTATTTCAAACCCTATTGCTGTGTCGGCATTATTGCCGGCGCGATTGACGCGATGCGTAAACTGATAGACGATCATCAACTGAAGGCCGGTGACATCGCATCGGTCGAAGCCGGCTATCCGTCGGGGTTTCATGCGCACGCGGCGATCGCCGAACCGACCGATCTGCTGGGCATGCAGTTCAGCACCTCCTATGCACTGGCCATCACCATGCTCAAGGGCAGCAACACGCCGCGCGAATACTCGGAACAGACACTCGCCGATCCTGCCGTGCGCGCCTTCGCGTCCAAAGTATCCGTGGTCGAGGATCTGGTGCTGAACAAAGTGACGGAAAGCCGCATGCCGGCGCGCGTCAAGGTCACCACCGTGTCCGGCAAGTCCTGCGAGCAGACGATCATACATGCCAAGGGTTCGCCGGGCGCGCCGTTTTCGAGCGCGGATGTCGACCACAAGTTCCGCTCGCAAACCGAGGATGCTTTCGGAAGCAATGGCAGCAAACAGTTGTTGGATACGTTGCGAAATATCGCGGCCCTGGATGACATGGCAAAATTATTGCCCATGCTGGTCGTCAAGGGAGAGCGAAAATAGAACTGCTGGCAGCGCCCCGCCCGGAGCGTTAGACTGCAAGTCGAAATGGAAGCCGCGAGAAGGAAGGTTCACATGACCTATGACTTGCTGATAAAAAACGGCCGGATCGTCGATGGTTCCGGAACACCGGCTTTCCATGGTGATGTAGGCATACGCAACGGCAAGATCGCCGAGATCGGCAAATTGCGCGGCGCTGCCGCACGCGCCGTGAACGCCGATGGTCTGGTGGTGGCGCCGGGATTTATCGACAACCATTGTCACTACGATGCGCAGGTGACGTGGGATCCGTTGTGTTCGTACTCGTGTTACCACGGCGCCACGACGGTGATCATAGGCAACTGCTCTCTGGCACTTGCGCCGGTGCGCCGCGGCGCGGAACAGCGGCTGGCGGAATTCCTGTCGCAAGTCGAAGCAATACCCATGGAGAGCCTGCGCACTGTCGACATGTGCTGGGAAACCATCCCGGAATACATGGCCGTGCTGGATCGCAGTCTGGGCGTGAACGTCGGCAATCTTATCGGTCATACGGCAATCCGTCATTACGTGATGGACAAGGAGAGCCAGGGCCGCGTGGCCACGCCCGCCGAGATCGAATCCATGCGCGGCATCGTGCGCGATGCGATTCAGGCGGGCGCTCTGGGACTGTCCCTGAATACGAACAAGGGCCACTATGATCCGCATGGTGAACATATTCCGGCCTACTGGGCGAGCGAAGAAGAACTCTTCGCGCTCGGTGATGTGCTGGCCGAGCTCGGAACCGGCGTCATACAGGCCGGCGGCGGACGCGAATCGGAACTCAAGAACCGCCTGATGACACGCCTTGCGGATGCGACCGGACGCCAAGTGCTCTATAACGCATTGGGCCAGTCGTTTCGCAGCCCGGATGCGTGGAAGAAACACATGGCGCTGGTGGAGGACACCGTGAAGTCTGGCATACGCGCCAATCCAATGTGCACTTCGAAGAGCACCACCAACCGCTTTACGATGCGCAACACGCAGGAGTTTCGCAGCGTGCCGACCTGGCATCCGATCCTGACCGCGCCGGATGACGAGAAGCTGCGCGCCTACAGCGATCCGGAGATACGCAGAAAACTGCACAAGGAAGTCGTGGAATGGACGGTGGAGATTCCGGGCAATACGCTGACCAGGGGTTGGGTGGATTACATGTGGGTCGGCGAGACCAAGCTGGCCAAGAACAAATGGCTGGAAGGCAAGACATTGCGCGCGCTGGGCGCGGCACAGGGCAAAGGCATCATCGATGCCATGCTCGATCTGGCGGTCGAGGAGAATCTGGATACGGTTTTTCTGCGTGCGGCCGCCAATACCGACAAAGAGGCCATGACCCGGATACTCAATTCGCCGAGCACCTTCATAGGCCTGTCCGATGCCGGAGCTCACGTGCAGTTCCAGGGCGGTTACGGATACAGCAGCCGCCTGCTCGGTTATTGGGTCCGAGAGCAGAACATCATGTCGCTCGAAAAAGCGGTGCGGCGGCTCACCTTCGATAACGCCTCGGCATTCGGAATTTATGACCGCGGCTTGCTGCAGCCCGGGCTCGCGGCCGACATCACGATATTCGACCCCGACACCGTCAATCCGCTGCGCGAAGAAGTGGTGCATGATCTTCCCGCCGGTGCGTGGCGCATGCGGGAACTCGCGGCCGGCATACACTACACCATCGTCAACGGCGAGGTACTGCTTGAAAACGGACGCCACAGCGGTGCGTTGCCGGGCCGGGTCCTCAGAAATGCGCTGTATCACGAGATGAATCCGGCATAATCGTGCGATCAGTGACTGGAGGTCACATGTCCAAGGCCGGTTTTTTTTCCCATGTAATTTCAGCGGGTGCGTTGGCGTGCGGTGCCGGACTGGCGCACGCCCAGGATTTCCCGAACAAACCCATACGCATCGTCACTACCGTGATCGCGGGCGGCAGCGATACGATGTCGCGTCTCGTGGCGCAGGGAATTTCGAGTGGTCTCGGCCAGCAAATCATCGTCGACAACAGAGGACGCGGAACCATCCCGTCCACGGCGGTATCGCGAGCGCCGCCAGACGGCTATACGTTGCTGGTACACAACACCGCCGTGTGGATCGCACCCTTGTTCCAGAAAGCACCGCCCTACGATGCCGTCCGGGATCTCGCGCCGATCGCGGCATTGACGCGGGCGCCCAGCCTGCTGGTGGTGCATCCGTCGCTGCCCGCCAAGTCCGTCAAGGATCTGGTTGCTTTGGCGCGCGCCAAACCAGGCGCGCTCAACTTTTCATCGGGTGCGAATGGCGATATCTCGCATATCGCGGGAGAATTGTTCAAGAGCATGGCGGGTATCAACATGGTACGCGTTCCTTACGCCAGTGGTTCGATAGAAGCCGCCGACCTGATCAGCGGACAGGTGCAATTGACCTTCAGTTCTCCGGGATCCGTGGGATCGCATATCAAATCCGGGAAGCTGCGGGCTCTCGCGGTCGGCAGCCCTCAACCGTCGGTCCTGTTTCCGGAATTGCCGGCCGTGGCGGCGTCGGTGCCCGGTTTTCAGGCGGGGTCCCTGTACGGCGTCTGGGCGCCGGCCAAAACGCCGGAAGCCATCGTCAGGCGATTCAATCAGGAGATCGTGCGTTTCCTCAATACCAGCGAGACGAAAAAACAAGTGCTGGGCATGCAAATGGAGACGCTGGGAAATTCCCCGGATGAGTTTGCGAACATGATAAAGAGCGAAATATCCCGCGTGGTCAAGCTGATCAAGGACACCGGGATTACTGCGGAATAGGACACGCGCGCAACGCAGCGACGCACCAAAACGAAACACCCTGCCGTGGCAGGGTGTTTCGTTTGCGATCGGACCTGTTCGTTGGAAGCAGGCCCGACGGTTCTTCGACTTTTACTCGGGATCAGGAGCAGAACTTGGTCACGGGCACCGGCTGACGTGATCCGCGGCCTTCCCAGAACATCAACTTCTGGTCGAAACCCTTGCTGATCAGATATTCCATCACTGATTTCGC
>CANJQI010000208.1 GCA_947476215.1 Betaproteobacteria bacterium
GTGTGACCATCAGGCGCCGCCTGCGCCACGGCCTGCTGAGGAATGATGCCACCGCGATTTTCCACCACCACCTGTTGGCCCAATGGGCGCGCGAGGTTTTGCGCAATGATCCGTGACGCGAAATCGGCACCGCCGCCCACGCCCGCGGTCATGATGCGTATGGTCTTGCCTGGAAATTCCTGGCTGTACCCACTGCCGGCATGGATGATTGTCATGCCGGCGCAGATAGCTGCCCAAAAATAGTTAGCCATCGAGTTTCTCCCGTGCAAATGGACATTGCTGTTTATTATCGCACCTGCGGGCCGGGCAAGATTGCGCGGCACACCATTTGTCGCGCGGGCACTGGGCGGCCATCCAACTGTCCCAAGGCAAGGACTTATCGCTTTTCAAACGGCGAGGCGACGTCTATGGACAACAAGCGCGAGAGTTCAGCGATGTCACGGCAGTTTTCCAGATCAAGGACGATCTGCTTGAGATCGTCGGCGTGTTTCTTGGTCGTGACGAGTGCGGCCAAGCGGTCGTATTTCTGGACGATTTCCTTGTTGGTGAGTGGATACTTGGCTCCCCCCTTGGGATATTCAACTTCAACTTCGTCGGTCTTGCCGTCTACGTAGGTAACCACAAGGCGGGTGCCCCAGCGGCCATCTTCGCCACGGCTGTCGATTTCCTTATCGTTATAGGCCGTGATGCGCTCCAACAACGACCACACGTCGTCGCTGTTGATGCGATCGGGAGCAAACTGCGGCACTGAAGGGGAGCCGTCTAAGAGCGTGACCGCGACTACATAACAATGGCTCATTTGCGCACCGATGGCGGCGGCTGGCCGTTCAAGTTTGAAGCCGCCATGGTGCAACATGGCCTCGGTTGTCCCGATTTTGATTTGCTTGATTCTGTCGACATTGAAGCCCGGCGTCGCGCGCAGTTTCACCGCGGCTTCAATGGCCGAGTGAGTTCCTCCCATCGCCGAATACGGCGGTTTTACTGATATACGCAGCACTTCCCATTGTTGACCCAGCCCGTTCGTCAGCCGCGTAAGATCGAAAGGGTCGACGCCGCAGAACGTGGCCGCGAATCCACCAAAGTCGCGTTCCAGCACGCGTTTGATGCCGGTAAATCCGGCATCCGCCAACGCCGCCGCCAGCACCCCGCTACGCGCCGCCATGCCGCTGTGCATGCGTTTCACCATCGCCTCGAACTGAGCCGACATGAGGCCGCACGCCTGCGTGGCGGCGTTGCCTATCGCGTCTTCGAACTGTTCTTCATTCAGTCCGCGAATTTTTCCGGCGCCCGCAACGCCGGACAGAACACCGTAGACCGAGCCGCAATGCCACCCCCGGCTGACCAACTGCAAACCACCCATCGCCATGCCGATACGCGGGCCCACTTCAAATCCCAGAACCGTCGCTTCAAGCAAGCGCTTGCCATTGATTCCACCCAAGTGTTCGGCAGTGCCTATCACTGCAGGCAGCGCGCAGGCCTCCGAATGCAACGGTCCAAGAGAATGATAGTCATCAAGCTCGAATCCCTGGACAAACGTTCCGTTCAGGAGTGCGGCGGACATAGGTGGCACTTTCACGCCCCAGCCCCACACGCTTGCAGCGCCATTGCCGTCGAGTGCGCGTAGCGACTCGACGGCACGTATCGACCAATCGAGTTTGGCGGATAACAGTCCGCAACCGAGCCCATCCAAGATCAGATGCTTGGTGCGGGAAATCACGTCCCCCGGTATGTCGTCAAAACTGGTGCGGGCGAGAAATCGCGACAACTGTCGTGTGGCGCCGTGCTCGGTTTGCGTGGAAACGGATGGGTCGTGGGCCATGGATGAATTACCTCGGAATCTGATTTAATGAGTGTATGTGCGTGCTATCGGCACAAATAATTGAGCGTTGCGGCGTTTTTGAATCTTTCAGGAAAGATTCTCATACGAATCCTGCCATGCCAGCCAACGCGCCCGTGGCGAGAAACCAAAGCGGATTCAGTTTTGTGCGAAGTACTACCACGATCGCGACCAGTGTAAGGATATAGCCGTGCCATCCGGTGTTGATGGAATTTACCAGTATCCATGCGCCTGCCAAAAACAGGCCCAGCGCGACCGGCGCGAGCCCGCGGCGCAGCGCCTGTGCAAACGGCGCGTCGGGATTGCGGGTGTGCATGCGTGCCGCCCAGATGGTAATGGTGGCGACCGGCGCCAGCATGGCAACGGTTGCGGCGATGGCGCCAGCCCATCCTCCCGCCTTCCATCCCAGCAGCGTCACGTACATGGCATTCGGGCCCGGCGCCAATTGTGCAATTGCATAGGCGGCAGCGAAATCCTGACTCGATATCCAATGGTGGTTTTCGACCATGAAGCGGTGCATTTCCGGCAATACCGCGGAGAAGCCGCCGACAGCGAGAAACGACAGCATCAGGAAATGCAGGAAAAAAACGAGCAGGTCCGAGGAATCGCTCATTACCATTTTCCTTTCCACGCCGCATAGACCGAGTAAGGGGCAAGTACACCCAGTACTGCGACTAGTGGCAGGCGCAGTATGCCGACGCCGATAAATGCCAGTACGCCACATAACCATGGGTGCCAGTGACGGGGCAGCGTCATCGCCATCTTGACCCCGGTCGCAACGAGCAACCCTGCGGCCACGGCGGACATTCCGACGATCGCGTCGTGCACCATGGGAATCGCGCCATAGCGTTGATGCAGCATACCGAGCGAGATCACGATCAGGAAAGGCCAACCCATGAAACCCGCGATCGCCGCGACGGCGCCGGCCCAGCCAGCGAGGCGATGTCCTACCATGACCAGGAGGTTCAGGACATTCGGGCCCGGCAGCAATTGTCCGAGCGCCATATATTCGAGAAACTCCCTATCATCGAGCCAGCGTTTGCGTTCGACCAGTTCGCGGCGCGCCCAGAACGGCGGGCTGCCGAAACTTGTCAGCGCGATACGGGAGCTCGATATGAAAAACGTGAGCGCGCTGACTTTTTCGTTCTGCGCCGGTAATTGCTGCATGGTGTATCTTTCCGTATATTAGGGAAATACGTCTTTGCGTGCAGTCGACTACCATGCATCGACAAAAGCGGAATGGTGACGGATAGGCAAGCGTAACAGTCCGGATATTACCATCGACCATAGTCTGACTCCCTCCTTGCCCGCACCTGCTTGTCAGCGTGCCGATTTCGATAGTGGGACTGCCGGGAGTGCTGAGAGCATCGTCGCGACTTCACAACACAGCATCGAGTTGTCCTGTCAATAAATGGTATAAGATTAGAAATGCTCGCTTCTTGTCTCGGCAGAATTTATCGCGCTGCAATCAATCGAATATTCGGATTCGATAAGCTCCTCGAACAGCGATTGCCGTTGCTGGTCAGGCAGGAGATCGATGCGGCGCTGCTCGCATTCGCGCGTGGTGAAAGCGGTGGAAGGAGTCTGACGCCGGACGTGGATCAGACGGCGCGTTTTCTGGCGTCGGTAAGTTCGGCGAAGTTTTTTCTCGAAAACATGCGCATGACACATAACATGGTGCGTGCCGATTCGCTGCTCTCCTTTGCGCTTAAACAGTGCGCCATCGACGGCTTGGTTCTGGAATTCGGGGTTTATCAGGGAAAGAGTTTGCGATTAATCGCGGATCAGATCGTGCAAGATGTGTTTGGATTCGACTCCTTTGAAGGTCTGCCCGAGGATTGGACGCATCTGCAAAGGAAAGGCCGGTTTTCCCTGGAAGGGAAAATCCCCAAGTTCGAGCAAAGCAATGTTGTTCTGGTTCGCGGATGGTTCGAGGATACATTGCCCGTGTTTCTGGAAACGCACCCGGGTCCGGTCCGATTCCTGCACGTCGACGCCGATCTCTACAGTTCCGCGGTTACCGTGCTGTCGGCACTGCGACCGCGCATAGTCCCCGGAACTGTCATTGTTTTTGACGAGTATTTCAACTATCCGGGTTGGGAGCGCCACGAGCACAAGGCATTTCAGGAGTTCATACACGGTACACATCTCGGGTTTGAATATCTGGGTTTTGCCTCCAGTCAATGCGCCGTGGCGGTGAAAATCACCTGAACCGTTTATCGCGCTGTATGTCCCGCAGCAGTTGTTGCAATCCGCGGCGTTCGGCGGATGGCGCGAACAACGCTTTTCTGGCCTTGATGCCTTGTTTCAATTTCCCATAAAACACGGTGTCGTCGGCAGCACGAACGATCAGTCTCGCAAGCCTTGATTCATCGGACAGTGTGAAGTAACCCGGATAGTCATTCCCCAGCATACCGACATTGCCGGAAACGCGCGATGCAATTACCGGCACGCCGATGCGCGCTGCTTCACAGATGACATTGGCGCCGCCTTCCATGACGGAACTGACCACGAGCACATGACAGCCCGCCATCATTCGTAACGTTTGCGCATGCGCTTTGCTGCCCAGCCAGCGATAGCGCGGCTCGCATTGCATCCAGTGTTCCGCCTCCCTGGCCATATCCGGCGTCAGTGCAGCTCCCAGTTGTATTACTTCGATATTCGCGTCTTGCCGCAGATGTTTGAGTGCACTGACCGCGCGGAACGGGTCTTTTTCCTGCCGCAGATGACCCACCACCGCGACACGGAAGTTTTTTGAAGCTGGGGCGTGCCGGACATTGACGGCGGCGGACTGATAAATTACGCGGGTTTTCGAGCGATGTGGCCGGGGCAGTTCGCGTATCCCACGTTCTTGAAGCACGATTAACCGTGTCGCAAGCTCAAGCGCGTGTTGGGCTTCGTGGCTGTCGTGTATGTCACGGTACAGGTCCGTGCCCGTCAGAGTAACGATCAGCGGCGCATCGGGCCGCAGGCGGTGAAACTTCTCTATCGACGCATAGCTTTTGCGTGCGTGCAGTGCAATGAGGATATCGGCATTGCTGCCGGCCCAATCGTAGGTCACGGCAACACGATGCCCGAGATTACGCAGGAATCCGGCCCAGCGGTGCGCGGTATGGCGGTTGCCGCTGCGCGCGTCGGCGCTGGCCGGCATTACGATTGCAATTCTCATGATAGCAATGCACTATAGCAGAGACATGACGCCCCTTGCCCACGACGATCCAAATTCCCTGGCATGCCAGCTGCGGGCCAGTCGTGGCCGCCTCGCGCAGATTACCGGAGACTTCGAGGGAGAACGGTTGCTGGGCCCCAAACTCGCCATCGTGAATCCACCGCTGTGGGAGCTGGGCCATGTTGCGTACTTCCAGGAGTACTGGTGTTTGCGTTATCGGGGGGCGGGTGACCTGTTGCCGTCTCTATTGCCGAACGCCGACAAACTTTATGATTCGGCGAAAGTTGCCCACGATACGCGCTGGGATCTGCCGCTGCCGGACATAACGGCCACCCGCAAGTATCAGGCGGACGTCCTGCAACGAGTCATGCATCGCCTTGAGCGGGAACCGGAAAATGAGGCCTTGAAGTATTTCGTTCAACTCGCGGCGTTACACGAAGACATGCATGCCGAGGCATTTCACTACACGCGGCAGACGCTCGCTTACACGAATCCCTATCCAGATGCCCCGGTGGAAAACGGCAGTGGACCTGCGACGAACGGCGACATCGAAATCGCCGGTGGGGTATTCCTTCTCGGCGCGCATGCCGCAGGCGGCTTCGTGTTCGACAATGAGAAATGGGCGCATGAAGTGCGAATTGCCCCCTATCGCATCGCGCGCGTACCGGTCACGTATGCGGACTATCTTGATTTCGTCGAAGCGGACGGTTACCTGCGCCGCGAATTCTGGGAAGATGAAAGTTGGTCGTGGCAGGCAACCGCGCAACTGCGTGCGCCACGTTACTGGATCAGACGCAACGATACGTGGATGCTGCGCCGTTTTGACGCAACCGTGCCGTTGCCGCTGCGTCATCCGGTGATGCACGTTAACTGGCACGAGGCGCGCGCGTATTGCCGCTATGCGCGGCGTCGACTGCCCACGGAAGCGGAGTGGGAGTATGCCGCCGCCTGGGATGCTTCGAATCTGAACAAACAACGCTATCCGTGGGGCGATAATTTTCCCGAAGCCGCGTACGCAAACCTTGAAAGTTCCGGCACCGTCATGGTCGATTCACACATGCGCGGCGACAGTGCATCCGGTTGCCGTCAGATGTTGGGCAATGTCTGGGAATGGACCGAGAGTGCGTTCGGGCCGTATCCAGGCTTTGTGGCGGACCCGTATAAGGAATACTCCCAGCCGTGGTTTGGTACACACAAAGTCTTGCGCGGCGGCAGTTTCGCGACATCGCGCCGGCTGATACGTAATACCTGGCGCAATTTCTTTACGCCCGATCGGGGCGATGTTTTTGCCGGCTTTCGGACCTGTGCGCTTGCATGAGGGGCACGGCGACTATTTACTCGGCTTTTATTCCGGCGCCCTTGATCACCTTGGCCCACTTGATGGTTTCGGCGCTTATGAACTCCGCAAACCACTCCGGCGTGCTGGGCCTGACTTCGAAACCTGAGGCGAGCAGTTTGTCCTTGATTTCCTGCAGTCCCAGTACGCGTTGCATGTCCGCATTGAGCCTGCTGACGATGTCGGCGGGAGTCCTGGCGGGCACGAGTATGCCTTGCCAGTCCTGAGACTCGAATCCGGGCAGTCCAGATTCGGCCACCGTCGGAAGTTCAGGCAGAACCAGCGAACGCTTGCTGGAGCTCACCGCAATGACCCGTAGCTTGCCGCTGCGCACATGCGGCAGCGCAGTGGGCGTGCTGGCGAATGAAAGCGACGCCTGACCGCCTATCAAAGCGGCTATGGCGGTTCCGCCGCCGCTGTAGGGCACATGCAGCATATCGACCTTGGCCATGATTTTGAACAGTTCGCCGGACAGATGCGCCGAGTTGCCGACGCCACTTGATGCGAACGTAAGCTGACCCGGGTTGGCGCGCGCCAGTGCGATTAGATCCTTGACTGTCTTGACCGGGACCGACGGGTGCACGACCAGAATGCTTTGCGCAATACCGTTAAGCGTGACAGGCGAGAAATCTTTAAGGGGATCATAGGGCATCTTGCCGATCAAGCTGGGGTTCACCGCAAATGCCGCCTGGGTCCCGAGCACCAGTGTGTAACCATCGGGGGCCGACTTTGCCACGACTTCGGTGCCGAGCACGCCGCCCGCACCGGCGCGGTTCTCCACGACCACCCCATGCCCGGAGGATTCAAAGAGCTTTTGTCCGACCAGGCGAGCCACCAGATCGGTGCCCCCGCCGGGTGGATACGGCACCACCAATCGTATTCTCCGGTTTGGATATTGCTGCGCAACAACCGAAGTTGCCGCCGCTATCCATACCATGGCGCAGATGCAAACCAAAAATTGGGCTGATGGTCGCATTGAAAACTCCTTCGGCAAGTATGGTTCGAGGATTATAACGCCCGATATTGCCTGCCCATGGCGGTCCGGATGATGATGATCACTTGAACATGGCGGAAAGGCTTGTGCGGCGCGTGTTTGCCGCACGAATGGAATCTGGCAGGTCCTTACCCCCCCCAAATTCGCACTTAACATCCCCATTGCCGGGTTGCACTTCTGCTTTCGGGCGCGCGGCGTTCGATCTGAGAGGGTGAACTCATGCAAATCGGAATGATAGGACTGGCCAGAATGGGAGCGAACATGGTGCGCACGGTTGATGCGTGGTGGCCATCAGTGCGTCGTTTACGATCGCAGCGCGGCGGCGGTAAGCGCGCTTGAGAAAGAAGGCGCGACGGGCGCGACCACGCTGGCCGAATTCGTGGACAGACTTAACGCGCGGCGCGGACGAATTTGCCGGCAAGGTCCTGTCGGCGATGCGATTAGGATTTGGCGCCCATGTCGAACGGCCGTCGGAAAAGTAGCCACCATGCAGACCGTCACGACGACATCTGATACAGCAGCGGGCATGGTCCCGGCCCGCCCCGCCGATTCATGCACCATGGTGATATTTGGCGCCAGCGGCGATCTGACGAAACGCAAGCTTATCCCCGCGCTCTACAACCTCGCGCATGACAACCTGCTGTCTCGCCAGTTTGCGCTGGTCGGGTTGGCGACGCGTGGCTACGACACGAATACGGTCGGTAGCCAGCTTGAAGCGGACCTGAAAGAGTTTTCAGCGATGCCGGTCGACCCGGAAATCTGGGAGTGGCTGGCGCGGCGTATCTATTACGTGCGCGGTTCGCTTGAGGATGCCGCGACGTACGTTCAACTTCGCGAGACCGTAACGCTCGCCGCCGCCGAGCACGGTGTGCACGACAACCTCTTTCACTACCTTGCGGTCGCACCGAAATTCTTTGGTGGCATCGTGCGCCAGCTCGACGCCGCCGGGCTGGCCCGCGAAAGCGATGGCAAATGGCGGCGCGTTATCGTGGAAAAGCCCTTCGGCCGGGATCTCGAATCAGCCGTCGCGCTGAATGCCGAACTGCGGCAGGTCATAGCCGAGCGACAGATCTATCGCATCGACCATTACCTCGGCAAGGAGACCGTGCAGAATCTGCTGGTATTCCGTTTCGGAAACGGAATTTTCGAGCCGATCTGGAACCGCAACTATATCGATAACGTGCAGATAACCGCCGCCGAGACTGTCGGCGTGGAACAACGCGGCGGCTATTACGAAACGTCGGGCGCATTGCGCGACATGGTGCCCAATCACCTGTTCCAGCTTGTTACACTGACCGCGATGGAGCCGCCAATTTCGTTCGACGCCGACGCCGTGCGCGACGAACAGGCCAAGGTCATGCAGGCGATACAGCCGTTTACGCCCGAGGATGTGCTGGCCAAGACCGTACGCGGTCAATACGGCGCAGGTATGCA
>CANJQI010000209.1 GCA_947476215.1 Betaproteobacteria bacterium
GAGGCTTGAATGTAGCCGTGCCGTGTTGTACCAGTGGAAGTAGTCAGCAATGTCAGCGCGCGCCGCGCTTACGCTGTCGTAGGCTTTGAGGTAAACCCGTTCGTACTATGGCCCGGCATTGTGCCCGGAGTTTCCCCTTATAGCGCTGTTCAGTTTTTCGCGACCACTTCTGTGCGCGTGAGCGGCCAGCAGCAGGGGCGCGGCCGCCGCGGTCAACAGCACTGCAAGAATGCGGAAAGCTATAACGCCCTGCTTTCCTGCGTCAGTGTTTTGGCGCCTCCGCTGCCGGCGCTTCGTGTTTCGCCGTCTCATGCGCTGCCGTCTTTTTCGGCGCTTCGTGTTCTTCTTTGGGTGCCGGCGGCGGCGTCCAGCCTGCTGCCGTCATACAGGCGCCATAGTACGCATGCGCTATGTGAGTGGCGATCGCATTCGCGCGCGACACCGCCTCCGCCTCGCATTGCGTGGTGGCAACGTCGAAATCCTTCGACGTCGATCCCTGCTTCGTCCACTTTGCTTGTCCCCAAGTCGAACAACCGGCGACAAATACAATCAGCAATAGGGCAATACGCATCGTTGATTCCTTGATTTATTTGGTTTCGCGACAAATGACGATTTTAAAGCATCCCGGGACGAAAAAGCCCTTGGTTGCGACCCCGCAATGCCAGTGTACGGCCCTTCCGTGGCAGCCGTCTTTATTCCCTCACTTTCATATTCCGCACGACCTTGCCCCACTTGACCGTTTCGGCTGTATTACGTAGGCAGGGTGGAACTGCACAGGCCTGTCAATGTCGCCGGCCTGGACGTTGCCCAGTTCGGCGAATCTGCCAGGCTCCTAGACCTCACCAAGGTCTACCTGCCGTATTTTCGCAAAGGCGCCACGCCGCCCGGTGCGTATCAGCAGGGCGTTGAGCGGGCGCGGCGCCGGCGTCAGAACAGGTGCAGCGCTCAGTCGCCCTTGACGTTTGCAGCCTTCGCGACTGTTGCCCACTTGCCGATTTCAGTGCGGATAAAGGCCGTGAACTCAGCGGGCAGGTTTGCTGCGACCATGCCACCCATGCCTATGATCTGTTCCTTCATCGCTGGCGACTTGAGTGCGTTGACGAGGTCGGCATTGATGCGATTTACGATGGCGCGCGGGACTCCCGCAGGCATGGACATTCCCTGCCACGCTGCGCCATCAAATCCCTTGATCCCCGACTCATCGACCGTGGGCAGGTCAGGCAAGGGTGGAAATCGGTCACGCGTCGAAACCGCAATCGCCACCAGCTTGCCCTGATTGAGAAAAGGCATGGTCGAGATCGCGGCACTGAACGAAATGTGGACCTGTCCTGAGAGTTGATCCACCATGGCAGGCCCCGCCCCCTTGTATGGAATGTGCACGAGGTGGGTTCCGGTGCGCAATTTGAGCATTTCCATCATCAGCTGCGAACCGCTGCCATTGCCGGTTGACGCGTAATTCAGAGCGCCTGGCCGGGATTTTGCGTATGCAATCATTTCCCGCACGTTTTTGACGGGCACGGTAGCGTGCGCCACCAGCAGGCTTGGCAGCGTTGCAAGCAGGGTTACGTGCGAAAAATCCTTGAGCGGATCGAAGGGCAGATCGGGGTATATGCTGGGCGCAATGCTTTGCGCCACGGTGAGCATGCACAGCGTGTATCCGTCGGAAGGCGACTTGGCGCACAGCGCCGCTCCGATATTGCCGGTAGCGCCCGCGCGATTATCGGCGATCACCGGCACGTTCCATGCGCGCGACAGCGCATCGGCAGCGATGCGTCCCAGAATATCGGTTGATCCGCCCGGAGGAAATGGCAGTATCAGGCGTACCGATTTGGTCGGATAGCGTTGCGCCTGAATGGCTCCAGCCGCGCTCAACGCGGCAACCATGCAGGCTGCCAGAAGGTATGCAACCTTGACTCTCATGAATGCTCCCAGAATGGCCGTCGAAAAATATCTTTCATTGGTATGACCTTGAGTATAAAGGAATGGGCCGCATCAATCTCCGGCAAGCCCGTGCCGGTCTTGGCTTCAACTTGGGCGAGGAAGGTGCCCACGTGTTCCTGCACCACCGATAGAGCGTCGTTTCTTCAGGAACCCGCCGCTCGTACGAAAAGGCCGCGTGGTGGCCGGCCGGCGCTGACTGCAGCGCTTGTCCCATGATGCGCGCTTACCGACAGCGATCTCTTACATTACCGCCTGGAAAGTCCGGCGACTACCTGATCTTCGACATCGGGACCGCCCGCTCCGAACCTACTTCGGAGGTAACCGGCGGTAACTGACCGCACGGCGGGATGCGGGCTAGGGCTAGGTCTAGGTCCCGGGCGGGACGGTTGCAGCTTCCATCGCAGTCGCGGCGGGCAGCCACTTGCCGAGTTCGCGTGCCAGGGCCTTCAGAAGGATCGGCTTGGCGAGATAGCCGTCCATTCCGCCCCGCAGGCAGCGTTCCCGATCGGTGTCGAACGCCGCTGCAGTCAGCGCGATGATCGGTATCCTGCCTTGCTGCCGGGACGCTTCCCACTGGCGGATGAGGCCGGTGGCCTCCAGGCCGTCCATCTCCGGCATCTGCAAATCCATAAGCACGAGGTCGGGGGCCACCACCCCTGCCATGACTGCATCGACCACTTCCCTGCCGTTGCTCGCCAAGGACACCTGCAGGCCGAGCCTTTGGAGCATGCGTTCGATCACGGCGCGGTTGGCGATCATGTCGTCCACGACGAGGATACGGCCGGCCAGCTGCGCTACCGCCGGCAATGCCACAGGAGCAGACCTGACATGCCGCGACGGCGGCTTGGTGGCAGGGACGCGGAACCAGAACCTTGACCCTTGCCCGGGTGCGCTTTCGACGCCTGTCTCACCGCGCATCAGCACGGCCAGGCCGTGAACGATCGACAGTCCCAGGCCCGAGCCGCCGTACCTGCGGGTGTTTGATGCGTCGAGCTGGGTGAAGCGCGCAAACAGGGCGTGCTGCATTTCCAGTGGGATGCCGACCCCGCTGTCGCGTACCGCGAATTCCAGCATGGGCGTGGCTTCGCACTGGGAAACGACCGAGCATTCCACCACTATCGTGCCCTGTTCCGTGAACTTGATCGCATTGTTGACGAAATTAGCAAGCATCTGACGCAAGCGCATGGGGTCGGCCCAGTAGGCCTGCTGTAGGGCGTCGTCGATGCGCATGCTGAGCTCCAGGCCTTTGGCGTGCGCTGATTCCGCAAAGAGGCCGATCGTCTCACGTACCAGCTCCGCCGGACGGAAAGCGACTGGCGCGAGTTCGACCTTGCCCGCCTCGACCCTGGAAAGGTCGAGGATGTCGTTCAGGATGGCCATTAGGCCGTTGCCGCATTCGAAGATCGTTCCAGCATAGTCCCTGCGCTCCGCTTCGCTTACGTCGCCCAGTTGCAGCAACTGCGCCGTGCCCAAGATGCCATGCATGGGGGTACGCAGTTCGTGGGACATTGTTGCGAGAAACGCGCTTTTTGCTTCGTTCGCCCGGTCGGAGGCGGCCTTGGCCAGCGACAGCTCGCCCAGTGTCGCCGCGCGCTCCTGCACGAGCTTTGAGATGGTTGCGATGACCGTGCCGATGTCGTTGGTGCCGGCATTCCCGTCCTTCGAGTCCGGCAGGAGGTCGGCAACGATTTTCCTGAGGGACCGCAGCGCCTGCTCGCGTTCAGCCAATTCTAGCTTGAGGCGCGACGCCGTACTCGAAAGCGCCAGCAGGGTCTGCCTGAATTCCACCGGCGCTGATTCGATCAAAGCCGGGTCCACCATGAACGTCGAGTGGTGCCGGTTTGCCTGAAGAGGCTTCAGCCAGCGCTTGAGGGGGAACCAGATCAGCACCAGCCCCCCGATGAAGCTCGCCAGTCCGACGGCCGCCACGGTGCTCATGAACTCCCAGGCATCCGCGGCAACGCGCGTGGGGTCGAAAGTCAGCCGCATCACGCCGTAGTCGGTGCCGCCTACCCCGATGTTGCGGTTCACGTCGAACAGTCGCGCCGCAACCTGGTCGCGCAGCCAGTCCGGTGGGCGCGAGATCCCGGATTCGGTCACAGAATTGCGGATGGTGATCACGCCTCCCGACAGGTCGATGAACTGGGCTTGCGAAAACTTCGACCCGAGCGTCGCGGATGCGAGGGTTTGCTTGATCGTGTCGTAGTCGCCGATGACGGCGCTGTCGCTCACGGTCCGTGCGGCAACCTCGGCCAGTATGAGCGCGGACTGCTGCACGCTTTCAATACTGTGAGAGAATTGACCGTAGAAGAAAAGCGCGGTGCCGCCCCCGGCGAAAACCAGCCATGAAATGGAATACAGCGCGAAGACGCGCGTGATTATGGATCTCGGCAGGATCCAGCCTAGGCCGAGCATGTCAGGCCGCGATGCTGCTTATCGGAGAAAGGCCGGGGCTTTATCGAAAAAGTGGACATAGTTCGCGTAGTCGGCCATCGACGCCGGAATAAAATGGTCGGCGAGTGTCAGGGACACCTCCTTGGAGGCGACTTCCAGGATCTTGCTGCCCCGCGGATCCAAATGCATCCCCAGGAACGCGGCGGCAACCGCGCGGACTTCGGCATCGGGCACCTTTGGGGAGACCATCAGCGCGAGGTCGTGGTACTCCTCCGAACTCCAGAGGACCCGTAAGGCTTTCTTTTCACGCTCCATGAACCCGGTCACCAGCATGGAGTTGCTGCCCACGGCCTTGGCGCGTCCCGCAACTAACTGGGTGAACGCTGCATTCTGGTTCCCGCTGAAGAGCGCCTTCACCGGGATATCCTGCGAGAGGAGGTGGGCAAGCGGCACCTTGTAGCCGAGGAAGGCCTCGTTACCGGCAAATGCAACCTCCTGGTCGCGCAACTGCTGCAGGCTGGTGATGCCGGATTCTGCCAGGACGACGATCTGCGCGTGCGGGACCGGGGCCTTGCGGCGCCCGAAGACTTTCCAGCCCAGTGCTGCCCGCTGCGGGCTGAAGAGGTGGTTGGTGAAGGAGAATTCCACTTCCTGTGCCAGCACGAAGGCGGTGGTGTCCGCCGAGGTCCGCCCGATCTTGAGTTGCAGCGGCACGCCGCTTTTCTCGGCAACATAATTGATGATCGGATTCCAGTAGGACGCTGTAAGGTTGATATCCCATTGGTTGACCGGAGAGAAGCGGTAGGGCTTTTGTTGCGCCTGCGCCGGGTGGATCGCGGCGAGGAGGACGGTTATCAGCAGGATGGCGATGCGGAGGGTTGAAACCATGGGACGCGGCCTTTCATTTAGATGAACGGTGCTCAGGGATGGTGCTCAGAGCAGATACTACCCCCTAAAGAGGAATTCCGCGACAAGTTTGGGAACCATGCCGCCCCCAGGCGCACTGGCAAAAATTCCAAAATAGGCCTCAAGGCTTGCCGTATTCGTGCCGATAAGCATGAACACCAGGGGCACGGGATCCCGTAATGCCTCGGCGTTCATTGTTAAGGAGTATTGCCATGAAACTTGCTCAGAATGTCATGAAGCTGTTCCTCGCCACATTCACCGCATCTGCACTTGCACAGGGAATTTCCGCCAATGGCAACAGTGTGACTGGCCGGGTTGAAACGGTATTTGTGCGGGAGTCACGCAATCTGTTCATTGAAAAAAAGCTGCTCCGGCCAGCCGCGCAAAAAGAGCTGTGGGCCGAGGTGCGGATTGCAAGTCCCGCGCGCCATGAATACGTGAACGAATTGGCCCGGTTGCCGGAAAACCTGCTGGTCGAACGCGGCGATCTGGTGGAAACCCTGATCGCGGATTCAACCCTGTCCGGTGCCTCGCAGTTCGCGTCACCCGGCCTCTACGCCTTTTCGGGTGGCGTGGCGCCACTGCCCGAGGTCAACCGCGTGACCATGCTGGTCGCCAAGCACGACACCCTGCGCGCCATGCTGTTCGGGCTGTACAATCCGCCGCCGAGCCGTGGTCTTTACACGGAAGCACAGGCATGCACCGGGCCGGGATCCACCGCACTCGCGTACTTTACTGCGGAGCCCGTTCCGGCGATCGCCAGATAGGCCGGTCTTGAGGTAGGCTGCCGAGCCAAATCTCTGTATCAGCGTGACCGCGCCGGTGTCGGCTGTTGTGCGTTTCAGCCCCGCTTGCTTGAGCAGATACCCCGCGATGACACGGTGGATGATGCGCAGCACCGGCGTGAGCAGTTCCGGGTGCGCCGCGAACACAATTCGGCGCGCCTCAGGCGTTAGGGCATCGCCTAGCAGTTGCCGAAGCGGTGAACTTCGCCTTTGGCGGTGCGCAGCTTATCTGGCGTACGGACGGCGGTTACATTGCCGGATCAGACCATCGCAAGCATGCTCACGCAGCCGGCTTCCAGCCTAAACAAGTGAGTTTGTTTACACGCGAAACAGTGATCGCCGGTCGTAGGAAAACATGATGACGTGTTGGGGATCTTCCGCAAACGCGCGGCCAACTGAAATTTTTCCTGCGCCGCCCAGCAATACGTCGCGTCGCAACACGCTGACTTCCGGACGGCCATCAAAGGCAATGTAAGTGCCGTTGATACTGCGGTCTACGAGATAAAAATCCATGCCGTCGAGTTCAATTGTCGCGTGTTCGCGCGAAACAAAGCGGTCGTCGACGACGATGTCGCAGCTGACATCGCGGCCGAGGCTGATTCTTGGATGCAGATGATTGAGGTCTATCAATTGATCAGCGTACTTCAGCAGCAGGCCGCCGTTATCTCCCGGCAGCAGCGGAGGCTGGCGGACGGAGAAAAAGCTATCGGTCAGATCTGGATTGTCGTTTCGCCATAACACGTGGTAGATGGTGGATGCAATCGTCTGCCCCTTTAGTACGGTACGAAATACCGGCCTTGCCACGGTCTTCAGCGGGTCAGACAGCATGGCGTAGGTGGAATCTGTAATCGCGATTTGCTGCGGTAGTGCAACGGCCGCCAGGTAAGCCGCCACGTTGACGGTGTTACCGAAGATGTCATCGTGTTCAACCATGACGTCACCCGCATGCAGACCCATATGCAGTTTGATGGCATGGCCATGGGGTGGATATGAGGTCACATTGGCTTGGATCGCACTCGCGGCAAGTACCGCCTGATCCGCGTCGCGGAACACACACATCACTTCATCACCAATCGTTTTCACGAGGCGACCGGCAAATGCGGGAAGCAGAGTGGTGACTTGATTGAGCCAAGCTTGTTCGATTTGGCGTGCAACACCATCACCGACTGCACTGAACAGCGAAGTGCTGCCAGTGATATCGGCAAACAGGACTGCCATGTTGGTGTGCGATCTTGTCATTTCGCTGGACTCGCTATTTCTATGATGTTACCTCCCAAGCGGGTGCATCGAGATGAGTCACGACGCTGTGCGCACATTGTTGCCGTATGCCGGCTGGTCCGAGGAATATGCCCGCACCGCGACATTCACCGGCGGCGCGGATCCGATAATACCGACGTCATTTCGCCTCGGCGAGACCAGTGCCGCGACACTCGCAGCCGTCGGCCGCGCGGCGGCGGCGCTGTGGACGCTGCGCACGGGACGCGAACAGACAGTCACGGTCGACGCGCGCCAGTCGACCGCTTCGCAACGCAGTTCCAAGTACTTGCGCGTTGATCGAGAGCCTGGAAAGCCCGAGCATAACGAAGTGATGGGATTCTTCCCGGCCAAACATGGGCGCTGGAGCTATCGTACATAGGAAATTTAAACGCCTCTTTAGACTAGCGGTAACTGTATCGCCGGCCCCATAGGCGGTCAAGCGCGCGGTGTTTGCTGAAAATCTCCCCTCGCGCATGGATTATCGGACCCCGCATCCACCCCAATCGCCTCACACCGACCGCCACACGCGAGCGCAGCCCGCGCGATCGTAAGCCCCGTTGCAGAACCGCTCTTGTCGTGAGAATCAGGCCGCCTGGAAGAGCCATCGCTCAGGGAGACGTAGGCGTGCCGCGAAGCCGAAGAAGGCGTGGCCGACCAGTAACTGTTAGCCTGCCAGCCCGACGGCGTGCCACTGATCGCCGTTGATCCTACCCCCGTGCCGTTATACGCATCCCATACCGCCAGCAGATCGTTATAGGTGGCGTTTGCCACATTACGGCCATTGGCTGGCGTCGCTGATCCTACCGCCGTGCCTGGCTCGAAGGCGTCCAAACCGGCTGAACCATACGGCGACGAAGTCACTCCCGCCACTGTCGGCAAGGCCAGATGCACGCCGTTGATGGTGGCGTAGCGCTAGGTGTCGGTGGTGTTGCCTGCGCCGCCCACCACACCGTTGATATCCTGCTTGAAAATGCCATCCAGCACCTCGTGCGTGATGCGGTCCAGACCGCCATTGAGCGTGCCGGTGTTGGCGTTCGTGCCATTACCGCTGCGGTCCCAGTAGTAATACCAATGGACGCCATCCACCTGCACCGGGGCGATCAGCTTGCCGTAGCTGCCGAGATCAATCACCGATTGGCCGGCTTCGTTGTCTTCGCAGACGTTGCTGACCGTGATCGCTACCGCTTGCGCCGCCGAGGTGTTGACCCCATCGTTGGCCGTGACCGTGATGTCGTAGACGTTGTTCGCAGCGGTGTCGGTCGGCGCTTCAAAGTTCGGCGCAACCTTGAACGTCACCGCACCGGCGCTGGCGTTGATGTTGAACAACGCGCAGCGTGGAAGCCAGATCGCGCCGACAACGCCGCAGGAATACGCGACGTTCCTCGCAACCGAAATCGCCTATTGGCAAAAGGTATTCAAGAAATAACGGCAAGCGGCGGACTCGTTCTTGCATCGCGCGATATCGCGCAGCGGCCGGGCA
>CANJQI010000210.1 GCA_947476215.1 Betaproteobacteria bacterium
GCATAGAAACCGGCGCGAAATCCCGCACCGCGTCGAATGGCGCGCTTTGCAGCAGCGGCACTATCCACAATACGCTGCTTGCCACGAGCAGCGTGTGACCGTCCGGCGCTGAGCGCGCGACGACATCGGCGGGGATGACACCGCTCGGGCGATTCTCTACGATGACCTGCTGGCCGAGCGCCGGGGTAATCTCCTGCGCGATCAGGCGCGCGGCAAAATCGGCACTGCCGCCCGGCCCCGAGGACACGATGCGTACGGTTTTGAGCGGGTAATTTTGCGCCGCGGCGCTGCTGACGAGCGCCAGCAGGCAGGCCGCCCACAGATGCAATTGACGACCCGATTCAGGCTTCGCCAATGCCGGACTCGTTGCAATGGTGTTGTACGGCACGTATTGCACTCCCATCTGCCCTGTTTCATGCCCCGACAACCGCCGATGGGATCTGAGCTTTGGTGACTTGCTTGCAAGTTTCACTATACTGATAGCGTGGGCTATGTGCAATCACTGCCTGTCAACGCGTGCGGCCACGATCGAGGTAGTATCGTCGCAAGTGATGCAACGATATGATTTTGGGAGAATTTGATGTCCAGACAGGATTCGATTGTATGCGAGTTGGTACTCGCCGCCGTCACGCTGACTGCAGCACCGGCCGGTGCCCAGACGTGGCCCACCAAGCCGGTGCGCATAGTCACCGCCGCGGCAGGCGGCGGCACAGACTTCATGGCGCGCATGGTCGCGCAGGCGCTGTCGACTGCGTTGGGGCATCCGGCGATCGTGGATAACCGCGTGAGCGGCGTTGTTCAAGGCGAAATCATCGCGCAGGCAGTGCCGGACGGCTATACGCTGCTGGTATCAAGCGGCAATTTGTGGATAGCGGGCTTCATGCAGCGCGTGCCATACGATGCGGTCAAGGACTTCAAACCCATCACGCTGGCGGCGACCTCTCCGTACTTGCTGGTCGTAAATCCACAGGTTGCCGCGAAGACCGTCAAGGAACTCGTCGCGCTGGCGAAGGCACGTCCCGGCGAATTCAATTATGTTTCACTGTCCGCGGGTTCATCCAATCACCTTGCGGGCGAACTCTTCAAGTCTCTGGCCGGCGTCAATATCGTGCGCGTGGCCTACAAGAGCATCAGCGTCGGCACCAGCGACCTGCTGAGCGGACAGGTGCAGACGATGTTCACTTCGATTACCGCCGGAGCGCCTCATATCAAGACCGGCAGACTGCGCGCGCTGGGCGTGACGAGCGCGCAGCCAACCGCACTGTTTCCGGGCCTGCCGCCGGTCGGCGCCACGGTACCAGGCTACGAAACCGCAGCCGTCTACGGTGTGCTGGCAAGATCCGGTGTTCCGTCCGCGGTCGTGACCAAGGTGCATCAGGCGGTCGCCAACTACTTCAAGTCAGCCGAGGCGCATGAGCGTCTGTTCAATGCCGGTACCGAACCGCTCGCCAATACGCCCGAACAATTCGCGAGCATGATCAAGGTCGACATGGTGCGCTGGGAAAAAGTCATACGCGAAGCGGGCATACGCGCGGAATGAGGCCGGCGCGCCCGTACGCCTGCCGCTCACAAGAGAGGACAATCCCATGAAAAACAACACCATACTGCGCACTAGCGCGATTACCGCCTGGGCAGCATTGATGATGGCCAACGCGGCGCTGATGAATCCTGTGCACGCCCAAGCGCCATCCGGCGCCTACCCGGTAAAGCCCATACGCATCGTGCTGCCGTTCTCCGGCGGCAATGCGCTGGTCGGGCGCTGGCTGGCGCAACACATGCCCGCCGCGCTGGGACAGCAAATCGTTGCCGATCCGCGCATAGGAGCGGGCGGCAACATCGGACATGAGGCCGTGGCACGCGCTGCGCCGGACGGGTATACCCTGCTGATGGGTGCGCCACCGGTGGTCATCAACCCGAATCTGAGCCCGGGACTGAGCTACAACACGCTTAAGGATTTTGTCGCGGTCGCGCTGCTGGCAACCATACCCAACATGATCACCATACACCCTTCGGTACCCGCTAAAACGCTAAAGGAACTGATACAACTCGCACGCAGCCAGCCCGACCGGCTCACTTACGGCTCGGGAGGCGTGGGTTCGACCAACCATCTCGCCGCCGAGTTGTTGAAGACGGTGACCGGCACGAAGATCCTGCATGTGCCCTACAAGGGCTCCACCATCGCGCTTACGTATGCGATCAGTGGCGAAGTGGATATGGTCATAGGCGTGGCATCCAGCGCGATTGCCTACGTCAAGGACGGCCGGATGCGTCCAATCGCGGTACTGGACACCAAGCGCCTGGGGTCGATGCCGCAGGTGCCCACTTCCGCCGAGGCCGGCGTGCCGCAGTTGATCGCGGTGAACTGGTACGTGCTGCTCGCGCCCGCCAACACCCCGCGTGCCATCGTCGAGAAGCTGAATGTCGAGGCCGTGAAAGTCATGCGCATGCCGGAAAGCCGTGAATTCTTTGCCTCCATGGGCGGTGAGCCTGCGGCCGCCACGCCCGAACAAAGCGCGGCGTTTCTGCGCGACGAGTATGAGCGCTGGGGCAAGGTGATACGCTCGGCGGGCATCAAACCAGAGTAGTTCCTGGCCACGAATTTGCCATCCGGCCTTCATCGAATATCAGGAGATATGTCTATGAGTTGCACCGGCATTCGCATCATCGCCGCCGCCGCACTATTGGCGACGTTAGACATTGCCCACGCACAAAGCCCGGCCGCTTACCCAGCGAAACCGATACGCGTGCTCATGCCATTCTCCACCGGCGGAACCGACCTCGTCACACGCTGGCTCGCACAGCATCTTGCGCCCGTGATCGGCCAGCAGATTGTGCCGGACGCGCGCACCGGCGCGGGCGGTAACATTGCGTTCGAAGCTGCCGCGCGGGCAGCGCCCGATGGCTATACGCTGCTGATGGCGCCGCCGCCACTGGTGCTCAATCCGATATTGAATCCCAAGACCAGTTACGACCCGATGAAAGACCTGGTGCCGATATCCATGATAGGCGCGATACCCAGCGTGCTGGTGGTGCATCCGTCAGTGCCGGCGAGAACACTGAAGGAACTTGTGCAGGTCGCGCGTACAAATCCGGGCAAACTCGCGTATGCATCAGGCGGCGTAGGCTCGACCCCGCATCTTGCCGGTGAACTATTTAAATCGCTCACCAAAACCAAGGTTCTGCATGTTCCTTACAAAGGCGCCGCGCTGGGTTTGGTCAGCGCAATGAGCGGCGAAGTCGACATGGTGGTCAGCGTAACGTCCGCGGTTGCTCCGTTCGTCAAGGACAACCGCATGCGCGCGCTCGCGATACTCGATGCGAAACGCGTGAGCGCTATGCCGCAAGTACCAACCTCGGCTGAAGCCGGAATGCCGCAACTGCTGGCGGTGAACTGGTACATCCTGCTCGCCCCCGCAGGCACGCCCCGCGCCATCATCGACAGACTCAACGGCGAGTCGGTCAAAATCATGCAGTCGGCGGAGACGCGCGAACGCTTTGCCACCTTGGGCGCGGAACCGGGAACCGGCACGCCGGAACAGACGGCGTCATTCCTGCGCGCTGAGTATGAGCGCTGGAGCAAGGTGATCCGCGAAGCCGGGATCAAGGCGGAATAACCCCAAGAAATTGAAGTGTATGCGCTTTAGTTCCATCATGCCGAACAGTGGGCGCAATTCCCATCTATGCCGCGACATTCAATCCCAACTCTCCTGATTAGGCATACGCATCTACACATCTCATCTCGATTCCCTCCCTTGCACGAAGTGCGGGGGGGTAGGGTGGGGGAAAATGACAGATCGCCGTTACCCCAGTGTAATCGTCCATAGACGACACCGAAGAACAAATTTCACACCCATTCCTCATGAATATCCTTTTCATCCATCAGAATTTCCCCGGACAGTACGGCGGTCTTGCCGCGGCTCTGCTCAAACGCCCCGATTGCCAGGTCATGGCGCTCGGCGACCCGGAAAACATCAGCAAGCGTGCGCAGATACCCGGCCTTAACGTCGTCGGCTACGCGCCACCCAAGACACCCTCCGTCCACACCCATCACTACGTCAGACCGCTAGAAGGCGCGGTGCGGCGTGGCCAGGCGGTAGCCCGAGCCTGCATGGCACTCAAGGCACGCGGTTTCACGCCCGCTGTCATCTACGCCCACCCGGGATGGGGCGAGGCGCTGTTTCTGAAGGACATCTACCCCGACGCCAAGGTCATGCTGTATTGCGAGTTCTACTATGGTGCCCACGGTCTCGACGTAGGGTTTGATCCGGAATTTCCAGCCTCCCTTGATGACGCGCTCAGAGTTCGCATCAAGAATGCTACCAACCTGTTGAGCCTGTCCGCGTGTGACAGCGGTATCAGCCCCACGCTGTGGCAACGCGACACATTCCCCGCTGAATACCGCCCTCGCATCGCCGTGCTGCACGAAGGCATAGACACCGCGCTGGTGTGCCCCGATGCCGGTGCCCAACTGCCCCTGACGAAAAATGGACTGACGCTCTCTGCCCAGGACGAGATCATCACCTACGTCGCCCGCAATCTCGAACCCTATCGCGGCTTCCACATCCTGATGCGTGCGCTGCCCGAAATCCAGCGCCGCCACCCCCGCGCCCACGTCATCATCGTTGGCGCCGAAGCCGGCAGCTACAGCCCCGCGCCACCCAAAGGCCAGACCTATAAACAAAAAATGCTCGCCGAGGTCGGCGCACAACTCGACATGAAACGCATCCACTTCATGGGCCAGGTACCATACGACACGCTGCTGCGCATCTACCGGATATCATCCGCGCACGTATATCTCACCTACCCATTCGTGCTGTCGTGGTCCCTGCTCGAAGCGATGGCGGCGGGATGCGCGGTCGTCGCGTCGCACACCGCGCCGGTGGAGGAAGTTGTGACAGACGGCCTCAACGGCCACCTGGTGGATTTCTTCGATCCGGCAAGGCTCGCGGCTTGTATAGGCGAAACACTAACGAGCCGCAACACCGAGATGCGTTTGCAGGCGCGGCGCACGGTGGTTGAACGGTTCGACCTTCAGACGGTTTGCATGCCGCGACAGTTGGAACTGCTGGGAATAAGATAGATGGGCGAGCCCCCAGTAAGTCACCCTGATTCAACGCGGACGCCAATTCGGAGTCCGCCACGCGGCCCAACGTGTGCGCCAGCTTTTTGAAAACAGCAAGTTCATCGCCATCAATGTTGGCCCGATCCTTCGTGGCGAACAGATACGCAACGATCCAATGCCGACCACCCTTCGCGAACAAGATCGAGCGGTGCATGTTCTTGTTCAACCGCTTCTTGAACACACCACCGCCCAAGGTGTCAGCCTGACCCTGCATAACCTCGCGAATCGCCGCAATCAACCCCGGCTCACCGATGCCCGCCTTCCTCGCCGCCTTGCTGAACCAGGCGGACTTAAAAGTTTGCGTCTAAGGTTTTTTCAGCATGCCGCATGTGTAGCATCACGTCCTACTTATGTCGCGCTCTTTCGGGTACGGCAATTGCCGCGCTGCCGGAAGAATCGTTCTATGACCTGACGACGGATTTTCTGCGCGCCATTGATGCCGTCTACTTCAATGACGGCGGCCTGGCTGAACCCAGCGCGGCCGGGATCAGGCCCGCCCTCGCAAGCCGCATGATGGCGAGCCACGGCCGGCAGAGGCTCCGGGACTATCGTTCCTCTTCCATTGAACGGCACATCGGACCTGCCATCGCGGTGCTGTTCTTCGACAACTACAGTTTCATTCCGCCGCCGACGTCCTACCTGTACGCAAAGGGTGTCGTTCGAATCGACGCCTTTCTTCCCACCCTCACGCGGTTGATAGCGAGCGGTCTATCCCTTTTTGTCGCCCTCGTGACGCTGAACTTGATGGAAGTGTCTACGAAGCCGACACACCTGCCATTCGTTGTCGCCGCGGCGAAGGTACCGCCCACCTGTGTGTCGCGCTCTGGAAGTTTGCGGAAAGTCGCGCCGGCGCGATTGAGCAGCACGTCCCAACCAAGCGCTTTGCACCGGCGCTCGAGCCTGGCGCGCTCGACACCAGCGGTTTTGTAATCGTAAAACGCGCATTGAACGCCGTGCGAAAACAACGCGTAGTCGATCACCAGAACAAGCCGATGAACTTGAAACTCCGCCCCAAACCCATCCCAACGCGCTATTCAAATCCCGCCGACTACCCACTCAAACAGAACGCTGGCACGCTCAAATCGCTATGTGTCCGCCGATCTCGATTGCGTGGCCCGGTGGGATTTTGAAATAATCCGTCGCGCCCAGCATCATACGGTGCATCATAATGAACAAAGCGAGAAATTGTGAAGAACCGGGCTTAGCGACAACCTTTTCCTTCCCAATGAAAAAGGAAATCTCCATCAGACTGAAATGAAATTCGCGCACGCGCATAAACGCGAGGACGCGCGGAATGTTCGGCTCCTCCATAAAGCCGTAACTCACCACCGCAGAGTGGAAATTATGCATAAGATGCGTAATCTTCATGCGCTCATCATCATTGACAAACGGCGTATCCCGCACCTCGACACGCAGCAAGATGATCCGCTCATGCAAAACCTTGTTGTACTTAAGATTGTGCAGAAGCGCCATCGGCGCGATGTTGTCGTGCGGCACCATAAAAATACCGGTTCCCTCTACCCTGTGAATTGGATACTCCGACAGGGATTTCAAAAATCCATCAAGCGCAATCGCCCCGTTCCAGCGCGCCGCAAGCAAGCGATTGCGCCCGGATATCCAGGCCAGCATCACCACCACCGCGACGACCGCGACGCCTATCGGCAACCAGCCACCCTCCAAGAACTTTGCCAGATTCGCTGAAAAAAATACCACATCGATCACCAGCAGAAAAGCGAACACCGGCGCAAACACTGCCTTACTCCAACCCCGTATGAAGATCATCACATAGGCCGCCAACAAGGTGTCTATCGCCATGGCGCCGGTAACGGAAATTCCGTAGGCCGACGCCAGACGGTCAGAGCTGCCGAATCCTAGAACCAGACACACCACGCCAACATACAGCAGGATATTTATTTTTGAAACGTAAACCTGGCCGATCTCTGCAGCGGAAGTATGCCGAACCCTCAAGCGCGGAATATAACCAAGCTGCACGGCCTGATTCGCCAACGAAAAGGCTCCGGAGATAACCGCCTGCGAAGCGATAATCGTCGCCAAAAAAGCCAGCAACAGCAGCGGAACCAGCGCCCACTCCGGCGCCAGCCGGTAAAACGGATTATCAATGGCACTGGCGTCGCGAATCAGCAACGCACCTTGCCCGAAATAATTCAGCAACAGGCAAGGCATCACAATGATTAGCCATACGCGCTGGATGGGCCGCCTCCCGAAATGCCCCATGTCGGCGTAAAGCGCCTCGCCGCCGGTCACCGCCAGAACGACCGCACCGATGATCGCCACAGAAACACCGCTGTGCAACCAGAGGAATTCAACCCCGGCCAGCGGGTTCAGCGCGGCCAGCACATAGGGGTTACGCAGTATCTCGAGCAATCCCATGACCCCGAGAGTCGCGAACCAGACCAGCATGACAGGGCCAAAAAATGCCCCCACTTTTCCCGTCCCAAAGCGTTCAATCGCAAACAACGCCGTAATCAAAGTAATCGCGATATAAACAATGTAAGGCTTTAATTCCGGCGCAATGACATTGAGCCCTTCGACCGCACTCAATACCGAGATGGCCGGCGTGATCAGGCTGTCCCCCAAAAACAATGCAGCCCCAACAGTCCCGGCAATGGTTGCGATCCAGCGCCCACGATGATTGCCCTTGCCAAGGTGGCGCAAAACCAGCGCCGTCAGCGCAAATACACCGCCCTCGCCGTAGTTATCGGCGCGCATGACAATCATCACATACTTAACCGCAACAACGAGCAACAGCGCCCAGGTGATCAACGACAGAATGCCAGTCACTGCCGGTTCCAGGCTCGCTCCACCGACCCCGTTTGACGCTTCAACGGCGACCTTTAAAGCATAGAGCGGTGAGGTTCCGATATCGCCGAACACAACGCCCAGCGCACCGACCATCAGGGCGCCCATCGGCTTTGCATCCTTACCATCACTACGATGCGCTGACATTTGCAGCCTAAATCTTATGTGTTTGTTTTATTGTCTTTATTAGTGACTGTTCAGACTGAAGCAGGGATGGGTGATTGTCCGATGAAGGTCAGACGCAGTACCTCGAACAGATTATGGCCCTGCTCATGCATGGTATCGAGATAGGAGCAAATGGCGCAGAAGTTCTGCGCGCCCTTAAGCGTGCAAAAGCATCCGGAGATTTTCTGCTTCATCTTAGGCATACGGATGGCACGCTCGCCGAGATTGTTGGTAAACGGTACGCGCAGATCGGTCACCAAACGCAGCACCTCTGCGGCGTGTTCGCGCACGCGGTGCAGCAGGTTGAACCCAGTTTTACCAGTTCGACTGCCAGGTTGATCTGTTTTGCTTCCGTAACGACACTTTTGTTGCGCATGCTTTTCTCCGGTGTTTCCAGCGTATTTCCGCGACTATTAAACCAACCCTGCGGCGGATTGTCCGGCCATCAGCACCGCGGCATGCGACGGCGCCATCGGTTTGACTTTGCCATGATCGGTCAACAGACCCAGCAACAGGCGGTCATCCACACGGAACCGGCA
>CANJQI010000211.1 GCA_947476215.1 Betaproteobacteria bacterium
CAAAACGAGGAACGCTCGCTTGGTACATGGAAATAGTCATGGTCTGTTCTGGCCTTAATTGTTAACACGAAAAACTATTTATCGAATGCTTACCCCTTCGACTTCAACTCCGCATCATTCGCCTCGATAAACGACCGAATGGCGTCTGACATGTCCATGAGTTTTAGCCACTGCTCCTTATAGAGCGTGATCGGGAACCGGCCCATGCCGTAGACCGACAAACCGCCCTTCTCACTGACTTTCATCGTGATCCCGGTCGCTGCGCCTTTTTTGAGTGCCGCGTTTTCGTTTCGCAAGCGCTCGAGTTCTGCTTTCAATTCTTCGTCGGACACGGAGATTACCTTTGGTTAGATTTTGAAAAAATCGATCAGTCTAACCGCAGTCGGCGCAACGGCAAACCCTCACGTCCAATGCCGCCACTCCCACGGCGCAACCGGCGATCCGTCACGCCACAAACCCAGCTACGCGGCCCGCGCTGCGACCTCGGTCTCCACGCAGGCCACACGTGTTCCCGCCAACTCCAAATTGACCACCCGGCCGATTTCGTATTGACCAGCGTTTGTCGAGTGCCGGTGGTGGTCAATAGCGATTGGCACAACCCGCCGAAACTGATCCGATGCGAATCGGCGGCAACACTCACGTTGCATTGGCGCGCGTAACAAAGCTAGTAAAGAAATCTGTATTGAATTCGATTCTTTTGTTAATCTCCCATTGATCGTCTCATAATCGCTTTCTCAGCATCACTTCTGACTATTCATGTTGCGCATCTCCCTGCTCGTTACCGTATTGATCGCATTGGCCGCGTCCGTCACCGCGTGCTCTCCGCTGGTGCTCGTCAACGGAATTACACCAACAGATACGTATATTGCCGCCGCGAACCGCCAGTATGGCGATGATCCGCGTCAAACGCTGGATGTATATCAGCCTCGTTCGTCGAGCAGAACCCAAGCGACTTCCGATGGCTACCCGGTGGTGGTGTTTTTCTACGGAGGAACCTGGACCAGCGGCACGCGCGGGGATTATAAATTCATCGGCGAAGCGCTGGCGTCGAATGGCATTCTGACCATCGTCGCGGATTACCGGCTCTACCCGCAAGTGCGTTACCCGGATTTCCTGACCGATTGCGCCCGTGCGGTCGCGTGGGCGCAGCGCGCGGCGCCTGGTTATGGTGGAAATGTCAAACGCTTGTATGTGATGGGACACAGCTCGGGCGCGTACAATGCCGCGATGTTGGCGCTCGATGCGCGCTGGCTGACTGCGGCGGGTATTGCACCCTCGGAATTGGCCGGATGGATCGGGCTGGCCGGGCCGTATGATTTTCTGCCGATGACGAACGTGGATGCACAGCCGGTATTTAATCATCCGGACTATCCCGCGGGCTCGCAGCCGATCGACCATGTTTCGAAGGCAGCGCCACGCGCATTTCTCGGTGCCGCGGCGACCGATACGGTCGTCAACCCGGAGCGCAACACGCAGCAGCTCGCGGAGAAGCTGCGCGCGGCGGGCGTACCCATAACGCTCAGGATTTATCCCCGACCGAATCATTTCACGCTGATTGGAGCATTCGCGTGGCCATTGCGCAGCCTGGCGCCGGTAGTCGAGGACGTCGTGGCGTTCGTGCGCGGCGGCGACACGGCGCGGTAGGGCGAAATGACGCGGGCCAAAGAGATATTGAAGTGGGTCTACGGCGTGCTCTTTACTCTCGCAGGAAGCAATCACTTTGTGCATACCGATTTTTACGTGAATATCATGCCCGCGTACCTGCCGTGGCACGAGGCACTGGTTTACGTGAGCGGAGTTTTGGAAGTAGGGCTCGGCCTTTTGCTGTTGTGCCGTCGTTTCGAGCGGCTTGCGGCATGGGGCATGATTGCGCTGATCATTGCAGTGACCCCGGCCAACCTGCAGATGGCGATTCACCCGGAACTATACCCCGAATACAGTCCGTTCATGTTGTGGTCGCGTCTTGTGTTTCAAGGCGTGTTGATCGCATGGGCGTACTGGTACACGCGTCCGCGCCGCTGCGCGATGACTCATTCCGCGTATTGAATGGCGTCACCTGCGGCCAGACTTCCCGTTGGCCATGCATAAAGTCCATGCGCGGGCCCTGCCTGCAGCTCGGTTTGCGTTGCGCAACGTGCTGTATCGCCCTTTTCACCTAGCGACTGGGATGATGGACGTTCGTGACACTCGATTGCAGCATCGGGGTGCGACTTCGTTTTCTGCGGAAATAGCAGCACGTTGCTCTTGGCCAGCCTGAAGGATCGTCTGGAACGATTTCGTGTATTTCGTATCGCGGTCGTGACTCAGGTAGCGGCTATTTTTCAGTAAAGCGGGTCCCGTGTCCACAGTTCAGTTCCAAAGCCGTGTTCAGTCGGCTTTTGCAGGATGGCACGGCGCAACGCTTCGAGTGGGTCTGCATCGAGTCTTGTGGGACGGCCCCGCAAACGTACATCGCGTAACGCATCGACCCCACCTTTATCGAACAACGCCTTCCACGTATACACGGTCTGCCGTGCCACGCCAACGTCCAACGCAATCTCGGCCGACAATGAGTTCAAAATTTGAGATCACTTGAAGCGATGAGAAAATGACAAGGAGATGGGCATGGCAACCTGTCCGGACGCCTACAACGAAATGAGGTTCTTTAAGCACCGGTTCTTCATGATTTTGGACAGTCCGTCCCCATGTGCCTGAATTAGCTTCTCGTATAAGTCTGCTGCTTGCCCGTATTCGTGCTTGGCATACAGATTGAAGGCTTGGTGCGTCAAGGCGCACAGGTCCTGCTCCTCGTAGGTTGCCATGGTTTCGGTATCGCCTCCACGAATGGCGACCAGCTCATAAATTGGGATTTCCCCTTTTCGACCTTTAACGGTAATGACATCAATGGGACGCGTCCAAAGCCGCTCGCCCGCCTCCTTGAAGGTGGCGTGGCTAATACAAATCTTGGTGGCAAACTCCTTGTTGATACCCTCTAGGCGAGCGGCAACATTGACACCATCGCCCATGACCGTGTAACTCATTCTTTCTGAAGATCCCACATTACCAACAAGTACCGCATCAGAGTGAATGCCAATGCGTACTGTCAGAAGCGGAAGGCCGTCTGCGACAAGCTGCCTGTTCAATCCAACCATTCTGCGCTGGGCCTTAACCGCCGTGACACAGGCGTGATAGGCATGGTTCTGATCCAGCAAAGGAGCACCCCAAAAAGCCATCACCGAATCTCCAATAAATTTGTCGACGGTTCCCGTCTCCTCCTTAACAGCAAGGGCCACCAATGCCAGATGGGCCGACACACACTTCAGCAATGTCCTGGATGGCGTCACCTCAGCAATCGTAGAAAAATCCTTAAGATCGGTAAACATGATGGTCATGTAGCGGCTCTCGCCCCCGACTTCTATGTCGTTGCCGGATCGCAACAAATCATTGACCAAATCATGTGGGACGTAGGTAGTAAAAGCCCTCAGGGTGTTGCGCAATTTATTGACCGTAATGCTCAGAATATTTATTTCCCATATGTTGGAGCGAACCACCTCTTTCGATCGATTGAACTCTAAAAGGTCTCGAATGTCATCAGTCAGCATCTCTATGGGCCGCGATATGGCTCTCGACAAAAAGTAGGTAAGGACGACCAGCAAAAGGGCGGCAAGCCCGCCATAAATCATCAGTTTTTTGTTGATTTCATAGAGCCCCCCCAAAAAATCACTGATGGGTGCCACCGTCAGGACTTCCCAGTTCTTGTTGAGGTTGTTGGGGAAAGGCGTAAATTGCGCCAGATAAACCTCTGAGGTGGCCGAGTCTAAAAATTCGAACTGCTGCTGATTTGAACTCTTGCGCAGCTGAACGGCATGCGCGGCCGGCCGCCCTGCTGCTTCAAGAACGCTCTGCTTGATCAAGGCGGCTTTCTCGAGCTTGTAGCCATTGTTGGCGCCCGTACTGACAACTATATTTCCCTCCGTATCAAGAATATAGGTTTCGCAGTTTTTGCTTATTTGAATTGATTTCAAAAAATTTGAAATGGCAGACAACTCAAATGATTCACCCACCATGCCGACAAATGTCTTACCAATAAAAACTGGCGCGGAGACGTTCATCGTCGGCCGGGAAGTGCTGCTGGAAATAAACGGATCGCCAATGTTCAGAAATCGATCTCTCTCGATATTGGCTGGCGTTCCAACGTTTGCTGAAAGTGCTTTGTAGAAAGTCCGTTCGCGAGCGTCATAGTTGTTGTTCACGACATAGCTATCAAGCACTGTGTGGCGGTCTTTATAAAAAGTAAAAACCGAATTGGCACGCCCCCCTCCTTTGGGCGCAATCGGGGATTCATGCCCGGCAGTTGATGCCCGGGGAAGTTCACTACTTGGCGCCTTGCTCGATTTCCCCGAAGAGCCAGCGGCGCTCGATCGGTCCACCACCCAAGTGTTGTACTTCGCCTCTGCCGGGGGAACGCGATTGGCAATGATCATCGATTCACGCATAGCTTGGACCTGGTGAAAATCGCCCTTTTCTGAAGCAACAAAAATAGACACCAGTCTGGGGTTGTTTTCCAGGTGCAGCAGCATGGTGTCGTGAAAGCTCGCGCTTTCAAACAAGCGCGGGTCATCTCGAATTTGCTTCGCAAGTATTAGCAGTGAATCCCCGATGGGATTGAGCAAAGCCAGCAACTTGGCAGAAGTCTGATCGTTGTGCGTGGTGATCAGCTCAGCCGCATGTCGCTTATAGATTTCATAGTTCATATTGTAGACATAGAAAATAAACACTTTAAAGCACGGCAAGATCAAACATAAAAACAGCATGCTAATGGTGAGGCGCAACTTGAAGGAAAACTTTGGCGCCGGCGCCACCTGCTCTGCCGCATTTTTCTGGCTTACGGCCCATGGGCCAGTGTGCTTGTCTGCCATTTCAATTCCCCTTCTAGTTCTTTGCAGGAACGGTGTTTTTCATAACTCAGCCGGCGCCGTCATGCTGGCGATCGGGACGATGACTAGGCCGCTGCTCGCTTTAGCAAGGACAGCAGAAGTGATGATGTCTTCATGCGATCTATCAATGCGGCCCAAAGCAAGCAGGCAACAATAAAGAATACGGCACAGTAGAGATAGACCGGGATAAGGTGACTCGTTCCAGTGGCGGCAATGATGGAATTACTGCGGCTAATCAACTCACTCACGCCAACCAAGGACGCAGTGCTGGAGGCGATGAACGATATCATTACACTGGCCCCCCAAGTCGGGACAAAAATCATTACGGCACTGTCGTCCTGACGCTTCAAATTCTGGTGCGCAATCAGCAGGCTTTCCGAGGTGAACCCGATGAGTGATCCTGACAGCCCGAGTGCTGCCTTGAACCAAAGCGGTATTTCGATGACGACATCCGAGCCATAAACCGTGAACTCCCTTGGCAGAACGAAGGCAGCAAAAAACAGAAGGGCAAGGGTAGGCACATTTCGGAAAAGCCGCGAAAGGAATTCGCTGCCGCGGGCAAGAGCCCCGCGTTGGTGCATGCGCAGTCTGCCCAGACCGGCACCGATACAGGTTCCGATCATGACTGCAACGATCGTGACACCAATATTTGACAGAAATCCGCCCAGCAAGAACGGCGTCCATGTGACGAGAAATTCGATTACCTCAATCATGATTGCTGCCTTGAGGGATAAAACCGACTTTCCAGGAACGTGAACGCATGTATCCAAAAGCTCGTAATCAAGTAGTAGGCCAACAGGAGGGTGCTCATCATGACGACAAGATTTCCCTTCTCCGCCATGATCAGGTTGACCTGACTCAGGAGTTCTGGAATTGCAATGGCCGATGCAATCATTGACATTTTTGTGACGTTAATGAGGGCCTGCTTAATGGGCCATCGAGCATGGTCAATGGCCGACGCAAGCGTACCCAGCGTCAACTGGAAACTTGGCTTGGTCTTTCGCAAAAGAAGGGTCGCTTCATGCAAGGCAATCATGATGATTCCTGCGCTGTAGTAGGCTAGGCACATCACTGCCACGAAGATCGCGGGTAATTTCACCTCATAGTTGGTCAAGAGCAATTCTCCGACCGCAAAGAAGAGGAAATACATCATCAAAAGCGGCGGTATCAGACGGCCCAATGACATCACAAAAAAAACCAGCCGGCTGAGCACCGGGATACGCGCCTCCGATAGCGTGGCTGAAACAAGTCCGAGGGCCAGGCTGGCGGCTATGCTGAGTGCCGTCAAGAGCATGGTGTAGGCGAGCCCCATTCCGATTTGGTGTCGGTCATAGGCGTCATAAACATAGCTCAAATCAATTCCGGTGTTTTCCTTGAGCGTCAAACCCAGGGCATGCAGGCCACTCACGTCATCGGATTTGACGAATTCAACACGCCGGCATTCGGCGGTCCACTGCCCTTTGTCGTTTCTGTCGCAGGTGTATTTGCCATTTGACTCTTTGCGGTTCCACAAGGCCATTTGGTCGGCAGGCCATCTGCTGCTGCTGGCACCCCAAGTCGAGGCGGCACGATTGATCAGTCCATTGCGATACCAGTCCGCCGTAACGTCGCCCAAATATTTCTCGAAATCCTTGCCCCCTTCTGATTTCCGTAAGAACATTGTCCAAGGCGTCACCAGCGCTTCCGGTAAATCTGCCGTGTAGCCTCTGTACTCGGCCTTCTTCAACAGATTTTTGATCGCCGGGGCGTTGTAGAGGAAACCATCACAGCGCCCACCAGTCACCCCCAACAGAGCGTCGCGCACTGTTTTGTAGGTTTGCAGAGTCAATAGGTATTGCTCACTCGTGGGGCGATTGAAGTACGCCCCTTGAAGTGCGCAGAGGGTTTTTCCACGCACGGCATTCCAGTCCTTGAGCCGCTGGCCGGGCCGCAGCATGACGGTCACGCCGGATTCGAAATATCCTGGCTCGATGGCAGTAGCGATTTTTCGTCGTTCCAAGGAGTCACCGACCGTGGCCAGCAGGAGATCCACCTCACCTAACTCCAGCTTTTGGAAACGAACCTCCGTACTTACCGGCACTTTGATGAGTCGAACGCCGAGACGTTTGGCAATGTCCTCCGCCAGATCAATTTCGAATCCAACGATTTCGCCGCTTGAATTGATATATCCAAACGGTTCCACATCGGTCTTTACGCCGATTCTTATAGCACCGGCTTCTTTGATCGCATTTAAGACAGGGCTTGAATCAACAGCTCCCGCAAAGGCAGAAGCGCCAATGAGTAGTAGCACTGCCAGCGCTGATCTGGCCAGTCGCCAGCCCGTTGACCTTGCAACCCAAACGCTGGATGTTTTGTCCCAGGCACTGGATGTTTTATCCCAGGCGGCTGTTGTCTTATCCATAAGCCCTTCGGTTTGCTTGAATGATCTTGCCAATTTCCCGGCTGGCGAGCTGCGCCGCTGCGTAGGAAGTAATCTTGTGCATATCGGTTACCGTGGTTTGATTGGGCAAGGCAATCCTGTCTGTTTGCGCGATAAAAGGTCCGGTATCGAAGCCTTCGTCGATGCCATGAAATACAACACAACAGTAGCGTTGGGCGTCGCGCATCAGTCCTTCAAACGGGTTGCCGCCGAGGTACTTTGACGGCCAGGCGTCGTCAATACAAGGATGCAGGTTGTAAAAACCGAGGCGGGGCACTTCAATCAATTTCTTGCCGATTCTCTGCCCAAAAGTACCCATAACGCAAAGCTCAGGCTGCCACGTACCCTCAAAGAGGTGGTGAAACGCTTGCTCATTGACCTTGCCCACAAAGGGTTCCAAGCCCCGCTCCCTCGCAAGCTCGGCGACCATACGCTTTTCATAGGATGTGTGCGGGTATTGCCATACTCGCCGATCCGCACTGATAAAAGAAGCATCCGGGTCATCGGTCGCAACACCCACGACGGTGACATGTTCACGCAGACTCCCGTGAATCAATTCGTTCAAAAGATAGAAACCGCGGTAATAGCTTCCAAATACAGCAACACGACACTTGGGAACAGGCATACGTTTCCTTCTTTCATTTGGCCGCGTCGGCAGAATTTGTGGGGGCTTTCCCCCTACCGAGCGATTTTAGCTGTTGAGTTGAGGCACTTGTAGAGTTTGCGGCAAGTGGCGTCGAAGGAGTTCTGTTCGGCGTCAGTGATCCGCGGCCAGATCAAGGCGGTGTCCCGTTGGCAGTTGAAGGTTAGAGCGGGTGAGCACGTCAGCAATCCGGCGCGAGAGATCCGCGTTACATGCCAGTGCCGCATAGCCGGGCAAGACCACTTCGCCTGTACGGTTGCGCAGCCGCGGACGGGTGACTTTGAGCTTGGAGGTTCCCACGTCAACCACGCAGCACGATCCAGCACGCCTTGCAAAGGCTGCAGATTATACGCCAAACCGGCCTACATCACCCCTGAAAGCCTTATCCAACGTGGTACGAGCCTGAAACGGTAATGTAGGACTGAATGGGCGTCTGGGTTGATCATCTCAGGATGATCATACAGATGAACGATTCCAAGCTACGCACAATTGAGCAAATCGAGCTTTTTCTCAGCGGCAATGTCGAAGTCGCGTTTTCAATGCAGGGGGACGACACTGCGCGGTATGCGCACATCAGCCGCGTATTCAAGCGCCTGGCCGCTGTGCCGCTTCTGAAGCACTACAGGGC
>CANJQI010000212.1 GCA_947476215.1 Betaproteobacteria bacterium
ACGGTTGCGCGCAGGGTGAGGCGGCAGAAGACAAGATCGCGGCCATCACGCAGCCAGTGCATGCACGCGCGCTCCAGCACACTGCGCGGCGCCACATCCCGCGGAAAGGGGTCCGTGACTACGACAGGCAGCGCATCGTGCATCATGGATCCATCCTCAACCAACGCGTCGTGTCCCGCACAATGCATCCCAAACCGGCATGGTAACGCCGAAATTGGTATGCACGTCAAGGTGATGACCGCGATGAAATTGCGCCAGCGCGCCCGTGGCAAGGCGATGACCCGGTTTATGCATACGTCTATGCACGGAACGAAACCATGAATACTGCAGGCACAAGCCTGCCGTGATTCCACCTGACACCGAGACTTCGCCTGTCAACGCGCGCAGCGCAAGCCAGACCAGCACCGCGGTTACTGGCGACCCCCAATATGACAGCGGATCTATCTGTTCGCGTGCAGGGGAAGCATGGTGGTGCGCATGAACCTCGGTCGCGAAGGCAAGCTCGTGCAGCACGAACCGGTGTGCCACATATTCGATAAATGATCCTGAAATCCAGCCCGACATCAAGGCCATCAGAGTGAGCGGTACGCTATAGCGAGCGCCCTCGACCCACAACACCAGCGCGCTGCCCACGAGCAATACGTGATGCAATAGGCTCAGCGCCCTGCGTTTCAATGCGTCGGTGCGTCGCGATTCCATGTTTCCAGTGCCCTGCTCGCGTAGCGGTAAGCGGTTTCTATCAGATCATCGAAAGCATGCCAATCGCTGACGTCCACGCCGGACAGCGGCGGCGTCAGGTACAAGGACGCGTAATTGCGCATCGTCGCGGCATGGTTGCTGCTGGCAAGCAGCATCGCACGCGCCAACAGCCACCCTAACGTTGGCGATGCGCTTTTTGCAGCGTCATTGCGCCCTCGCCCGACGAGCCCGTTCATCAGTGTGCCGCGGCCGGACAAGTCGGCATCATCGGGGACGCCGGCATGCAGGGCCGAGACTCCGCTCACGTTTACCGCGATGACCTGCCCGGTCATTCATGTTGCTCATCAAATCGGCTGGAACGTTATTCAACAAACCGCCGTCAACGAACAATTCGCCGCCTTCAACCATGGGCGGCATAACACCCGGCACCGCATTGCTCGCACCTACCCAACGGCGCAGCGTCCCGCGCACCACCCGCTTGACGGTACCGTGCGTGAGGTTGCACACCACGCAAAAATAGCGCAGCCACAGGTCCTCGATCGCAATATCGCCGACCAGACTACGCATCGCATCGCCCATGCGCTTGCCGGACAGCAGCGCGACCAACGGCAGCGTCAGGCCGGAAAAGGGCTTCAACCCTAGCATGCCGCGCAGGCTGGTTTTTATCTCGCCAGCATCCTGCCCCAACGCCACCAACGCGCCTATCGCCGCCCCCATGCTGGTTCCGCCTATCACGTCAACCGGCACGCCGACGCTATGCAATGCCGGTCCACGACCAGAACGTTTGCCAGCGCGTTCAGCGCTGTGCGCAGTGTAAGCACGAACGATTCAAAATCAGCCACCCGCCCGGGCGCCAGCGTGGAGAGTTTCTCCTGACGACGCACCGCGCGGTTAGTCAGGCGATTTGTAAGTAACTGGATAAACTGACGCGTCACGCTAGGATGGCGCTGCATGAATTCGAGAAAGGTCTGATTCGAGATGCGCACCAGACGCGAGTCGCACAAAGCCGTAACGGTCGCGGTTCACGTGCCGCCGCTCGACACGCTCATTTCGCCTATGATTTCGCCGCGACCGATTTCCCCGAGCTTGACTACCCGGCCGGCGTCATCCTCCTGTGTTGCCACCAAACGCCCGCTGATAAGTATGAAAAGTGCGTCCGCACGGATCGCCGCGCCGCATCAGAGTGCTGCCACCGCTCACGCCGACCTCCTCAAACGCTCCATCCATGCCGCGCAGGAATGTCGTGTCGAGATCGGGATATAGCCGCGCAAGATCGGCGAAGAACCCGGACAGGTCGCGATCAGTCTTTGCGGAACGTCGTGGTCACTGGGTGTAAGGCCGGGGTTTCATGTCGAAGGCGCCGGTGACGCATGAAAAACCCCAAGCGCACGGGTACACTTCCGGACGGTTTCGACATGGTCAAACGCATGCGTGTCATTACGTTGAGTGGCCCTGGATAGCCGCTGCCATGGGCGCCAGAAAGTCGTGGGTGATACGCCGAGCAATGATCTCGACGCTCGTTTCGAGTGTCGACGACACTATCGTCGGGACAGGTAGCGGTCAATCAAACTTACCGGCACTGACAGCACGCACGCTGATAAAAGTTCAACTTCCACCATGTCTATTTAGTCCAATCGATGCGCTCAATTCCCGTAGCCCGGAAGAAGTCCGCAGGACGTATTCCGGGATAAAGCACCTTACATCGAAAGTGCGTGTTTTAATGCACCTCTGCTTCCCCGGAATACGGCCATGTAAAAACCATGGCCTTCTTCCGGGCTACGGGCTACGTGCTGCTTGCATGCCCGCACACCGGGAAACGTGCTAAAACCTGCCGTTGCCTCTGATTCGGAGCGTCCGAAGTCACTTCCAGACATCCCCAGTTCCGGATCCTGCGTCACGATAGTAGAATCGGGCGGCTTTCCGCGCCTTGCATGGACTCGCGGACGCGCCATCTAAGATAAAGGGAATTGTCATGAATGAAAGCCGCACCCTGGCCACATGGTTATCCGCGCTGCAGTTCAAGGACATTCCCGCACCCGTCCTGGAAACCGCCCGTTGCTTTATTCTCGACAATCTGGGCTGTCAGGTTGCAGGTGCGAAGCTGCCGTGGAGCCAGACTTACTACAATGTCACCCGAAACACGCGCAGCGGCAGTCATAGCACGGTGGCTTATTTCGGCGACAAATTCTCGCCCGATGATGCGGCATTCATCAACAGCGCTTTTAATCACGCCAACGAAACCGACAGCACTCATTTAAGAGCGTCGGTCCATCCGGGCGGCATAGCGGTGCCCGCCGCCCTCGCGCTGGGAGAATATGCCCAGGCGAATGGCGGCCGTTTCCTAGCCGCGGTCGTCGCCGCCCATGAAGTTCAGATACGCATAGCACTGGCATGCGCGCCACACCTCATTCAGCGCGGTCATCACCCACCCGTTGCCATAGGTCCATTCGGCGCAGCCGCGGCCGGCGTGATCCTGATGAATTTCGATGCTGCCAAAGCGCTTAACGCGCTGGCTATTGCCGGCAGCCATTCCGCCGGGCTGGTTGAGTACGTCAATTCGGGCGGCTCCGCGAAACGCATACATAGCGCGATCCCGACCGCCGCCGGCGTGCGCGCCGCGCTGTTTGCGGAAGCCGGCATCACCGGCCCCGCATCCATACTGGAAGGTGAAAAAGGGTTCTGCAAGGTATTCGCGGGACAGTATGATCTGGCTCAGATCACCGACGGCCTCGGCACCAACTATCACCTGCACGAAGTCGCGCTGAAGGTTCATTCGACGAACCACCTGATGCACGCCGCATACGATGCGTTGGACATCGTGCGTGACCGCGAACCCTTTAGCATAGACCAGGTTAAGCAGATCACGGTCTATACGCCCAGCGAGCGTATCCTTCACCACGTCGGCACCGTGGTCGAACCCAAGGATGTACTGGCGGCGCAGTTCTCGCTTGCGTTTTCGATCGCAATGCGCCTGCATCACGGTGGACGCGGTGTTAAAGGCGGCAACGGGTTTTGGGACTATCCGAACGTCAATCTGAATGATCCCGCGCTGCTGGCCACGGCCCACAAGGTCAAGTGCGCGGTCGGAAAAGAAGGCGAAGGATCCCGCGAAGAAAGAGGCATCGGCATAATGGTCGAAACCACGGATGGCCGACGCATGCGGGAAGTCGTCGACTACTGCAAGGGCATGCCGCAAAATCCCATGAGCCTTGATGAAGTGAAAGAAAAGTTTCTTTCACTCGTCGAACCGGTGCTCCCGCCCGGGCGTCCCAGGCAGATCATGGATGCGATCGACAATATCGAATCCGTCACGAATATGGCGGACTTCGCACAGTTGCTGGTGGTGCCGCCGGAACTGCGCAAACCCGTTTATCAGTAAGACCTCGGCAGGCCGAGTACTTTTTCGGCGATAAAATTCATGATCATTTGCGGACTGACAGGCGCGATACACGGGATCATGCACTCACGCAGGTAACGCTCGACATGATATTCGGACGAATATCCCATGCCCCCCAAGGTCATTACCGCCGTCTGGCATGCGTCGAAAGCCGCTTCGCCGGCGAGGTACTTGGCAGAGTTCGCTTCGGCGCCGCATTCCTTGCCTGCGTCGTAGAGTGCCGCAGCCCTGAACACCATGAGATTCGCCGCTTCCAGATGCATCCAGCACTTCGCCAGTGGATGCTGTATACCCTGATTCTGGCCTATGGGCCGTCCGAAAACGACACGCTCCCTGGCGTATTGCGCGGCTTTGCGCAGGGCCGCGCGACCTATGCCGACGGCTTCCGCGGCGACAAGCACGCGCTCGGGATTCATGCCGTGAAGTATGGAACGAAACCCTTCATCTTCGGGACCTATGCGGTCCGCCGCCGGCACCACGAGTCCATCGAAGAAAACCATGTTCGAATCGACCGAGTGCCGTCCCATCTTGTGTATCAGGCGGACTTCGACGCGCGCGCGGTCAAGATCGGTGTAGAACAGCGACAACCCCGAGGTACGGCTGGTGACCCGTTCGACGGGCGTGGTGCGCGCAAGGATCAGGCACTTGTTCGCCACCTGTGCCGTCGAGGTCCAGATCTTAGTACCCGAGATGACATAGTCGTCACCGCGGCGCTCCGCACGGGTCTTGATCTGCGTGGTGTTAAGTCCCGCGTCCGGTTCGGTTACTGCAAAGCACGCCTTGTGCTCGCCCCGAATCAGCGGCGGCAACATGCGGCTTTTCTGTTCGTCGGTACCGAGCACCACCACGGGATGCAGGCCGAAAATGTTCATGTGCACGGCCGAAGAACCACTCATTGCCGCGCCGGATTCAGCGATGGCCTGCATCAGGATAGCCGCTTCAAATATTCCCAGGCCCGCTCCGCCATAGGCCTCCGGCATCGCTATGCCCAGCCACCCTTCGTCCGCGACCGCCCTGTAAAACTCTTCGGGGAACACGCCGCTTCTGTCGTGATCCAGCCAGTAGTCGTCTCCGAAACGCCCGCACATTTTCAGAACTGCTTCGCGTATTTGCCGCTGCTCGTCGCTAAATTCGTAGCTCACTGTCGCTGCCCCGTCCTTGTCGCGTTTTGTCCGGCCACGTTGCCGGACGCACCGAAACCCGGATCAAGACCGAGTTGGGCGCCGATCGCGGTCAGGCCCGTGGGTTGTTCCGCGCTTTCCGAGCAAACGAAGTATGGCCATCGCGCGACTGACCGCAGGAGCGCCGCTGGCGTTCTCGTTTGCAGGTTCTGATGCGGGTTGCATTTTCTATGCATTTTCTACATATACAAGATACATTCCATTAGCGCAATTCATTCCTGCCGCCGCATTCCTGCCGCCGCGGACGTCCCTGGAAATCTGCGCCAACGCGACTATCCCGTTATCCGGAGAACATGCCGATGCCGCAACCGCGCGCGATGTTTCAGAAAGTCTCGGACAGTCACACCGTCGTAAAGGATCCATCCAGCGGTGAGGTGCTGCTCTACGTCGACCGGCTGATGCTTACGGACACCTCTTCGTTTCACGCCTTTGACGCATTGCGCAGTGAAAACAGACCGGTACGCCGGGCCGGCCAGATCTTCGGCGGTCCCGATCATTTCGCGAGCAGCAAGGGCAATCGTATCGAGGACATAGCCGACGACGAGCGGCGCAATCTGGTGCAGGGCCTGGCAACGGATTGTGCGGAGTACGGCATCAACCATTTCGACTTGCAGGACGCCCGCATGGGCATCAGTCACGTTGTGGGGCCCGAGCAGGGACTCACCCTGCCAGGATTCTTTCTGCTGTGTGGTGACTCGCACACCTCCACACACGGTGCGCTGGGCGCGCTTGCATTCAGAATCGGCGGCCAGACCTCTCACGTCATGGCGACGCAGTGCCTGTGGGTACGCCCGCTGAAGGCCATGCGCAAGTCCAACAGGCTGCGGGCGCTGGCCGTCACCAGCGCGCAACCGTCGGCACTCGCGCCCGGGCTGCCGACCGTCGCGTCGTTCGGGCTCTCAGGATATGAAGTAATATCGACCTTGGGCATGTTTGCCCCGGCGAAAACTCCGGCGTCACTGATCAGTCATTTAAACAAGGAAATAGTCGGTTTCCTGAGCAAACCCGAGGTCAGAGAAAACTTTCTTTCCATAGGGGTGGAAACCGTCGGCAGTTCGCCGGACGAATTGTCGGCGAAGATGAGATCGGAAATCGAGCGCGTCGGAAAACTGATCAATGATGCCGGCATCAAAGCAAACTAATAACGCACGACGATATAAACAATCCTTGTCAACTTCCACACTTACACCCTTGAAAAGCTGCCCATGAAATTACCGCGGATAAGCATCGCGCTGCTCGCGCTGGCCGGCGCATACCCGGCCGTGGCTCAACAATACCCGGCAAAGCCGATACGCATCATCGTCCCCTACCCGCCCGGCGGCGTCGGCGATCTGGTGGGCCGCAGCATGGGCGCGCGCCTCGGCGAAGCACTCAACCAGAATGTGCTCGTCGACAATCGACCGGGCGGTGACACCATCAATGGCAGCGAGATACTGGCGCGCTCACCAGCGGATGGTTACACGCTGCTGGTTGCGTCATCGGCGCACTCCATCAATCCCAGCCTGCACAAGAAACTGTCCTTTGACGCGGCCAGGGATTTCGCACCGGTTTCCCTGCTCGCGCAGTACCCGTACCTGATCGTCGCGCACCCATCGATACCCGCGAAGTCGATCAAGGAGTTGGTGGCGCTGGCAAAAGCAAACCCAGGCAAGCTCACCTACGGCACCAGCAGTTCAGCCGCGCAACTCGCAGGCGGGCTGCTCATGCATCTTGCCGGTGTCAACATGATCCATGTTCCCTACAAGGGATCGGGCCCGGCGCTGATCGATTTGGTCGGCGGCCATGTCGGCTTGACCGTCACCTCGCCGGCGGGGCCATTGCCCTTTGTGCGTAACGGCCGGTTGCGGGTGCTGGCGGTGACGTCGCGCGCGCGCAGCGAGCTATTGCCAAATGTCTCCACCGTCATAGAGGCCGGCTACACCGACTACGATGTCACAAGCTGGCTGGGCATGCTGGCGCCGGCAGGCGTACCACGCGAGGTGTTGGCGAGGCTCAACGCCGAACTGGTACGCATACTCAAACTGCCGGAAGTCAAAGAGCAGTTTTCGCGCGAGGCCATACAGCCGGCCGGCGGCCCTCCGGAGGAATTTGCAAACTTCCTGAAAAAGGAAGCGACGCTGTGGGCGAAGGCCGTTCAGGTCACGGGATTGAAAGCCGAGTAGCTGCGCTACCGTTTACGACCGTCCGTAATACCGCGCAGTTTCTTGAATATGTAGGGCGGCGGAAAGGTCGCGTCCACCAGAACGGGCAGACCGCGATGCGCGTTCTATCTCAAATCCGCGTCGCGCCTCCGGAGTGCCGGGCTTGGGACCTCCGATCACAATTTCGCCGTTCTCCATCGCGAACGTGGTACCGCATTCCGCGGACATCGACTCCACCTTTTTCATCAATGCAACGCCTTCTTCGTGACTTGAAGGATGCGGTTGCCATACACTGCTGATCTGAACCGGGATCAAGCTGTATTTCGTGATCCGCTTGTTCTCGACGCGGCACTTTACGATGATAGTATCCGATCCGAAATGGTCGAGCTTCTGGCCATCCATCACAAAGTTGCCCATGCTGTAGCACAGCAGTTTGCCCTTGTACATTTCCATCCCCATGACATTGAGCGGATGCGCCCCCATGATCAGGTCTGCGCCCGCCTCGATCGCCGCTCTCCCCAACTCTTTCTGATACCCCAAAATATGACCATAGCCCCAGGAGATCCCCCAGCGAAAGGCGACCAGCACAATATCCGCCTGCTGCCTGGCCTGTTGCACATCGGCCAGCATGCGTTCCTACTCCGCCGGGTCCGGCAACGTCGTGGTCAGAGGCGGATAGCCAGGTTGGTAAAACACATTTTCCGGCGCCTGATAACTGGTGTGTATCTTGACGGTGGCCAGCCCGGATTTATTGTCCTCCGCAGCGAAACCAACGTGCGGGTAAACCCACGTATATGACAGGGTTGCCACCCGCACCCCATTGCGCTCCAGTATTGCCGGCTTATGGGCCTGCTCCAGATCCTTGCCACCGCCCGTATAGGCAATTTTCGCAGTTTTGCTCTTGATGTCATGGGTGCAGCGCTCCTCTGTGAGTGCCCCCGAATATTGCGTCGGGTGTCGACAACCGGTCATCTGAACTAATTCGGAGTGCGCTTAATTTTGGCCTCGTCGGCGGAATTTATGGGTGGTTTTCCCCCTGCCGAGCGATTTTAGCTGTTGAGTTTATGAACTTATAGAGCTTGCGGCAAGTGGCGTCGAAGGAGTTCTGTTCGGCTTCAGTGATCCGAGGCCAGATCAACGGGCCGCCGTCTTCCTCGATGAGTTCGGCAATGGCTTTGCCTACGGG
>CANJQI010000213.1 GCA_947476215.1 Betaproteobacteria bacterium
CGGCAAGCCGTTGATGCAGGCCTTGAGCGAACGCCACTCGTCGCGCGAATACGGCAATGCGCAACTGCCCATGGATGTGCTTTCCAATCTGCTGTGGGCAGCGGTCGGCATCAACCGCGCGCAATCCGGCGGTCGCACCGCGCCGTCGGCGCACGAATGGCACGAAATTGATGTCTACGTGGCCACCGCCGATGGGCTCTATATTTACGATGCGCGCAGCCATGCCCTTAAACAGATACTGGACAGGGATGTCCGTGTACTTACCGGCATGCAATCGTTCGTTGCACACGCACCGCTCAACCTTATTTACGTCGCCGACCACTCGCGCATGGTGGAGGCCGAAGAATCGGATCGTCTCCTGTATTCCGCGGCAGATGCCGGCGCCATCAGCCAGAACGTCAACCTGTTCTGCGCATCGGAGGGATTGGCAACAGTGGTGCGCGGCCTTGTCAAGCGCACTGCGCTTGCCAAACTGCTGAAACTCAGGCCGAGCCAGCGTGTCATCCTCGCGCAAAGTGTCGGATACCCGCTTGGCGCACCGCAAGGCGCGCATGTATAAGCGCATATTAGTTCCGATCGACGGCATCCGTATCGCAATGCCGGGATTGTAATTACATGAATATAAACAACGATTTATCATATCTTCATGGCGACCGGCCGGCTGCATGGGGCATCTTTGTCGAGCAGATCAGGCGCGTGCAACCGCATCTGGGTGAACTCGCACCTCTGTGCGAATCGCTGCTGCATCCCAAACGCGTTCTGATCGTCGACGTGCCGATACGCAGGGACGATGGATCGATCGCACACTTCGAGGGCTACCGGGTTCAGCACAATATGGTGCGCGGCCCCGGCAAGGGCGGCGTGCGGTTCCATCAGAACCTAACGCTGCCCGAAGTGATGGCGCTCGCGGCGTGGATGTCGGTCAAGAATGCCGCCGTCAACGTGCCATTCGGCGGCGCTAAGGGCGGCATCCGCGTCGATCCGCGCAGCCTGTCGCGTGCCGAACTCGAGCGCCTCACGCGCCGCTATACGAGCGAGATCGGCATCGTCATAGGGCCCGACAAGGATATCCCCGCGCCGGACGTCAACACCGACGAACAAATCATGGCGTGGATGATGGATACCTATTCGATGAGCCAGGGGCGCACGGTAACCGGTGTAGTCACGGGCAAACCATTGTCGCTGGGTGGCAGCCTGGGGCGGCGCGACGCAACCGGACGCGGCGTGTTCGTGGTGGCGGCGCAGGCCGCGAAACAGCGCAAGTTGTCGATTGAAGGTTCGCGCTGCGTCATTCAGGGATACGGCAATGTCGGCTACGCGGCGGCGCGGCTGTTTCATCAGCACGGCTGCAAAGTGATTGCCGTGCAGACCGGCTCCGGCGCCGTGTTCAATGCGCGCGGCCTCGATCCGGAGACGCTGCATGCCCACATCAAACACAGCGGCGGCATCGCCGGTTTCGGCGGCGCGGAAGCGCTGAGCGCAGACGAGTTCTGGAACCTGGAAACGGAGTTCCTAGTGCCGGCGGCGCTGGAAGCGCAAATCACCGCGCACAACGCCGCGCGCATCCGCGCCAGCATCATCATTGAGGGCGCCAACGGGCCGACCACGCCGCAAGCGGACGACATTCTTGAGGACAGAGGGATCCTGGTCGTCCCCGACGTGCTCGCCAACGCCGGCGGCGTCACAGTCAGCTATTTCGAGTGGGTGCAGGACTTCTCGAATTTCTTCTGGTCCGAGGATGAAATCAACAATCGCCTTGATCGCGTGATGGCGGAAGCATTTCAGCTTTGTTGGGAAGTTGCCGCGCGTCAGCGAGTTTCGTTGCGCACCGCGACCTATATCGTCGGCTGCGAACGCATACTGCAGGCGCAACAGCTGCGCGGGTTGTATCCATAGCTTGATTATTGAGGCTACGTGCGCAAGAAAGGTAAAACGTAGGATGGGTCGAGCGCAGCGGCACCCATCAGCCGGACGTGCCTTTGGCATGCGGCGGATGATGGGTTTCGTTCCTCAACCCATCCTACAAGACTACAGGGCTGCTTGCTAATGGAGATAAATATGAAAGCGATCGTCATCCGAATTTGCGCAATGCTGATATCACTGCCCGCGTACGCCGTGGCAGCCGACAAGTCAATCGGACAGACCGAGTTCGAATCAAAATGCGCGGCGTGTCATGGCGCCGCCGGCAAAGGCAACGGATGGCTGGCCGGTCATCTCAAGAGCGAGGTGCCGTCGCTTTCCAGACTGACGCGCAACAACGGTGGTGTTTTTCCTTTCGATTCGGTGTATCAGGTTATCGACGGCAGAAAGGAAGTGGCGCTGCACGGGCCGCGCCAGATGCCGGTATGGGGCGCTGTTTACCGTGCGGATTCGGACAGGCAGTATGACATTCAGAGCGGCCAGTATGTCGCGGATGAAAGCGCCACCCGCGCCCGCATATTGGCACTGATCGATTATGTCTTGAAGCTTCAGGATTAGTCGTCGAATGTTGACGCGTGCCGGAATCGGGCTGAGTTGCAAAAGATTGATGCACGTCAACACCCGCGATTCCAGACGCGTTTTAATAATGCAGCATAGAAAACGCCCGTTTCGGACAAAAACGCTCAAACAAGGAGCAGCGCAGATGGAAAAAAAGCATTTGGATTGCGTTGCCGACCCCGCCCCTCCACGCGTCATCACCGCCGACGAGCGCCGCCAGATGATCGCCATGGCAGCCTATTACCGTGCCGAACGTCGTGGTTTTCAGAATGACGATCCATGCGCCGACTGGCTTGAGGCAGAGGCGGAAATCGATCACATGCTGGAACGGTCGCTCATGTCCCAACGACTGACTCAGGCGAAGAAGAAGCACGTGTTCCTGTGCCGCCTCGAACGAGAACTTCGGGACCTGGACGACTGCCTGGCACGCGTGGTGGAAAAACTGCGCGGTTCGCCGCCGTGCGTAATGGACGAGTATGAAACCCTGTTTGGCTTGTACTCCGAAAACCGCTGGGAAGCCATTCAGCGACTGAAGACGCTGCGCGCACGTCCAGACGGAACCTGGGAAGATCTGCGAACAGACACTGAAACACTGTGGTGGGATCTAAATCACACCATCGATCAGATCGCGGCCTTTGCGGCATTGACGTGTATCAACCGCAGAGTTGGATAAGCAGTTGCCGGTCCGGCGTTGCCAACGCATGTGCGTCATTTTATCGCCCTACTACAGAAGCGACGACGCACTGCGGCGATCAGGAACCCACTACCTGGTGGCCTCGCCCAACGACTGAAATAGCACGGCATCCATCGACAATTGTGTCACGAATTTCCAGATTTTAAGTTAGGACGACCGACGTTGTCGAAACTAAGGCAATGACTGCCGCGTCCTGTAGTCGCCTATCATTCGCTGCAATTGCACAAGATTCCTGATCTCCACCTCTTTGCCCGACGTTGAAATAAGGTTCCATTTCCGTTAATTGATGGAACGCCCGGCAGACGGTTTCAAGTCGCAGGCCCAGGTAGCTGCCGATGTCCCGCTTCGCCATGGGCAACGTGAAGTGCGTGGCTGATCTGCCGATGGCGGCAAGGCGCATCGAGAACCGAAGCAGAAACGCGGCCACTCGCTCTTCTGCGGGCATCGCCGGCAGCAGCAGCATGATTCCGTGATTCTGCTTTGCGCGTGCGGCAATCATCGCGCCGCTAAAGTGCCGCTCCAGCGCCGGCACATCTTGCGTCAGTTTCTCGAACGCGAAATACGGAATGCCACAAATATTTCCGTCCTCCAGCGCAACGATATCGCCGCGGTATCTGCCACTGTCGATGGCGTCCAGTCCGATCATATCCCGCGCCATTAGAAACCCGGCGACCTGTTCGCGTCGATCGTTCATCTCGATACAATAGTCATGCCCATCTCCTGATATCCGGCTAACCACCGGCCGGATGAAGACAGTCTAGTCAGGGAAATGCTGTTCCATATGACGCAGATCAAAGAGCGGCGATTTTCGCAATGGCGAAGGTGATGCCGCACGCCACGTCATCGGGGCCCGCACGATTTACATCCCCATATCCGGCGCAGGCGTGCGCGTCTTATCCGGAATCTGCGCAATCATGCAGTCCATGGTCAGTATCAGGCCCGCAATCGACGCCGCGTTCTGAAGCGCGGTGCGGGTGACTTTGCAGGGGTCGAGTATTCCCTGTTCGACCATGTCACCGTACTGGTTCGTCAGCGCATTGAAGCCGAAATTGCCAGCGCCTTCGACCACGCGGTTCAACACAACGGACGGTTCTTCCCCTGCATTGAACACGATCTGCCGCAGGGGCGCCTCCAGAGCGCGCGCCACGATCTTGATGCCGGCGTCCTGATCCAGATTATCGCCACGCAGTTCGGCCAGCGGCTTGCGCGCACGCAGCAGCGCGACACCGCCGCCCGGAAGAACGCCTTCTTCCACTGCTGCATGTGTCGCGTGCATGGCATCTTCGACGCGCGCTTTCTTCTCTTTCATTTCCATTTCGGTAGCCGCCCCCACTTTGACGACCGCGACGCCACCGGCAAGCTTGGCGGCACGTTCCTGCAGCTTTTCACGATCATAGTCGCTCGTTGTATCCTTGATCAGTTGACGGATTTCGGCAATGCGTGAAGCGATCCTGGCGGGGTCGCCGGCCCCACCGATAATGGTGGTATTGTCCTTGTCGATCTCGATGCGCTTGGCGTGCCCGAGATCAGCGAGTCCCGCATGATCGAGCTTCAGCCCTGCCTCCTCGGCGATGACCCGCCCGCCGGTGAGAATCGCGATATCCTCAAGCATGGCCTTGCGCCTGTCACCAAAACCCGGCGCTTTTACCGCGCACGTCTTCACGACGCCGCGCAGCGTATTGACGACCAGCGTGGCCAGCGCCTCGCCTTCGACTTCCTCCGCGATGACCAGCATGGGCTTGCCGGCTTTCGCAACCATTTCAAGCACCGGCAGGAGATCATGGATGGACGAGATCTTCTTGTCATGCAGAAGCACGTACGCGTCCTCGAGTACCGTGCGCTGCTTTTCCGGGCTGTTGATGAAATAAGGGGATAGAAAGCCGCGATCGAACTGCATACCTTCGACGATCTCCAACTCACTGGTCAGCCCCGATGCCTCCTCGACGGTGATGACGCCTTCCTTGCCGACTTTCTCCATGGCATTGGCGATCAGCTCGCCGATTGATCTGTCTGAGTTCGCCGAAATGGTCGCAACCTGCGCGATCTCGTTGCGGGACTGACATGGCTTGGCGAGACGCTGAAGTTCCGCCACCGCGGCAGCTACCGCTTTGTCTATGCCGCGCTTGAGGTCCATGGGATTCATGCCGGCCGCGACGTACTTCATGCCCTCCATAATGATGCCGTGCGCCAGTATCATCGCGGTGGTGGTGCCGTCGCCCGCCACATCGGAAGTCTTGGTAGCCACCTCCTTGACCATTTGCGCGCCCATGTTCTCAAACCGGTCTTCCAGCTCAACTTCCTTGGCGACGATCACGCCGGAATTAATGATCGTGGGCGCGCCGAACGATCGCTCCAGTATCACCGTGCGCGCCTTGGGACCCAATGTCACTCTGACCGCGCGTACCAAGGTATCGACGCCGGCCATGACTTTGGCGTGCGCCGCCTCGTGAAACAGCAGTTGTTTGGCAGTCATGTCTGATACTCCTCATGTGTTATCGCATCACATGCTAGTCTGGCCCTCCGTGCGGGCGGCGAGTTGACCTGCATCAAAGACAGTTCATGCCGTGGCCTGTGCCAGCGCATCCGCAGTCTTCACTTGATCTGCATCAACGTTGCTGCTTGACCGCGCGTCACACTTCTATATGCGATTTATCGCCGCCTGAAACTCGGATCTGAGCGCGACTGATGCCCGCATACGTCCGTCGCCGGCGCACTAGCGGCCACCAGTCATAAAGAAAGATCTCCAGCGGCCGCCACATCGCCACCCAACCGCCTATGGTGATGCTTTCGCGCACGATATTCAGAAATGTGCTGGTCGCAAGCGCCGCCATCGCCTCGGCCATCAACAGGCACGCCGTGAGAAACGCCAAACCTATCAAGAGGCTGACACGCCCCTGCGCCAGGAGTTGATTCAGTTCACGGCGCACGAGTTCTGCCTTGTATGCGAAATAGTTGTGTATGGCCTCTGCAACGAGTTCCGTGGGATCGCCATCGGGCGGCATTTTTTCTAGATGCAAGGTGATATGTAAGCGGCTGTCTGGCGGAAATTCGAGGGCCCAGCTCTCTATGAATTGCTCGGCATTGGGGTCAAGATCCTTGTGATGGAACGGCGTCGGATCCATGGAGTTGAACAATTGCGCAAGCTCGCGCACACGCAACTCTATCCTGTGATGCGTGGGTGCGGCTGGTTTCCTGGTGAACACGTCCTGAAACCATCAGGCCTGCGCGACGCGGGCCAGGGCGAGCAGCGGATCCATGTATGCGTAGCCAAGCGCGTCCGCCACTTCGCGCCGCGTCACGGCACCGTCACAGACATTGAGACCGCTCAATAAATGAGGATTCACTCTAAGGGCTTTGACCACGCCATGATCGGCCAAATCCCGCACAAACGGCAATGTTGCATGATTGAGCGCATAGGTCGAGGTACGTGGCACCGCGCCCGGCATATTGGCGACGCAATAATGCACAATACCGTCGACGGTATAGACAGGGTCGGCGTGAGTCGTGGGACGCGAGGTTTCGAAGCATCCGCCCTGATCGATCGAGACGTCCACAATAACCGATCCCGGCTTCATGCTGCCCAGCATGGCGCGAGTCACCAGCCTGGGCGCAAGCGCGCCAGGCACGAGGGCGGCCCCGATGACTGCATCGGCATCGCGCAGATACGCGTCGAGCGCCGTCGCGGTCAGTTCCACGGCAGTCAGACGAGGCCCCAACCGCGACGCCAGTTCATCGAGATGCGCGCCCGACCGGTTCATCACGGTCACTTGAGCTCCCATGCCTGTCGCTATCGTCGCGGCATTCGACCCCACCACACCGGAACCGAGCACCAGTATGTTTGCCGGCGCGACACCGGTCGCGCCCGACATCAGTACACCGCGCCCGCCATACGGCCGCTCCATATAATGGGCGGCGACCTGAGCAGCCATGCGGCCCGCAACCTCCGACATGGGTGCGAGCAGCGGCAAACCGCCGTGCGGCGATGTGACGGTTTCGTAGGCTATGGCAATCGCGCCGCTGGTCACGAGTTCACGCGCTTGCGCGGCATCGGGCGCCAGATGCAGATAGGTAAACAACGCCTGGCCGGGGCGCAGCATGGCGCGCTCCGGCGCCAGCGGCTCCTTCACCTTGACGATCATTTCCGCCGTGGCAAATAGCTCGGCTGCGCCCACGGCAATGCAAGCGCCGGCCGCTTCATAAGCCGCATCGCCGGCGCCTATACCCGCACCGGCATCGTGCTCCACCAGCACCGTGTGCCCGGCGCCTGTTAACACGCGCACGCTTTCCGGCGTCAAGCCTACGCGATACTCGTGATTCTTGATTTCCCTGGGCACTCCGATCTTCATGCTTTCAGTCTCCTTGACTGCGTCAGCGCGTCGAACGGATGAAGGGCCCGAATTGCTGACGGTATTCTTGCGATATCGCCACCTTGCATGCTACCGCCAATGAACACCAGCCTTTTTGATCTGGGTCAATTCCGAGTCTGTTGCCGTTGGTAGCATGTTGTGGACTTCAGAAGCATTGAATCCCGAGCCCCACGTCTTATGAAATTTATCAATCGGAATGCCAACTCTCGATGTGCAAGGGACGGGTGGTCTCCGTTGCCAATAATTCTGCTCGCCGCGACCGTCGTCGCGTCGGGGTCCGTCCGTGCTCAACTGCCCGGGCAACCCCTGGTGTGCTCGATCACGATCAACTCCGACGACGAAATCAACACCTTCCGCAAGCATCTGGGTGACAGATTCAGGTTTGTCGAATTAACGGACGGCAAGAGTCCGAACGACCCTGATTGGTTCGGCAAGGCGTGCAGGCAGGACATCAAGTGCGACGTGCTAGTCATTTCCGGCCACTTTTCAGGTTCGTTCTTCGGAAACCGCAGTTTCACGCTTCCGTTGCAAAAACTTGAAGAGCAGTCCTGCTCTTTCGAGACCAACCGCTGCGCGGGCATCCTTTCGCACCCGAAGGAAGTATTCCTGTTCGGCTGCAATACGCTGCGCCGTCCCGACTACGCGACAGCCGATATGCCTTTCTCCAGCCTATATAGGAAACACCGGCAGGCTGGCCTGGACACTTCGACAGCGGTAAGACTCGCCACAACAGCGAAGATGGGCCTGTACAACAGTTTCGGCGACCGCATGATGAAAATTTTTTCCGGGGCGAAAACGGTATACGGCTTCACGAAAGCGGCCCCCGAGGGTCCCGATATCGCGCCTGTGTTGTCGCGATACCTGCAGTCCGTCCCTGACTATGCGCAACATCTGAACCGCATCGCGGCCAGCCCCGGTTTCAACAATCGCATCCTGAAACGCACTTTGCATCCCTACGCCATCGGCCAGATGTCCGCGATCGCGCCGACGTCTAGGGCAGGAACGGACTATCAGAATGTGTGCAAACTTTACGATGCGAAAACGTCGACAGGGC
>CANJQI010000214.1 GCA_947476215.1 Betaproteobacteria bacterium
ACGCTGACCCGCGTCGCGCCGCGCGCCGAGAGCACCTTGAGGTCGACGGCGGTCGCGGCCGCAACGAAGAGGAAGAATCCAACCCACATCCATGGGGTGCCGATGGTATCCATGTCTGCCTTACATGTCTGCCTTAGTGGTCGAAGGTGCGGCGGCGCGGTGGTCGGCAAACCACTCGCGGTTGCCGCCGCACGACCACTGGCACCCTACGCAATTCCAGGAGTGCAGTCACGGACATGGTTCTCGCGAACAACTCGCGTAGCGTTACCCAGAGACAATTCAGCATAATATTGATCCTCCGTTCATTATTTTATGATTACATGCGGTATTGCAGCCCGACCGTCAGGTAGTAGAGACGGGCAAAATTGTAGACACTGCTCGAATCCGCCCCGCCGTCGAGGACACGCAGTCCTGCGAACACGGAGACACGCTCGTCAATATCACGTACGTAACGTGCCGAGAGATCGAATGCGCGGCCTCGTCCGCCTGCCAACCCATCGCCTTCGAAAGTGAGTCGGGAGCGACTATCGAGCCTGCGCTCGCCGTAAAGATGCAGAAGCGGCACAAAGCCGGTGTCGCTTTTGGTCGCCGTTACGCCGCCCTGCCGCAGAGTGATCTCGGCGTCGCGGATTTTTCCCGTTACGCCCGCCTTCCACGTCCAGTCGGGATTCTCGTGCAACGCATAACGCCAGGTGGCTCGATAGGAGTCAAAGCGGTATTTTGCTTCTACACCTCCAACCGCGAAGGTCTGCCCCTGGAATTTAACTGCCTTGTCCAGGCTGCCCGATTCCTTGATCCCCAATGGCGCGGCAAGCAGGCGCAATTCATGCCGCGGCGCGAGCGCGGTGGAGAACTGAATGCGCGGTGCGAAAAACGGTCCGGGTCCGGTGACGCCATCAAGCGCAAAGCGCGTGCCATTGCTGTCATTCGGAATCTGGACATCGTTGCGATCCTGCCATGCGGCTCCCACCTCAATCTCCAGGACAGAACCGGCGCGGGACTGGGCAAATGTTTGCCCCGTCAGGCAAAGCGCAGCCACTGCCGAGAGCGCAACAGTCATGTGTCGCAGTGGCCTTATCTTGAGTTTCAACATGTCTAGTACCTTTCGTGACTCTTCATTGAATGGCTGCCACTGTAGCGTTGCAATGATATTTAGTAAAATCGATTTATATTGAGTAATCCATCGAAAAAGTCGAAGTATTGTCGTGATGTGTCTTTACTGCTCACGGGATTGCGTCCGGTCACCCTACTGCGCGAGGCCATGACGATTGCGTGACTGCTAATAGCGCAGCAGACAGCCTATGCCGCCAAGGGCCATCAACGGGTCGCAATTCTCGACGACCTCGACTCGACAATCCTGCTGCCCGGCCAGCCTAATCAGTTCCACGGTTACGTCGATGGGTTTCACCGCATTCTTGCCGCACGTGGGACAGACGGCAGGTTCGTCGTGCTCAATGCGGATCTCGCCGCACGCGGAGCAGCGCCAACCCGGTTCCGGCATCAGATCACGGGCCAGCAGGAGCATATCCACCCGCCGTTGATGCAATGCGTCCAGGCAGGCTGTCGCGCCCGCTACTGCCCGCCCCTGTGTACGAATACCCTGTATGAAGCGCGCCGCGACCGCCTGCGACTCCTGCTCCTCCCATTCGACAAACGCGGAAAGGGTGGCGGCCACGACATCCTCCTGGGTGTCGCGGCTTGCCGCCGGGATGGTGTCCACCAGTTTGGACGCGACGGACTTGGGCAGTGCGCGTCGTATCTCTCCAGCCAGGCGCGGGTCACCCGCGAGGATCAGGTGTGTGTGTCCGCCGGCGTCCATAAGGCGTTCCAGCAACTCGATCTGCTCCTTGAGAAATCGTGAGGTGCGCTCACGGCGGTGGCTTTCGTAATGCGCTTTGGTCCATTCACGCCCGACACGCTCGCGCAGTTCGGGTTGCTCGGTCCAGGCCTTAACGGTGGCTGCGCCAAGGTTGACTTCAAGGACACGTATCCACGTTCGGGTTACCAGCAGCACGACGTAGCGGTGAAAATTGTCTTTCAGGGCCATGAGGTGGAAGAGGTTGGGCGTGGCGCCGAGTGCGATCCAGTCTGGCAGCGGCGCAGCGAACTGCATGGGCAGAAAGAAAGCGCCGGCGCGGAAGTGGCGGCTGAACAAGGCGACGCCTTTCGCATCGGGCCGCAGCTTCTGGGCCAGGTAGTCCTTGATCTGGCAAATCGCGGCGTCGAAGTCAGTGCGAGCCGCGCCCTCAAGGGTGCTGCGCATGGCAAGTGCCCGGTCTTCGAGCACTTTGCGATAGCCGGCTGTTCCTTGTTCAAGGTTGAGATAACAGCTCACGAAAAACGCTTCCGTCTCGTCCACGCAGGCCAGCACGGCGATGCGGCGTCGAAGCTCATCAAGTGTCGTCAGTGGTTCCATGCGGGATTACGAAGTATCGTTGGAATGTGGCTCCGGAATCCTGATTCTCGTTTTCGCAGACATGGTCAATCGCGTCATATCTTCTCCTCAGTAGATATCGGTTCGAATCTCACGCTTCTTACCTCATCCTCTTCGTGTGTTGCCTCGGCCAAAAATGGCGTCATCTGTCCCGGACCGCTAGCGCGTGTCGTGTGGCTCGAATGTTCGGCAAGGCCCCAATATCGTCGCGATTACGATCGCGTTCTGCACCTCCCGCCTGGTTCCCATCAGCGATCTCCTGGAAAAACGACGTTCCGGAAGCAGAGGTGAAGCGCTCGGCGCCTCGGTTCGACCGAAATGGCCGACGTCGACGCTGAATACCGGAGACGCGGCCGGGGATTCCATGACCTCCCCTGGAATTTCTGGAAGATCCTGTTGCCGCGCGGAGTCTTGCTGCTCTTGCGGTCCGAACCGCTTCATCAGGTATTGGAACAGCAGTACCGCGCCGAAGAGCAGGACATAAACTAGTTCTGGGGGAAAACTGTTCATGGTTGTCTGCCTTACTTCCTTGGGGTGGCAGAGGGTTCATCACCGGTGCTGGCAATCTCTTCGCGCATTACCGTATCGGCCTGCAAGTTCTTCATGCGGTAATAGTCCATGATGCCCATGTTGCCCTGGCGGAAGGCTTCGGCCATGGCTCTTGGCACTTCGGCCTCGGCTTCCACTACCCGCGCCCGCATTTCCTGTTCCAGCGCGACGGCCATGGCGCGGCGCTCCTCGGCCTTGGCCTGAGCGATCTGCTTGTCGGCGTTGGCCTGATCAATCTGCAGCTTGGCGCCGATGTTTTCGCCCACGGTCACGTCCGCAATATCGATGGACAGGATCTCGAAGGCCGTGCCCGCGTCCAGGCCTTTGGCCAGGACGTGCTTGGAGATGTGGTCCGGATTCTCGAGCACGCTTTTGTGGCTTGCGGCAGCGCCGATGGTGCTCACCATGCCTTCGCCGACGCGCGCGACAATGGTCTCCTCGCCAGCACCCCCCACCAGCCGGTCGATGTTGGTGCGAACCGTGACCAGGCAAACGGCAATGAGCTGGATGCCGTCCTTGGCGACGGCCGCGACTTTCGGCGTCTGGATCACCTTGGGAAGCACCGACATCTGTACCGCTTCCAGCACATTGCGTCCGGCCAGATCGATAGCCGCGGCGCGCTTGAAGGGCAAAGGAATGTTGGCCTTGTCGGCGGAAATCATGGCGTTGACGACACGTTCGACGTTGCCGCCGGCGAGGAAGTGGGCTTCGAGGTCGTTGATGGAGACCTCGAGCCCTGCCTTCACCGCGCTGATGCGCGCCGTGACCACCGTGGTGGGCGGAACGCGGCGCAGGCGCATCCCGATGAGGGTGAACAATCCCACATAGGCGCCGGAAGCCCATGCGGCAATCCACAGCGGAATGGGCACCAGGTACAAGACAAATACCAGTCCAACCACCACCATGATGAGCGCGCCGAAGCCGCCCGCAATGCCAGTCCCGATTTCAATCATTTGTTACTCCTTTGCGATGCTGTGCGGAAGTCGCCGCACGACGATTCGATTGCCGTCCACGCGCGTCACTTCGACGAACTGGCCGGCATCAATGAGTGGTCCGTCCGATACGACATCCACGCGCGCGCCGTCGATCTCGGCTATGCCTGAGGGACGAAGGGGGGACGCCGCAAGCCCTTTTCTTCCGAGCCAGCGCAGGTCGCTTTCGGGGGCTGAGCCGTACTGGTGACCCGCGCCCAGTCCGGTCTCCAGTATCAGCCGCCGCCCGAAGGGCAGGCGCGGCAGAAAGCGAAGGAGAACCAGACTCAGAATCAAGGCTGCCAGGAGAGAGAAGACAACACGCCCGGTGGCCATGAGGACAACCTCCGAAGTGGCGCCACCCCCGATCAGACTGAGAGTAAGTCCTCCGAGGATCGCGGCAATTCCCAACACACCGGCAACGCCAAAACCCGGAACAATAAAGATCTCGACAGCCAGGAGAGTGATGCCGCCGGCCACGAACAGCAGTTCCTCCCAGCCTGCGAGCTGGACCAGCCACTGGCCCCAGAAGAAAAGCGCCAGACTCGCGATTCCGATGGCACCAGCCACACCGAAGTCCCCGGTGCGCAGACCAACAATTATTCCCAGCGTGCCGATTGTGATGAGCAGGGAACTGAGCACCGGATGTGTCAGAAAGCGCACCAGTTCTTCTGCCCAGTTGGGCGACGCCCGCCGGATCTCCGCGCCGCCCAGTCCCAACTGCTCAAGCGCACTTTCCATGGTGTCGGCACGAAAATCGGCGAGCTTGTATTTCATGGCCTCCTCGGTGGTCAACGTGAGGAGCTTGCCTTTTTCAATGACACCGGGAATCTCCACATCCACATCGACCATTGCCTCCGCCAGGAGCGGCGGGCGCTTGCGGCTCTCGGCAGTGGCGCGGAATTCCTTGCGCATATAGGACACGGTCTTTTCCGCCACGGGCTGCGCCGCCGCCCCCGGCTGCCCCATCTGTACCGGCGTGGCCGCGCCGATTGTTCCACCTTCGGCCATGACAAGTTGTCCAGTGGCCAAGCTGATCAGTGCGCCGGCCGAGATGGCCCGCTTGTTCACGAAGGCCACCGTGCGCAGTTTGGAATTCAGCAGCGCGTCCCGGATCAGCACCGCCGCATCGACCCGCCCGCCGAAGGTATTGACTTCCAGTATCACCGCCGCCGCACCGGCCTGCGTCGCTTCGTCGAGGACACGCTGCACGAAGGGCGCCAGTCCGAGGTCGATTACACCTTCGATGGGCGCCACGTAGACAACAGGCCGCTTCTCCTCAGCGTATGCTGAAGGGATCGCTGCAAATATCCCGAACACGACAAGTAAAAGGGTTCTGGCCCAACGATTGAACCGCGCCACAACATTGTTGCGCTCGGCAATAGGCTTAGGGCCGGTATGCATGTTCACGCGCTCCCGGTAATATAGTTCCGCATAGCCACCTGTATCCTGCAGGACTTGTCGTCGCTGCCGCCCGGCGCGTTGGTATCGCTGAAACGGACTACCACCCGCTTGATCCGCGTGCTGGTTCTGATCATGGCGAAACGCAGTCGCCGTTTGGCGTGCTCCAAAAGCGCGGCGGTAAGCGGGAATCCCAAGCCTCGCACATCGATGTGCATGTTCGCTCTCTTCTTGTCGGTAGGTGCTGATTGAAGTGAGTATAGGTCGGCGATGGTGTGACGTAAAATCGAATTATCTGCATCGAGCAATCGAATAAAACGATGGGTTTCCGCGGCAAGCTGGTTTTTGTGCATGGTTGGCCGGACAGCGTGCGCAAGCAAGACAAACCTTGAAAATCCGCTCGACACGATTGCGCTGCGCGGCGATCCGCTCAAACGCCCGGGGGCTCGACGTTGAGGGTATCCCGATGGATGGTTCATGAAACGTCGTCTATCGCTCGCCCGCTATTTAACCGCGCATGTCACTGGTGCGCTGCCGGAGCATCTCGCGCAGCACGCGCATCTCGGAGCGCATCTCGGCGAGCTCTCGCCTCAGATCGGTCTCCGGAGAGGCCTTGGCGCGCTCGATCTCGATCTCACGCGTGTGCTCACTTTGCATCGATGTCACCACCACGGCGATGAAAAGATTAAGCATGGTGAACGTCGATACCAGGATGAAGATGACGAAAAACAGCCACGCGATGGGGTAGACCACCATGACCGAGCGGGCGATCTCGCCCCAGCCTTCCAGCGTCATGATTTGGAACAGGGTGTAGGAGCTTTCACCAAGCGTGCCGAACCATTGCGGGAAGCGCTCCGCGAAAAGCTTGGTTGCGATCACGGCGAATACGTAGAGAATCACCGAAATGATGCCGATTACCGAACCGAGTCCGGGGATCGCCGCGAGCAGCCCTCCCGCGACCCGGCGCATGCTCGGCAGCATCGAGATGAGACGCAGGACCCGCAGCACCCGCAACGCTCGCAGCACGGCCAGCGGTCCGGTTGCCGGTATGAGCGCGATGCCGACGACGATAAAGTCGAACACGCTCCAGGGATCCCGAAAGAAACTGCCCCGCCAAACGGCGAGCCGTAATCCGATCTCAATCACGAACACGGCAAGTATCGCGCTGTCGGCTGCACTAAGGATTGCGCCCCAACGCGCCATGATTGCTTCACTCGTTTCAAGACCGAGAATCACGGCATTGACGAGTATGAGCGTGATCAGTACGGTTTGCGTAGGCGTCGATTCAATGTGCCGCGCGAGGCTACCGCGCCAGCCAGGAAGCGTGTCTGCGGTGATCTTCATCTGGTGTCACCGTCCTTGTGGGCATCTCCGGACGGCCGCAGCAGGCTCGCCGCGATCGATATCGCGAGGATCGTGAAAACGGTGCCGAGCATCCAGGGGATGGGGATTTTATAAAAATCCATGATCAGCATCTTCACGCCGATGAACATGACGATCAGCGCCAGACCGTAGTTGAGCAGATGAAAACGTTCGGCCATGTCGGCGAGCAGGAAGTACATCGCCCGCAGACCGAGGATCGCGAAGATGTTCGAAGTGAAGACGACGAACGGGTCGGTGGTGACGGCAAAGATTGCCGGGATGCTGTCGACGGCGAAAATCAGGTCGGTGACTTCGACGAGCACCAGCACGAGAAACAGCGGCGTCGCGTGGCGCAGGCCGTCCTTCATGACGAAGAAGCGCTCACCGTGGTAGGCCTCGGTGACACGCATGTGACCGCGTATCCAGCGAATCACCGGATTCTTCGCGAGATCCGGTTTCTGGTCACCGAACAGAAGCATCTTTACTCCGGTGGCGAGGAGGAATAAGCCAAAGACGTAGAACATCCAGTCGAACTTCTCGATCAGCAATACGCCGACATAGATGAGCACCGCCCGCATCACAATCGCGCCGATTACGCCGTAGAGAAGCACGCGTTTCTGGAACTCCGGTGGCACGGCGAAGTAGGTGAAGAGCGTTACCCAGATGAATACGTTTTCAGTGGCGAGCGCCTTTTCGATCAGGTAGCCGGTGACGTACTCGATGGTCTTCGCGTTGGCAACCTCGCGGCCGTGGACGCCGTCGACGAACCACCAATACCAGCCGGCAAACGCCATTGCCGCCACAAACCATACTAAAGCCCAGGCAAGGGCCTCACCGACCGGCACCTTGTGCTGTCCCTTCGCCTTGAGAAGTACAAAATCGAGCACCAGAAATACGACCACGAGCAGGCTGAAGCCGAGGTAGAGAACAGGCGATCCGGTATGCGCGACTTCGGTCATTCGTGGTTCCTCATCAGGCCGCAAGCTGAAAAATAGAAAAAACGGTGCCGATCGGCACCGATGCTTGCCGCCGGAATGCTAGTGCATGGGCGCAAGAATCAATGTAATCGGGGGCAGAATGCAGTTTCTTCATGTCGACTCCGCCGTCATTTGCTGGTCCGCCCACGTCGCCCCGCCATTCGCCAGAGCACGCCAACGCGCCAAGCGAGTTGTACGCCGACGTAGGTGAGTGTCGCTCCTGCGACGGCGAGAAAAGCGAGGCCGACGAGCAGCGGTTCACCCATCTCACCGATCTTTTCGATCCAGCCAACGTCCTCTGATGAGGTGGGCAGCGCCGTGCCTTCGTCGAGCACAGCCGACCCGGCGTGATACGCCGCAAAGATAATGGCAGGCGTCGTCAGGGGATTCGAGACGAATGTCGCGAGCACCGCGGCCGGTAGATTGGCCCGCAGCCCAACCGCCACGGCACCGGCCACAAGGGCCTGCCCAAACGGCACCAGCAGCCCGAAGAACATGCCGATCGCCAGTCCTCTGGCGATGGCGCGGCGGTTTACGTGCCACAGCCACGGCCGGTCGAGCAGCGGACCCAGCCAGCGCAGGCCGCGGCGGGCACGCAGAGAAGCCGGGTCGGGGAGCCAGCGGCGTACGAAGCGTTGAGTCATTGCGGGCCGCGCCTCGTGCTCAGTAACTGACACTGCGCCGGCGCGCCTGCTGGCTCACGGCGGGCTTCGGACATGTGCAAATATCCTTCTGTCGTTTAACCGAGATTTTCCATTAGCTCGAATTTCTAATGGAAGCCATTAGCGGAAGTATCTGATTTGTAAGCCTTTCAGGGTGGGCGCGGGGTAGAATTTGTTATCGCTGTTTGAGTATGGGGGAATGATGGAATTTGACCTTCGTTTTTCTGACA
>CANJQI010000215.1 GCA_947476215.1 Betaproteobacteria bacterium
ATTTGCCGGCGACAACTGCGCCGATGGAAAGGGATTTGCCGGTGGTGGCGGTCGCGCCCGATAGCAACCGGCGCGGTGTAACCCGCGCGCTTGAAGTTCCGGCCGGCACCTCACCAAGGTTGTCGAAGTCGTAGCGGTAGAGCACGGAGTCGGGGGATTGGCCGGTCGTCATCGGATCTCACAGGAGTGCGCGAGTGCGCGAGTGCGCAGGCAGCAGCAGAACTGAAGGCAATGTCAAACTGTGACGCAAATTCTGCATTGGCGGAATGCGAAACCAATTGCGGAACCGAACACGGCGCGGGCCTGTTGCGCGAGGCCGGCCAAGCGTCTCATGCATAGCCCGGGACGACCGGGTTGACAACCAGAATCCGCGCATTGGATCCGATCTGCGCGATTGCCGCGCATTCGCGCCGCGTCAAAAAGCGGTGGCAGACCGAAAATCACTGAGGTAATCGGGTCTGAACACCCCACTATTACGTGTGCCGCACGCCTTCGCTAGGCTAAAAAAAACCCCGCCGTGGCGGGGTTCTGTACAGAGGCTGCCGAACCGGATCAAGCCGGTTCCGTTGCTTTTTGCTTCCTGCGGCGCGCCATGAAGCCCAACAGGCCAAGACCGGCGAGCATCATCGCATAGGTTTCGGGTTCCGGAACTGCCGCTATATGAATGGTCGTACTCGCGCGCAGCGCCCCCCCAAGACCGGCATCATAAACTGATAACGTGATGTCATACGTGCCCAGTGCGTCGAAATTGAAGGGAGCGAACCCTGAGTCCGCAAAACTTGGATTCGACGACTGCTGGAATCCATTTTCGCCGGCCAGCGGGCCTGAACCAGCATCATGACGCTTCACGGCGCCGGTCACGTAATCGTTGTCAGCCCAGTGGGTATATGCATCCGTGAACGACACCAGGCTCACGCCCGCGGTCGGATCCTTATCGTAATCCAACTGGACACGGAAGTGGCTCAAATCCAACCCTGTGCCAGCCGTATTCACTGATAAATCGTAGTTCCAGCGCGCCTTGAAGTTGTTGAGAGAACATCCTGGGGTCGCCGCCGGAGATCCGCAACTGCCTCTAAGAAACGTATAGGTGCCACTGGAGCCATCGACCAGCGCGAACGTGCCGCGGTCCCGGGCGCGAAGACCCACTTCGATACCGCCCGCCGTGTCAATGTTGAAGTTGCCGTTGGTTGGCGTGGTGCCAAAGTAAGTTCCTGGGCCGGCGAGATTGCCGTACGAAGGAACTGCGTATGCCGTGCCGGCACCGGCTGCCGCCAGGCCTGCTGCGGCGAGGGCCATCCAAACCTTTGATGCTGATTTCATGATTTATTTTCCTTGTTATGAAGTTATATGGGAAACGTGGCCGTGAAACACCGCTATTTCCACATACGGTATGAGGCTAGCACCCCGAACAACTCCGCCACAATAGCCCTTTCGGACTACTCCCGCCCCACCATCCAGAATTATGCGGTCAGCATGAATGGCACTTACTTAAGCCAAAACGCTCAGCTTGGGAAGATTCTATGTCGTCGATTCAATGGCATAGTGTAGGGTGCGCTTGCGCACCAATGTAATTGCGTCAATGGTCCGGACATCTTTTTGCATGGTGCGCAGGCGCACCCTACGCCAGATTCGGCCCACTTTCATGATCGCACCCCTTGTTCCCGCTCCAACGAGTCTCTCGCCACGATGGCCTCGACGTGGGCTGGCGCCAGCCTATGGCGTCCAATTCGCGGGATGGGTTCGGCCTGCTGTATGACAGCTTGAGTCTGAATGGGCGCCCGTGCGAACATAAATCCACCGGGCGGGCGCAACAAGATGCACCACCATCCGAATAATTTCCTGTCAGCCGTCTATTATCTGCAGACGCCCGAGGCCGAGGCCGAGGATCGGATTTTGTTCGAGGATCCGCGTCCGCAGGCGTCGGTGATGATGCCACGCGTCGTGCAGTTCAACCGCCACAACGGCAATGTCCTGACGTTCAAAGTCAGGCCGGGGCGGCTGGTCATGTTCCCGGCATGGCTCAAGCATTCGGTACCGCCGAACAACAGCCAGCGCGAGCGCATCAGCATCGCGTGCAATCTGATGTTCAAAAACTTCGTCGAAGAGTCGAGCCCGGCTTTGTGGGAGGGCACAGTGACGCTCGATCCCAGCGCCCACTCGTCCACGGAGAAACGAAGCTAATCTCAAATACTGTACGCGAGCCGTAATCCTTCCTCGATCGCCCGCACCGCATCCAGTTCGCCGGCAAAGCGCGCACCGCCGATCAGGTGCACATCGCACTGATTTGCTTTGAGCAACGGCGCCAGATCCTGATTCGGTTCCTGACCGGCGCACACGACGATGGTATCGACGGCAAGCACGTGATCCGTACCATCAACCGAGTAGTGCAAACCCGCATCGTCTATGCACCGATAGATGCAGCCGGACAGCGCCTGCACGCCGCGACGGCGCAGTTCCGTGCGCAGTATCCAGCCGGTCGTCAGTCCCAGCTTCGTACCCGGGCGTCCAGCGCCACGCTGCAACATCGTCACGGCGCGATGCGGCTTGTGCGTGAGCGGAGGCTTGAGTCCTCCGGGCGCGCCTATCAGCGGGTCTACGCCCCAGCTCTCGAGAAACTGCGCGATATTTTGCGGCTTACGGCCAGGCACCGTCAGAAAATCGGCGACGTCATGGCCTATACCGCCGGTGCCTATGATCGCGACGCGCTCACCCGCCTCCTCTTTCCCCGACAGAATGTCGATATAGGAAACCACCGAGCGATGCGTGATACCGGGAATCTCCGGCGTGCGCGGCTTGATGCCGGTTGCCAGCACCACGCTTTCGTAGCCCTGCCCCTGCAGATCAGCCGCATGCACCGTCGCATTCAGGCGGAGGTCGATGTGATGCAGTTCAAGCTGGCGCCGAAAATAGCGCAGCATTTCGTTGAACTCAAATTTTGCCGGTACCTGGCGCGCGAGGTTGATCTGCCCGCCGATGTCGGAACCGGATTCGAACAGCACGATCTTGTGGCCACGCGTAGCGGCATACACCGCGAACGACATCCCGGCGGGGCCCGCGCCGACGACCGCGATGCGCCGCGAAACCGCCGCAAAACCGTCCGGGAAGTCGCCTTCGCGGCACGCCCTGGGATTGACTAGACAACTCGCGGTCTTGTCAACAAATATGTTGTCCAGGCACGCCTGATTACAGGCGATACAGGTGTTGATTTCATCGGACCGTCGCTCGATGACTTTCCTTGCGAAATGCGGATCGGCGAGCAGCGGCCGTGCCATGGAGATGAGATCCGCGTCGCCGTTATCCAGCATGCGTTCCGCGACATCCGGCATGTTGATGCGATTGGACGCGATAACAGGAACGCCGACGATTTTTTTCAGCCGCCGGGAGGCGAAAGCGAAAGCGCCACGCGGCACCGCATAGCCTATGGTGGGCACTGTGGACTCATGCCAACCAATGCCGATGTTGAGCAGGTCGGCCCCCGCACCGACGAGGGCACGCGCCAGCGTGTCGACGTCATCCGCGCTTTGCCCCTTTTCAACCAGATCTGTGACCGACATGCGATAAGAAACAATGGGGCCGCTGCCCAGACGCTCGCGCGTGCGCCGCACGATTTCCACCGGACAGCGTATGCGGTTCTCGACCGACCCGCCCCACTTGTCGCCGCGGTTATTCATGCGCAGCGTGACGCACTGGTTGAGGAAATAGCCTTCCGATCCCATGAATTCGACGCCGTCATAGCCGGCGCTAATCGCCAGTTCCGCGCAGCGCACGAAGTCGTCTATGGTGGATTCGACCTGCGCCGACGTCAGCACGCGCGGAACACGGCGATTGATCGGTGAACGCAGTTCCGAAATCCCGACGATGTCGTCGTGTTTCCCGTAAGCGCCGGTATGCAGTATCTGCAGAAATATCTTCGCGCCGTGTGCATGCACAGCGTCGGCGATAGGCCTGTGCTCATCGAGTTGATCGGTGCGCTCCAGCGTCAGCGCTTCCTGCTCGATACGGCCTTCCAGGTTCGGTGCGACACCGCCCGTGATGATCAGCGCCGTGCCACCGCGCGCGCGCTCGGCGAAAAAATCGGCCAATTTCGTGACGGCATCCTGGCCATACTCAAGGCGCGTGTGCATCGACCCCATGACGATGCGATTACGCAGTGTCTGACTGCCCACCTTGATCGGAGACAGGAGTCGTGGAAACGAATTTTGCTTGATGCTGCTTGCGGACATTGGCGGCGCTTACTTCAGTGTCATCACGCGGTGTAGCCCGCAATGCATTCGGCGGCTCTGAGACCAGTCACGCCCGACTTGGTCAATCCGCCGACATAGCCACCGGTGGGACCACCTTCAAGCCCGCCCGTGCAGCAGCCCGCCGCAAACAGGCGCGGTATCGGTTTGCCCTGTTCGTTGAGTACGCGAGATTGACCATCGATGGCGACACCACCCATCGTAAACGTGATGCCGGCGCACAAGCGCACAGCATGAAACGGCGCCTTGAGTATGGGCATGGGTTTGTCGGAAACAGACGTGCGGACCGGATTCAACCGAGCCAGCGTCTGGGCCGCGCACGCGGCGTTATATTCTTCGACCGTGCGCACCAGCGCCGCGGCCGGCACGCCGATTACTGCCGCAAGCTCGGACAGCGTGGCCGCATCTAGTATGTGCCCGCCGGCACTGATCATGTTGGGATTGGGCGCCATCACACCCTTGGCGGCGGGTCCGCGCCAGATTGCGTCGTCGAAAATAACGACCGCCGATAAGGGATCCGCGAGCCATGCGATGTTGTTCGCAACCCATACGCCGCCTTCACCCTCGTCGACGAAACGTTTAGCCGATCCGTCGATAACGATGCCCGCATGGACGATGGGGTCGACCACGGGGAATGGCCATAACTTATTATTTTCAAATGCATCTTTTGACAGACAATGACCGTAAAAGCGCTTCGTGCCGACCGTCGCAGCGCCGACCTCGGTGGCCATGCGCAAGCCGTCGCCACGCCCCGTCCCGGCACCGCGCTGCATCAACGCCTCCGGTTTGGGCATGATGAATTTCCGGATCAGATCCGGATTACCCTGAAACCCGCCGTCGGCGATCACCACCGCACGGGCACGATACTGGCGTTTTCGATCTCCCTCCATGGCCTCCACCGCGACGTAATCCGGATGCGTGATGTCGAGGGCAAGCGCACGCACACCGCGCTGCAAAACGCCGCCGCGCGACAGCAACACTTGTCCCAGCGTGCGCAGTGCGACATCGCCGCCGCGGCCACGCCAGTCGAGGCCGTAACTGTTGCTGCGAAATGGCATCAAGACCCAGGCCTTGTATTCTTCGGCGCCGGCTTTGGCGAACCTGACGCCCTGCTCCCTGAGCCACGCGATGACCCGGCGCGCATCATGCGCAACCGCTTCGGCAAGCTCCGGTTTGGCGATGCGGCTACGCGAGTTGATTTCCGCCAGCAGTTCATCAGGCGTGCGGCTGACGGGATCACGAAATCCGACGTGCACCGCGCCCCCCGTAAAGCGGCTGTTGCACAGATATTCAGCTTCGGCGCCCTGTTCGAGCACTAACGTCGTCTTGCCGAGTTGCACCAGCCGGTTCGACGCAACCATGCCCGCGATTCCACCACCTATCACTATTGCATCCACTATCGCCTCTTCATGCGTCATCACATCTCTCCTGCATCCAATTGTTTAATTCTTGCCCTACACATGTCCGGCGAAATCCCTCGGTGGCGACGCGTTCATACCCCGTTGTATGCCGCTTTGTGCCGGCGCAACACGATCAGGCCGGTAAATTCAGAGCGCGCTTGCCGGCCCACGCCGTCGCCTGTATCGCGCCCCATACGGGTTTCTTGAGCTTTGCACGCAAGTCATCGAGTATGCCCAAGGTCGGCAACTGCGTACACGCGATGAAGAGCCCGTCCGCCACCGGGTCTTTCCCGGTGGCGAGTGCAAGTTCCCTGACCTGGTCCTCGGTGACGTGATCATAGGCTTCGGCGGTCTTCAGGAAAAAACTATCCAAAACCGCGATCTCGATACCCAACGCCGAGAGGAATCGTCTGAGCCCGTCGTTGCTCGCCTGCAGATAGGGCGTCACGATCGCAGGGCGATTCACGCCCGCATGACGCAAGGCCTGAACCATGGCCGATGCCGTCGTTACCGCGGGGACGCCCACCGCGTCTGCCAGCGCTTGGCACATATCATTGTCCCCGGCGGGGCCGGAAAGAAATCCCGCTGTAGTACAACCGTAGAGCACTATGTCGGGCTTGCTGGACGCAAGCGGCGCCACTGCTTTAAGCGTATTGTCGCGATACTCCGGCAAATCCCCAACCACGATGGGGCGCATCGGCCGCGGCACACCGACGCGCTGGATTTCCGTTATCTCCGGCCAGTGTGCCTGCAGCTCAGGCGCCATTGTGGTATTGGTTGCGGGCACAACCAATACCACGCGCAGATCACGGGTCGTCATTTATAATCCTCAGGCATGCTTAGAATCGGTCTTCAATGAACTGCCTGGAATGCGGAAATTCGCATTGGCAATGAATCCGTAGCTTAGCATATCAAAAAACAGAAACTCGCCCGCTTAAGTATCGGCAGCCGGCCATTCAGCGACAAAACAATACAATATTGCATCGGAGAATTTCATGCCGTTTCCGCACTTTGCGTCACGATTATGTGCGGTAGCCCTGATGGTCATGACCGCAAGCGTGAGCTGTGCGCAGGAGTTCCCGGCTAAACCCATACGCATCGTAACGCCGGGCATAGGCGGCACCAGCGACTTCACCTCGCGCCTGATTGCACAGGGGATCAGCAGCAGCCTCGGGCAACAGGTCATCGTCGACAACCGTCCTGCGGGGTTTATCCCGGGTCAGGTTGTATCGCAGGCGGCACCTGACGGCTACGTCGTGCTGCTCACCAGCAGCAGCCTGTGGGTAGGGCCACTGATGCAGAACACGCCGTATGATGCGGTGAAGGACTTCGCTCCGATCACGACCGTGACGCGAGCGCCCAATATCCTCGTCGTGCATCCCTCACTGCCGGTGAAATCCGTCAAGGATCTGATATCACTGGCAAAAACGAAGCCGGGCGAGCTCAACTATGCGTCGGGCGCTATAGGTGCTTCCAACCATCTGGCGCCGGAATTGTTCAAAGCCATGGCACAGGTCAGTATCGCACGCATTTCCTACAAAAGCGCATCGATACAGATGAGCGATCTGCTCGGCGGTCACGTGCAGCTTACGTTCGCCAGCGGCGGCACAGTGACGCCATTTCTCAAGTCAGGGAGATTGCGTGCGCTGGCCGTGACGACCGCGGAACCATCACCGGTTGCGCCGGGATTGCCGACTGTGTCGGCCACGGTGCCGGGTTACGAACTGGTCACGCACTCGGGCGTATTCGCGCCGGCCAGAACACCGGAGGCCGCGATACACCGGATAAACCAGGAAATCGTGCGCTTCCTAGGCCAAGCAGACGCTAAGCAAAAGTTTCTCGATTCAGGCGTTGAAGCCGTCAGCAGTACACCGGAGCAACTCGCCGCGATCATCAAATCCGAAATTTCGCGACTCGCGAGAGTCATCAAGGATGCTGGTATCCGGGCCGACTAACGAAACTCCGCCTTGCGCGCCGCACACGCCTTCACGATGGGCGCCCACCGCTCAAGTTCACTGTGTATGTAGCGCGTAAATTCCGCCGCTGAACTTCCCGCAGCCTGCATACCGCACGCCGTGAGATTGCGTGTCACCTCATCCGAATTCAGCGCCGCAATGATGGCGGAATTAAGTGTCGCGACCAGGGGCGGCGCCGTGCGCGGCGGTGCGACGATTCCCAGCCAATTCGTAATCTCGTATCCGGCGAGCCCGGTTTCGTCCATGGTCGGCAATGCAGGCACCGCCGCCGAGCGTTTCGCGCTGGTCACGGCAAGCCCGCGAAACTCGCCTTTCGCCAGCGGTTCCAGCATCGACATGATGTTGTTAAAAGTCAGCGATAACCGCCCCGCCTTGAGATCGTCGAAAAGCTTGTGCGTGCTCTGATAACAGGCGAGCCGCATATCCACACCGGTCATGCTCATGTACAACTCGGCGGCTACGTGCGGAGCACCGCCTATCGCCGATGCCGCGAATGTCAATTCTCCGGGATGCGCTCGTGCGTAACGGGTCAATTCATCGACGGACTGTGCCGGAACCGAAGGGTGCACCGCCAGCAACAGCGGACACCTCGCGACCAGTGCAACCGGCGTCAATTCACTGCCTGCTGCCGCCCGCGTTTCGGGATGAAGATTGGGACGTATGGCGAGCACGCCTAACGTGGTCATGAGTATCGTATAACCATCCGGCGCGCTCTGCGTCAGCAGCGCCGCACCGGATTCGTTGTTCTCGCCCTGATGAAATTCGATGTTGAGCGGCTGCCGCAACTCGGCGGCAAGCGCCGGCGCGAACGCGCGCGCCAGTATGGCCGCGGCGCTGCCCGCCGATGC
>CANJQI010000216.1 GCA_947476215.1 Betaproteobacteria bacterium
GCTGGAGAAAGTTCTCGACGCGCAGCACAAGAGCTACGAGCTGGGCGTGGCCACCATCCTGGATGTGCTGATCGCGCAGCGGCGCCTGTTCAAGTCGCGCTCGGACCGGTCCAAGGCCCGTTATGACCACATTCGCGACCTCACGGTATTGCGTATCCAGAGCGGCAGCCTCGGTCCGCGGGACATCGAGGAAATCGACGGCTGGATGGCCAGGAACGGCCGGGCGAAGGAGGCGCCCCGGCAGACGGAAATGGGGGCGCCGTCTTTAGTCACTGGTAACGGTGTCCGCGCAGAGATTGATTACCAGCTCGAATTACGTTAGGTGCCGCACTTATAGCGACAAATATTGAGCGTTTCATAATAGATGAAAGTTTGAACGCTCAATCCCTCACCCCGACCCTCTCTCCCGGAGGGCGAGGGTGAGTATGGCCCAAATTCATTGTCACGAGTTTGGGAAAGGTCAATAATTGCACTTGAGACAACAAAACCAGACCAGACTATCAGAGGACAGGGGGTCATAGGTCATGCAGATGACCAATATTTCAGAAGCCCAAAGCGGCCTTTCCTCGCTGATAGCGCAGGTCGAAAAGGGCCACAAGATCATCATCGGCAAAGCTGGAAAGCCGATCGCCATGCTCATCCCCTTCCCGTCCGGACACATCGCTGTGAAAAATTGGCGGGACGTGGTCTGGAAAGATCAAGATGGCAGAAGCTATTGATAGCTAACCTCCCGAACTGGCCGAGGTTTTTATGGCAAATCGGCGGCAAAGATATGGGGTTACGCCGATAACCCCTGCCCACTAAAAAGCCAGAACCCGCGCATGGCCGGCCACGACGTCAAGTAACAACTCCTGGATAGGAAGATCGGTTCCGCGCAAAGAAGACTTGCGTCTTATTACGGGCAAAGGCAATTTCAGCGACGATGTGCGTTGGCAGGGACAAACATACGCCATCTTCGTGCGTTCCCCGCATGCCCATGCACGGATCCTCAACATCGACGTTCAACGCGCCTTCAAGATTCCTGGTGTGCTGACGGTACTGACGGGCCGGGATTTACTCGCCGACGGTTTGAAGCCGCTACCGCACGAGCCTGCGGAAACGCGTCACTCGGATCTCCAGGTTGGCAACCGCGACGGGGTTGAGCCGTTCGTTTCCAGGCAATATCCGCTGACACCGGATACCGTGAGATGCATAGGCGAACCCGTCGCGGTGGTCATCGCCGAAAGCGTGGCCGCACGGCGGGTGGGACGTCCGGTCAAGTGGACGTGCGAGCGCAGCGAAGCGTTCATCACGGACTATCAAGGCCGCGATCTGACCGTAACCGCGGAGCTCGCCTTGGACGCCGCTGGCAATTTTCTTGCAATGCGCGGAACCAACCGGATCAATCTGGGCGCGCACACCGTCCAGTTCGGCATGCTCAAGAAGGGCCTGGCCATCATGTCGAGCACTTACCGGGTGCCCGCCGCGCATTTTCAGGGCTACGCGACCATGAGCAACACATTGCCTACCCGAGCCTACCGCAGCGCCGGTCGCCCGGAAGTCATGTTCGTCATGGAACGCCTGATTGATCTGGCCGCACGCCAATGCAACTTCGATCGCATTGAATTGCGACGGCGCAATCTGCTGACGGAGGCCGAACTGCCATATGCAAACCAGTTCGGCATGACATATGACAGCGGTGCGTATCACACGGCAATGGAATCGGCGCTGAAACTTGCCGATTGGCAGGAATACGAGGCGCGGCGCGCCGAGGCCCGTGAGCGGGGAAAACGCCGCGGCATCGGCATCGCCAACTATGTGGACACCTCGACCGGCGCGCCGCGCGAGCGTTCGGATATCACCGTTCTTCCCGATGGAAAAGTCGAGGTTGTGCTCGGAATCGTGTCACAGGGTCAGGGCCATGAGACAGTATTCGCGCAATTGGTCAGCGAGTGGCTGGGTGTGGCCTGCGATTACCGGACTGCTCGGTGGTCAGGTGCAGGTGATGTTCGGCTCGGGCGCGATCGTGCCGCATGTGAAAGCCGGACGATTGAAGGCGCTGGCGGTTACCAGCCCGCAGCCGTCCGCGCTTTTTCCCGGTTTGCCGACCGTAGCGGCGTCGGGAGTGCCGGGTTATCAGTCTGTCGCGATGTTCGGAATTTTCGCGCCTGCCAAAACCCCCGATGCAGTTATAAGTCGACTGAACCAGGAGATCGTACGGCAACTGGCACTTGCGGAAGTGAAGGAGCGGTACAACAATTCCGGATCCGAAGTTGTCGGCAGTTCGTCAGCGGAGTTTGCGGCAACCATCAAGTCTGAAATCGCGCGGCTTGGCAAGGTGATCAAGGACAATAACATCATGGCCGAATGACCACGGCCCGGCCTGATTTCAACACCCGGTCCAGCCCGTGGCTTTTGCCAGCAAACACCAGTGTGTTTCGCTGAATGGTGAACGCGATCACACGATGGACCTCTTGTCGGGCCAGCGATATGCGATATAGTAGTGATAGGAGAAAGAGCGAATTTCCTATCGCCTTACCACGCACAGCATCGCCGGCAAGATAAAAGGAGGAACCATGGCCAGAATTTCTGTTTACCTGTTTTGCGGCACGCTTGCTGCAACGATCGCCTTCGACGCCGCCAGCCAGGCCTTCCCCAGCAAACCGATCCGTTTCATCACCGCAGGTGTCGGCGGCGGCAATGATTTCACCGCGCGCCTGATCGCGCCGGAGCTGTCGGCGGCAGTCGGGCAGCCGGTGGTAGTCGACAACCGCGCGAACAGCACGATTGCTGCGGAAGCGGTTGCCAGGTCGGCGCCCGATGGCTATGCATTGCTCGTCGCCGGAGGCACTTTCACGATCGGCCCGCTGATGCAGCAAGTGCCATACGACGTGCTGCGCGACTTCGCCCCCGTCGTGCTGACCGGTTCGGCCCCCAACATCCTGACTGTGCATCCTTCGCTGCCGGTGAAATCGGTGAAGGACCTGATTGCGCTCGCAAAGGCGAGGCCCGGCGAAATCAATTATGGTTCGGCCACTCTGGGATCGTCCTCGCATCTGTCGGCCGAGCTGCTCAAATACCTGGCCCGCATCGACATCATGCGCATCAATTACAAGAGCAGCGGAAACGCGGCGACCGCGCTGCTCGGCGGCGAGGTACAGATCATGTTTCCGAATATGCCGACCGCTGCGCCGCACCTTAAGTCAGGAAGGATGAAAGCGCTGGCCGTGACCAGCGCGCAGCCATCCGCGCTGCTGCCGGGCGTGCCGACCGTCGCGGCAACCGTTCCCGGCTACGAAGCGACATCGATCGACGGTCTGTATGCGCCTGCTAAAACGCCGGCCTCGGTAATCGCGAGGCTCAACCAGGAAGTCGCCCGGGCGGTCAACAAGCCCGAAGTGAAGGAAAGATTCTTCAACGCCGGCATCGAGATCGTCGGCAGTACACCCGAGCAACTCGAGCGCGCTGTCAAAGACGAAATCGCGCTATGGGGCAAAGTGATCAGGGAAGCGGGGCTCAAGTTCAACTGACAAAGAGGTTAAAAATGTCTCACACAGGTCGAAGCGTCCGCTGCATTGTTGCATTGATCATCGCATGCGCCACGGGACACGCCGTCGGGCAGCCCGCTTACCCGACAAAGGTCGTCAGAGTAGTCGTGCCATTCCCGCCGGGAGGGAGCAATGACATTGTTGCGCGTTTTATCTCCCGCGAGTTGACGGAAAGCATGGGCCAGCAATTCATAGTCGAAAATCGCGGCGGCGCGTCGGGCGTGATTGGCGCGGAAGCGGTGAGCAAGTCAACGCCTGACGGCTACACGCTGATGGTGCATTCGACGTCGCATCTTTCCAACGCATTTTCTTACAAGAAGCTTCCTTACGATACGGTGAAGTCGTTTGATCCGGTGGCGCTGTTGGCGGCACAGCCCAGCGTGCTGGTCGTGCATCCTGCGCTGCCGGTGAAATCCGTCAAAGATTTCATCGCACTTGCGAAATCGCGCCCCAAACAGCTTACCTATGCATCGAATGGTGAAGGCGGCAACTTGCACGTGCAAATGGCGCTATTCGCGTCGATCGCAAACATTCAGTTGATACACGTCCCGTACAAGGGCGGTGCGGAGATGGCAACCTCGGTGATCTCGGGCGAAACGCAGTCCGCCGTGTCGACGGTGGGCGCAGCGCTCACCCACATACAAAGCGGCCGTATGCGCGCCCTGGGTGTGACGTCGGCGCGGCGCTCCTCCATTCTGCCGAATTATCCGACCATTGCAGAATCCGGCCTGCCCGGATACGACATCAACGCATGGATAGGCGCATTCGCGCCGGCAGGCACGCCCAAAACCGTGGTGGATCGCCTGCAGACCGAGATCAGCAAGGTGCTGAAGCGCCCCGACGTGGCGAAACAGATGATGGATCAGGGCGTCGAGCCATGGCCGGGCACGCAGCAGGAATTCGTGACGCGCATTAAATCCGATATGGACCAGTTGCAGAAGGTGTTCCGTATCATCGGCACGCCTGCCAACTGACGGCGACCATCCTGAGATGGCGGTCCCAAGCGTGGTAAGCCATTGGTAACTACGGATCATCCGCGCAGTCGTGAGTCCGGTAACCGCAACGTGGTCTCGCGTGTTGCGTCCGCTGCAATACTTCTTAGACTTCAGTGACGAGTACGTGGCTGGTGTAGCGGGCCAACTGCAGCGGAAAAGGTCGCGACGCCCGGGTGTGCCGTGCCGCAAAATGCCGACAACCAGCACATAACCACTTGACAAATGAGAATCATTCTTATTTAATATAAGAATGATTCTCGATTACGCACCGATGAGTCAGTGTGGCGCTTGGCAATAATACTTAATATATTCAATAGGTTAATTATGTATATCAAGACTGATTTGGGTAAATTTTGGACGGGCATGGCCCGTTTTTTCGTGGTTGCCATGGTATCCGTCCTGGCTCCTCTACCCTCGGCGTGGTCGCAATCCAAAGCGCTGAACCTCTATTCCGCGCGCCACTACCAGACTGATGAAGCGCTGAATGCGAATTTCACCAAGCTGACCGGGATCAAGGTCAATTTGATCGAAGGCGGGGAAGACGCGCTCATGGAGCGCATCAGAAACGAAGGCGCCAACAGTCCTGCCGACGTATTCATCACGGTTGATGTCGGTCGTCTGTGGCGCGCCGAACAACTGGGCCTTTTTGCTCCGGTCAAATCGAAGGTGCTGGAAGCGCGGATTCCGGCCAGCTTAAGGGACCCCGCGGGCAACTGGTTCGGATTTTCTACCCGTGCGCGCGTCATCGTCTACAACAAGGGTAAATTCAAAGCGGGTGACATCGCCGACTACGAAGACTTGGCGGCACCGAGATTCAAAGGCACCGTCTGCACCCGGTCCGGCAGCCACACTTACAACTTGTCGCTGATGGGCGCCATGATAGGCGCACTCGGCGAGCAGAAGGCCGAAACGTGGGCAGCGGGCGTGGTCGCCAATCTTGCGCGCACGCCCAAGGGCGGCGATACCGACCAGTTGATGGCAGTCGCCGCGGGTGAATGCGATATCGCAATCAGCAACACATACTACATAGCGCGTCTGATGCGTTCGGAAAAACCCGAGGACAGACGGGCGATCGATAAACTTGGCGTGATCATGCCCAACCAGAATAACCGCGGCACTCACGTCAATATATCAGGGGCCGGCATGCTCAGATTCGCGCCCGACAAGGAAGCGGCGGTGAAATATCTTGAATATCTGGCCAGCGATCAGGCACAGCTCTATTTCGCTGATGGCAACAATGAATGGCCGGTAGTCGTTACCGTCGACAGCAGCAATCCGGCGTTGAAGACCTTGGGAAAATTCAAAATTGATCCCGTGAACATAGCCATGATAGGGAAAAACCAGCCGGTGGCGCAGAAGATCTTCGATCGCGTGGGATATAAGTAGCGTGCAAATCCCCGCTGCGCCGCAAAAAGTCAAAGCACCTGCTTTCCGGTGTCAGGCACGGTTTGCCGGCGCGTATTCGCGATGCGGCGTGACAGTACGATCAGCGGCAACACGCTGACTGCGACGATGGCCAAGGCCGGAATCGCTGCTTCGGCCAGACGCTCATCCGCAGCGTAGTTGTAGGCCTGCACCGCGAGCGTGTCAAAATTGAACGGTCGCATGACGATCGTTGCAGGAAGCTCTTTCATCACATCGACAAAAACCAGCAGGCCTGCGGTGAGCAGACTGCCCCGCATCAACGGGCCATGCACCCGCATCAGCGTTCCGACCGGCCCGACGCCGAGCGTGCGTGCGGCATCGTCCATGCTGAGCGTGATCTTGGTGAGCCCCGCATCCACCGTCTGCAGCGCGACGGTGAGAAAGCGCACCAGATAGGCATAGACCAGTGCGACTATGCTGCCGGTCAGCAGCAGGCCGGTGCTGACATCGAAATGCGCGCGCATCCACGCATCGAGCGCGTTGTCGAGCCTGGCAACCGGTACGAGTATGCCGATTGCGATAATCGCACCGGGTATTGCGTAGCCCAGACCCGCAACGCGATTGGCGGCCAGCGTCAGCGGACCCGGACGCAGACGCAATGCGTAGGCCATGGCCAGCGCCAGCAATACGCCCACGGTTGCAGTTACGCCCGCCAAAGCAAAACTATTGAACGCAAGCGTCAGGAAGCGCGGCCCCAGATTCACACTGGCGTCTCCCCACGCCATATTTATCAATATGCCGCATGGCAGCGCGAAACCCAGTACCAGCGGCACGCTGCAGATGAAGATGGCGGTCAAGGCGGGGATACCCCGCAATTGATGGCGCACTGGCCGTTTGCGGCCGGTGGTGCTGTGAAAGCGCGCACGGCCGCGGCTGACGCGCTCGATGAGCAGCACGGCGAATACAAACCCCAGCAGCGTGGCGGAGAGTTGAGCCGCCGCAACGCGATCGCCCAACGACAGCCATGCGCGATAGATGCCGGTGGTAAACGTCGGGACCGCAAAATACGACACGGTTCCAAAGTCGGCCAGCGTCTCCATCAGTGCCAACGTGGTTCCGGCGACGATGGCTGGTCGCGCCAGGGGCAGCGCGATTCGGAAAAAGCCGGCCCACGACCCCAATCCCAAACTGCGTCCGACTTCAATTATGCCTACGGATTGTTCGAGAAATGCCGCTCGCACCACCAGGTACACGTAGGGGTAGAGCACCAGCCCGAGCATCGTGATTGCACCTCCTACCGAGCGAATCTCGGGAAACCAGTATTCGCGCGCCTGCCATCCGGTTATTTCCCTTAGCCAGGTCTGAATCGGCCCGGTGAACTGCAGTAGATCGGTGTAGGCGTAGGCCATGATATAAGCCGGCATCGCCAGCGGCAGTATCAAGGCCCATTCAAACCAGCGCCGCCCCGGAAACCTGCACATGGTAACCAGCCACGCAGTCGCCACGCCGCCGAATATGACCATGACGCTGACGCCCGCCAGCAGCCACAGGGTGTTGGAAATGTATTCCGGCAGCACGGTGCTGGCCAGATGAGACCACGCGCCTTCGTTGGACGCGAAAACGTTGACCATGACCATGATCACGGGCACCGCCACCAGCAAGGCGATCAGCGTGGATATCGCCGTGAGCAGCGTGGCATGGTGCAGCCACGCTCCGCTTCTAAGGCGCCTGATGCCATTCATCGTCATTTCAGTCATGCAAGATAAATTCCATCGAGGTTGGCATCGGCAAACGCGTCACCAGTTTAGCAAACGCGATCGCCAATGAGAAACATTCTCGATTAGCGGTCCACCCGATATAATGGTCCGCCATGAGTCAGGCTCTCCAACGATCTGTCAGTCAACGCGGACCGCTCATTGCGCTCGCGAACGTCGGGCTATCCTATGGCATGCTGCGTGTGCTGAACAACATCTCGTTCGAGATTGAGCGCGGGCAGATAGGTTGCCTGCTGGGCGGCAGCGGTTGTGGCAAGACCACGGTGCTGCGCAGCATCGCCGGCTTCGAACCGATTGCCGATGGCGAAATCCGGCTGCATGGCGCTGTGGTCAGCCGCCAGGGCATGAGTGTTCCTGCGGAGCAGCGGCGGGTGGGCATGGTGTTTCAGGACTACGCGCTCTTTCCCCATCTCAACGTCGCCGCCAATATCGCCTTCGGGCTGCATAAGGTTAACAAACCGCAACGCGCGGCACGTGCTGCGGAGCTGCTTGATATCATCGGCCTGCCCGATGCAGGCAGAAAATATCCGCACGAGCTCTCGGGCGGTCAGCAGCAGCGCGTCGCGCTGGCCCGCGCGCTGGCGCCGCGCCCGGAACTGCTGCTGCTCGATGAGCCGTTCTCCAACCTCGACGTCGAGTTGCGCGAACGGCTGAGCGTGGAAGTGCGCGATATTCTCAAGCGTGAGCATGCCACCGCCATCCTGGTGACCCATGATCAGCATGAAGCGTTCAGCATCGCC